>NZ_VBZC01000052.1:0-67174 GCF_005786655.1 Streptomyces montanus
GTCCGTGGCTCCGGCGGCCCGCAGCTGGGGCCACTGGGCGGGGTCCTCCTCGGGCGTGGGCGGCCGCTCGGTCGTGGGCGCGGCCCGGCGCCAGGCGGGCGGCCCGAAGCGGCGCCACACCTCGCCCCAGCGGCCGAGCCGCCCGACGGCCACCATGATGGCCAGGGCGATCACGGTGTAGTAGCCGTACCAGAGGAAGGCGTTGGCGACCTGGTCCCCGCTGTGACGCCAGGAATCCGGTGTGAACAGTTCGAGCGGCAGGACCCACCAGCCGCCCAGGTAGCCGTTCCACAGCAGCGACCAGATCAGCCACCCCACGAGGAAGGCGATCAGCGCGCCACTGAGCAGCTGCCGGGTGGGGATGACCTCGGGTTCCTCGTCCGGCCGCGGCCGGTGCCCGAACCGCCAGACGCCCGGCGCCGCCTCGGGCCGGTGGGTCCGCAGCCACGCCAGAAACTGCGATCCGTCCGGCAGCGGCGGCGCGCCCGGTGCCTGCGTGGGCCGCGGCGGCACGTGAGGCGGTGCCGCCGGGCGCGGCACACGATCGGCATGTGTGCCCCGTGCGTCCTGCGTACCGTCGCTGTCCATCGCTCCCGCTCCCGCTCCCTGACCAGCTGCTCCATTCACCATCAGCGAGCCAATCTAATGCCCCCGCAAGGGGAGTTCACCGCTTACCCGGCCGGGCGGGGCCCGACCGCGGAGCCGCCGCAATGTCCACGGCGGACAACGCGAGGTCCCGACAACACCCACATGGAGCATGCCCACTCCCCGTCCCCGGCCCTAGCCTGCGAGGAAAGAAGCCGATTGCGCGAAGAAGCCGATTGCGCGAAGAACCCGTCCGCACGACCCCAGGGAGCCCCTCATGAGCGCACTTCCGCAGGAGCGCCGCGTCGTCACCGCCATCCCCGGCCCGAAGTCGCAGGAGTTGCAGGCCCGCCGTACCGCCGTGGTCGCGGCCGGTGTGGGGTCCGTGCTGCCCGTGTTCACCGCGCGCGCGGGCGGCGGGATCATCGAGGACGTCGACGGGAACCGGCTGATCGACTTCGGCTCCGGCATCGCGGTGACCAGCGTCGGCGCGTCCGCCGAGGCCGTCGTACGCCGCGCCTCCGCCCAGCTGCAGGACTTCACCCACACCTGTTTCATGGTCACGCCGTACGAGGGCTACGTGGCCGTCGCCGAGGCGCTGGCCGAGCTCACCCCCGGCGACCACGCCAAGAAGTCCGCGCTGTTCAACTCCGGTGCCGAGGCCGTCGAGAACGCCGTCAAGATCGCCCGCTCGTACACCAAGCGCCAGGCCGTCGTCGTCTTCGACCACGGCTACCACGGCCGTACGAACCTCACGATGGCGCTGACCTCCAAGAACATGCCGTACAAGCACGGCTTCGGTCCGTTCGCGCCCGAGATCTACCGCATGCCGATGGCGTACGGCTACCGCTGGCCGACCGGTGCCGAGAACTGCGGCCCCGAGGCCGCCGCGCAGGCCATCGACCAGATCAGCAAGCAGGTCGGCGCGGAGAACGTGGCCGCGATCGTCATCGAACCGGTGCTGGGCGAGGGCGGTTTCATCGAGCCGGCGAAGGGCTTCCTTCCCGCGCTCAGCAAGTTCGCCGAGGACCACGGCATCGTGTTCGTCGCGGACGAGATCCAGTCCGGCTTCTGCCGCACCGGTCAGTGGTTCGCGTGCGAGGACGAGGGCATCGTCCCCGACCTGATCACCACGGCGAAGGGCATCGCGGGCGGGCTGCCGCTGGCCGCCGTCACCGGCCGCGCCGAGATCATGGACGCCGCGCACGTGGGTGGCCTGGGCGGCACCTACGGCGGCAACCCCGTCGCCTGCGCGGGCGCCCTCGGCTCGATCGAGACCATGAAGGAGCTCGACCTCAAGTCCAGGGCGCGGCACATCGAGACGGTCATGAAGGCGCGTCTCGGTGCCATGCAGGAGAAGTACGACATCATCGGCGACGTCCGGGGCCGCGGCGCCATGATCGCCATCGAGCTCGTGAAGGACCCGGCCACCAAGGAGCCGAACCCCGAGGCCACCGCCGCGCTCGCCAAGGCCTGCCATCAGGAGGGCCTGCTGGTCCTGACCTGTGGCACCTACGGCAACGTGCTGCGCTTCCTGCCGCCGCTGGTCATCGGCGAGGATCTGCTCACTGAGGGGCTCGACATCCTCGAGCAGGCCTTCACCCGCATCTGAGCAGGGCCTCTCGCATCTGGTTCCGGTGTAGCGGAAGCCAGGAGCAGGGCATGTGAAGAACGTGTGCGAGGTGCATGACGGGTGCCCTATCCGTCTGTCGGAGGCCGATCCCCTGTCGTAAGTTCTACCCAGATGAGAGATACACCCCGCCCACAGGGGACTGTGGGTGACACCAGGTCGGGGCCTCCCCAGCCTCACCCTGGTCGTGCCATCGCGCACACAACTGGAGCTTCCGGCTTCAGATCTCCTCACCGATCGGACAGTCGCCCGCCCCAAACCCCCCGGGGCGTGCGACGACCCGGTCTGGACGGCCGTCTCGGAACTTCCCCCCCTGTTCCGGGGCGGCCGACCTTGTTTCTGGGCGGTCTGGCCCTTCTCTTCGCGTTCCTCACCTGGCAGGCGGCCGTCGACACTCCGCTGCGCCGCGCCGACGAGCGCCTCGGGCGTGCGATCACGGGCAGCCGTCTCCCGGGCGGCGCCGCCGAGTTCCTCGCGGACCTGGGGAACTTCATCGTCGCCGTCCCGGTGCTGGTCGCGGTCCTCGCGTACGTCGCCTGGCGCGCGCGTCGCGCCGGTACGCCCCGCTGGTGGCTCCCGCCGCTCGCGGCCCTGGTCGCCCTGGCCGCC
This sequence comes from Streptomyces montanus, assembly GCF_005786655.1. Lineage (NCBI taxonomy): Bacteria > Bacillati > Actinomycetota > Actinomycetes > Kitasatosporales > Streptomycetaceae > Streptomyces > Streptomyces montanus. The sequence goes on from NZ_VBZC01000052.1 coordinate 2,825, forward strand.
GTACCGGCTCTGATCGCCCCGCTGAAGGCGGTCGTCGGCCGGGCGGGCCCACCCGGCATGGAGGGCGACGGCTTCTATCCCTCGGGCCACACGGCGACGGCCGCCGTCGCCTATGGGGCGGCCGTCCTGCTCCTGCTTCCCTGGCTGCGCGACACCTACGTCCGCCGCGAACTCACCATCGCCTGTGTGGTGTTGGTCGTCGCCGTCGGCTTCGGTCTGATCCGACGCGGCTACCACTGGCCGCTGGACGTGGCGGGAAGCCTAGTCCTGAGCGCGATGCTGCTGATCACGCTCACCGTGTTCCTGCACCGCGTCGGCCGCACAGGCGGCCGACGCCAGGGCGGCTCATAACCCTTCGCCGCTCGCCAGAGCGGCCGCCGCCTCGTGCATCGCCAGTTCCAGCAGCGCCGGATCCGTCAGCGTGCCCGAGCCGTCCGGCGGGACCAGCCAGCGGGTGCCGCCGGTGGAGCGGCCCGGACACGGCACCACGATCCAGGTGCCGAGACCGGCGGCGCGCACCCCCGTGCCGAGCCAGCGTGCCGCCGTACCCGGCGGCACGAAGAACCCCGTCCGGGCGTCGCCGAAATCGACGAGCACCGGCCCCGGCTGGTCGATGACCCGCGTCAGTACGTCGAGCGTGGCGATGCCGAGCTCGCCCGGCAGGATGAGTACGTCCCACAGCCTGCCCGCCGGCAGCAGCGTGACCCCCAGGGGGCTGTGGTCCCATTCCCAGCGGCAGACCTCGGGGTGCGGAGCCACCGAAGCGAGCCACTCGACCGCCGTCTTCGCCTCAGTCATCAGGGGTCCTCTCTTTCTCGTGCCGACGCGGTTCGCGTCATTGGAGAGAGAGGGGTCCCGGCCGGGCATTACGCGGTTCCGGCGACTTGTTGGTGGTGACCCGGTGACGGTCTTCGAGCTGGGCGCACGCCGGTGGATCACGCTGCGGACCACGCGCCGTCAGCTGTCGAAACCGAGCCCCAGCCGGTCCATGGTCTTCAGCCACAGATTGCGCCGGCCGTCGTGGGCGTCCGCCCGCGCCAGCGACCACTTGGTGAGCGCGATCCCCGTCCAGGCGAAGGGCTCCGGCGGGAAGGGCAGCGGCTTCTTGCGGACCATTTCCAGGGCCGTACGTTCGGTGCGTTCCCCCGCCAGCAGGTCGAGCATCACGTCCGCGCCGAACCGGGTCGCCCCCACGCCCAGCCCGGTGTAGCCGGCCGCGTACGCGACCCGTCCCCGATGTGCCGTACCGAAGAAGGCCGAGAAGCGGGAGCAGGTGTCGATCGCGCCGCCCCACGCGTGTGTGAAGCGGACACCCTCCAGCTGCGGGAAGCAGGTGAAGAAGTGCCCGGCGAGCTTCGCGTACGTCTCCGGGCGGTCGTCGTACTCGGCACGCACCCTGCCGCCGTACGGATAGACCGCGTCGTATCCGCCCCACAGGACGCGGTTGTCGGCCGACAGCCGGAAATAGTGGAACTGGTTGGCGCTGTCGCCGAGTCCCTGGCGGTTCCGCCAGCCCACGGAAGCCAGTTGGTCGGTGGTGAGCGGCTCGGTCATCAGCGCGTAGTCGTAGACCGGGACGGTGTAGGGGCGGACCCGTCTGACCAGGTTCGGGAAGATGTTGGTACCGAGCGCGACCCGGCGGGCGCGGACGCTGCCGTACGGAGTGCGTACGGCCATTCCGGCGCCGTGCGCCCGCAGGGTGAGCGCGGGCGTGTGCTCGTACACGCGGACGCCCAGGCCGATGCAGGCGCGCTTGAGGCCCCAGGAGAGTCGGGCCGGGTTCAGGAGCGCGACGCCGTGGCGGTCGTGGAGGCCACCGAGGAAGGTCGGTGAGTCGACTTGTTGACGTACGGCATCGGCGTCCAGGTACTCGATGCCGTCCGCGAGGCCGTGGCGCACCAGCTCCTCGTACCACGCACGGAGTCCGGCGGCCTGGTACGGCGCGGTGGCGACGTCGATCTCGCCGGTGCGCCCGAAGTCGCAGTCGAGGGAGTAGCGGTCGACGGTCGCCTCGATCTCGTCGAGGTTGCGGGCGCCCAGTTTCTGCAGTTGGTGGATCTCGTCCGGCCAGCGGGCGAGGCCGTTGGCCAGGCCGTGCGTGAGCGAGGCCGCGCAGAAGCCGCCGTTGCGGCCGGAGGCGGCCCAGCCCGCCTCACGGCCTTCGACCAGCACCACGTCCCGCCGCGGATCGCGTTCCTTGGCGAGGAGCGCGGTCCACAGCCCGCTGTAGCCGCCGCCGACGACGAGCAGGTCGCAGCTTTCGGCGGTGGTGAGAGCCGGCTCGGGGTGGGGTCTGCCGGGGTCGTCCAGCCAGTACGGGACCGGCTGGGCGTCGGAAAGGGATTTCGTCCAACGGGTCATGGCGCTCATGCCGTGTGCCGCCTGCGGCGATTGCCGATGACCGTGCCGGACAGCACGAGCAGCACGGCGACGATGAACATGGCCGTACCGATGACGTTGATCTGAACGGGAGTTCCGCGCTGTGCCGAACCCCAGACGAACATGGGAAAGGTGACGGTCGCGCCCGCGTTGAAATTGGTGATGATGAAATCGTCGAAGGACAGCGCGAAGGCGAGCAGCGCGCCCGCCGCGATTCCGGGGGCCGCGATCGGCAGGGTGACCCTGAGGAACGTCTGCAGCGGGCCCGCGTACAGGTCCTGCGCCGCCTGCTCCAGGCTCGGGTCCATCGACATGACGCGCGCTTTGACGGCCGTCACGACAAAGCTGAGGCAGAACATGATGTGGGCGATCAGAATCGTCCAGAAGCCGAGCCGCACGCCCATGTTGAGGAAGAGCGTGAGCAGCGAGGCGGCCATCACGACCTCGGGCATCGCCATCGGAAGGAAGATCAGCGAGTTGACCGCTCCCCGCGCGCGGAAGCGGTAGCGCACGAGCGCGAAGGCGATCAGCGTACCGAGAACCGTCGCGCCGAGCGTCGCCCAGGCCGCGATCCGCAGGCTCAGCGACAGCGAACCGCACAGGTCGGCGACCCCGCATGGATCGGTCCAGGCATCCGTGGAGAACTGCTGCCACTCGTAATTGAAGCGCCCCTTCGGATTGTTGAAGGAGAACACCGTGACGACGACGTTCGGAAGGAGCAGATAACCGAGGGTCAACAGGCCCGCGATGACGACGAGATGGCGCTTGAACCAGCGTACGAAGGTCATTTAGACCAGATCCTCCGTCCCGGACTTGCGGATGTAGAGCGTGACGATGAGGAGAATCCCGGCCATGAGGATGAACGAGAGGGCCGCGGCCGTCGGATAGTCGAGAGTTCGCAGGAACTGGGTCTGGATGACGTTTCCGACCATGCGGGTGTCCGTGGACCCGAGGAGATCGGCGTTCACATAGTCACCGCTCGCCGGGATGAAGGTCAGCAGCGTGCCGGAGACGACACCCGGCATCGACAGCGGGAACGTCACCTTGCGGAACGTCGTGAAGGGCTTGGCGTAGAGATCGCCCGCCGCCTCGTGCAGCCGTCCGTCGATGCGCTCCAGCGAGGTGTAGAGCGGCAGGATCATGAACGGCAGGAAGTTGTAGGTGAGACCGCAGACCACCGCGAGGGGCGTGGCCAGGACGCGGTCCCCGGCCGTGATGCCGAGCGCGCTGGTGACGTCCAGCAGGTGCAGCGAGCCCAGGGCGCCGACGACCGGGCCGCCGTCCGCGAGGATCGTCTTCCAGGCGAGCGTACGGATCAGGAAACTGGTGAAGAACGGCGCGATCACCAGGATCAGGATCAGATTGCGCCAGCGGCCCGCACGGAACGCGATCAGATACGCGAGCGGGTAGCCGAGCAGCAGGCACAGGGCCGTGGCCGTGCCGGCGTAGAGGACCGAGCGCAGGAACTGCGGCCAGTACGCGGACAACGCGTCCCAGTAGGTCGCGAAGTGCCAGGTGACCTTGTAGCCCTCCTCCAGGGATCCCGTCTGCACGGACGTGGAGGCCTGGTAGACCATCGGCAGCGCGAAGAAGAGCAGCAGCCAGAGGATGCCGGGGAGGAGCAGCCAGTACGGAGTGAGGCGGCCTCTTCTGCGCGGGGGCTTCCCGGTGGTGGCGGCGGGGCCGGGCGCGAGAGGCGGTGGCGCCTCGGTGAGGGTCGTCATCGGACGGTCACCCCTGCTTCCGGCTCCGCCGTTTCCACACCGGCGGAGCCCACCGTCCCGGCGAGCAGGGACTGGGCCGCGTCGAGACCGAACGTGTGCGCCGGACTCCAGTGCAGGACGACCTCGGTGCCGGGGACGAGCCGGGGGTCGCGGTCGATGTTCTGGGCGTAGACCTCGAACTCGGGGCAGACGGGGCTGTCGATGACGTACTGCGTGGAGACGCCTATGAAACTGGTGTCGGCGATCTTCCCGGTGATGCGGTTGCGTCCTTCGGGGATCTCGCCCGCGTCGTCGGCGTGCGTGAGGGTGATCTTCTCGGGGCGGATGCCCACGACGACCTTGCCGCCGGTCGTGGTGGGCGCGGAGCACCGCGCCTCGGGCAGGGTGAGCTTGCCGCCGCCCGCCGTGAGGACGATCTCGTCGCCGCTCCGGGTGTCGACCTCGGCCTCGATGAGGTTCGAGGTGCCGAGGAAGTTGGCGACGAACGTGGTCTGCGGGTTCTCGTAGAGGTCGGCGGGCGAGCCGAGCTGCTCGACTCGGCCCGCGTTCATCACGGCGACCGTGTCGGCCATGGTCATGGCCTCCTCCTGGTCGTGCGTGACATGGATGAAGGTGATGCCCACCTCGGTCTGGATGCGCTTGAGTTCGAGCTGCATCTGGCGGCGCAGCTTGAGGTCGAGAGCGCCGAGCGGCTCGTCGAGGAGCAGCACCTTGGGGTGGTTGATCAGCGCGCGGGCGACGGCGACACGCTGCTGCTGGCCGCCCGAGAGCTGGTGTGGCTTCTTGCGGGCCTGTTCACCGAGTTGGACGAGGTCGAGCATGTCCTCGACCTGCTTCTTCACCGACTTGATGCCGCGTCGGCGCAGTCCGAAGGCGACGTTCTCGAAGATGTCGAGGTGCGGGAAGAGCGCGTACGACTGGAAGACCGTGTTCACGGGCCGCTTGTAGGGCGGCAGACGGGTCACGTCCTGGTCGCCCAGGGACACGGTCCCCGATGTGGGCTCCTCCAGGCCCGCGATCATGCGCAGGGTGGTGGTCTTGCCGCAGCCCGACGCACCGAGCAGGGCGAAGAACGATCCCTGGGGCACGGTCAGGTCGAGCGGCTGGACGGCGGTGAAGGAGCCGTACGTCTTGCTGATCCCGGAGAGGCGGACGTCGCCGCCGCGGTCTTTCGTCATGGTGTGGTCCTGGATGTCGGGGTGGGCTTCGTGGCCGGCCCGGGCGGGGCCGCGGATACAGCGGCGGTCAGGCGTTGCGGGCGGCGGGGCCGGTGCCGCTCGGGGTAACGGGCGGGCGGCCCGAACACCCGAAGCCGCGCCCGCCGGAGGCGTTACGCCCCGGTCAGCTTGGCGAACTTCTCTTCGTAGGCCGTCTCTTCCTTCTGGCTCAGGGAGCGGAAGGAGTGCGACTTGGCGGCCATGGCCGCGTCGGGAATGATCAGCGGGTTGTTCGCCGCGTCGGGGTCGACCCTCGCGAGCTCGGCCTTCACACCGTCCACGGGGCACACGTAGTTGATGTACGCGGCGAGTTCGGCGGCGGGCCGCGGCTCGTAGTAGTAGTCGATGAGCCGTTCCGCGTTGGTCTTGTGGCGCGCCTTGTTGGGGACCAGAAGATTGTCGGTCGACGTCAGGTACCCGCTGTCCGGGATGACGAAGTCGACGTCGGGGGTGTCCGCCTTGAGCTGGACGACGTCTCCGGCCCAGGCGATACAGGCCGCGAGGTCCCCCTTGCTGAGGTCGGACGTGTAGTCGTTGCCGGTGAAGCGGCGGATCTGGCTGTTGTCGACGGCCTTCTGGAGGCGGGCGATCGCCGCGTCGTAGTCGTCGTCGGTGAACTTCGCCGGATCCTTGTCCATGTCCAGCAGCGTCATACCGATGCTGTCGCGCATCTCCGAGAGGAAGCCGACGCGCCCCTTGAGCCTGGGGTTGTCGAGCATGTCGGAGACGGACTTCACCTCCTCGCCGTCCAGCGCCTTCTTGTTGTACGCGATGACCGTGGAGATGCCGGTCCAGGGGTAGGAGTACGCGCGTCCCGGATCCCAGTCGGGGGTGCGGAACTGCTGGGACAGGTTGGCGTACGCGTGCGGCAGGTTGGACGGGTCCAGTTTCTGGACCCACCCGAAGCGGATCAGCCGGGCGGCCAGCCAGTCGGTGACGCAGATGAGGTCGCGTCCCGTGTCCTGTCCCGCCGCGAGCTGGGGCTTGATCTTCCCGAAGAACTCGACGTTGTCGTTGATGTCCTCGGTGTACTTGACCTTGATGCCGGTGCGCCTGGTGAACGCGTCGAGCGTGGGGTGGTGCTTCTCGCTCTCGTCGACGTCCATGTACTCGGTCCAGTTGGAGAAGTTGATCCGCTTCTCCTCGGCCGAGTGGTCCTCGGACGAGACGCCCGCGGTGTTCTTCGCCGCGGGGATCCCGCAGGCGCTCAAGCTCCCGATCCCGCCGAGGGCGAACGCGCCGCCGGTGGCAGCGCGCAGCACCGACCGGCGGGTGAGTGAGGCCCTGCCACTCCCGAAGCCGCGTCGCACGGCGGCGAGTCGGGCCGGGGACAGGCGGTCGGGCTCGTACTGCTCCATGCTCGTGGTGCCCTTTCCGGAGGGTGAGCGGCCGCGGGTCGGACGGCCGGCCAGTGTGCTGCTATCGGTCCCCGAAGACGGTGCGGTGCCAGTCCTTTACGGCCACCGCGGTGTTGTCGAACATGACGTGCTTGATCTGGGTGTACTCCTCGAAGGAGTACGCGGACATGTCCTTGCCGAAGCCGGACGCCCGGTAGCCGCCGTGCGGCATCTCGCTGATGATCGGGATGTGGTCGTTGATCCATACGCAGCCCGCCCTGATCTCACGGGTGGCGCGGTTGGCTCGGTACACGTCACGGCTCCAGGCGGAGGCGGCGAGACCGTAGGGGGTGTCGTTGGCGAGCCGGATGCCCTCGTCGTCGCTGTCGAAGGGCAGCACGACCAGCACCGGGCCGAAGATCTCGGACCGCACGATCTCGCTGTCCTGGGCGGCGTCGGCGATGAGCGTGGGCAGGTAGTACGCGCCGTCCTCGAACCCATGAGGGATCTCGCCGCCGGTGACCACGCGCGCGGAGGAGCGTGCCCGGTCGACGAAACCGGCGACGCGGTCGCGCTGGCCGTGCGAGATGAGCGGGCCGAGGTCGGTGTCCGGCGCGAAGGGGTCGCCGAGCCGGACGGTCGCCATGAGGTCGGCCGTCCGGGAGACGAACTCTTCGTAGAGGGGCCTTTGCACGTACGCGCGCGTGGCGGCCGTGCAGTCCTGGCCGGTGTTGATGAGCGAGCCCGCCACGGCGCCGTGCACGGCGGCGTCCAGGTCGGCGTCGTCGAAGACCACGAACGGGGCCTTGCCGCCGAGTTCGAGGTGGAGGCGCTTGACGGTGGAGGTGGCGACCTCGGCGACGCGCTTGCCGACGGCTGTGGAGCCGGTGAAGGACGTCATCGCCACGTCCGGGTGCGCGACCAGGTGCTCGCCGGCCTCCTTGCCGGTACCGGTGACGATGTTGAGGACGCCGTCGGGGATCCCCGCGCGCGTGGCGGCCTCGGCGAAGAGCAGTGAGGTGAGCGGGGTGAGCTCGGCGGGCTTCAGGACGATGGTGTTGCCCGCGGCGATCGCCGGCAGGACCTTCCAGGCGGCCATCTGGAGGGGGTAGTTCCAGGGCGCGATCGATCCGACGACACCGATGGGTTCACGGCGTACGTACGAGGTGTGGTCGCCGGAGTACTCGCCCGCGGACTGTCCCTGGAGGTGCCGGGCCGCGCCCGCGAAGAAGGCGGTGTTGTCGACGGTGCCCGGGACGTCGAACTCCCGGCTCAGCTTGAGGGGCTTGCCGCACTGCAGGGACTCGGCGCGGGCGAACTCCTCGGCGCGGTCGGCGAGTACGGCGGCGAACCGGTGCAGGGCGTCCGAGCGCTCGCCCGGCGTCGCGGCCGACCAGCCGGGGAACGCGTCCCGGGCGGCGGCGACGGCGGCGTCCACGTCCTCGGTGCCCGCCAGTTCGTACGTGAACACGCGCTCGCCGGTGGACGGGTCGACCACCGCGTGGGTGTGGCCGGAGGTGCCCCTGGCCGGACGGCCCGCTATGTACTGCGCGCCGGCCGCGAAGTGTTCCCGCACGTACTCCTGTGCCTGGGCGCGCGTGCTGTGCCCCGGGTCGACCATGTAGCTCTCCTCCGCCGTCGGCCGCGTTTTCCTGCGGGGCCGACGTGGCTCCGGCTCGATTTGAGTGCCGATCCTGACAGAGCAGACCCCACTCAACAAGTGATTCCGTTGTTGCCTTTTGGTTACGCGACGGAATCTGTCGACAAGGTGTCGAGTCCACCCGGAAAACCGGGACGGACTGTCAGTGGTGGGTGCCACACTCGCGGTATGGGGAAGATCGAGTCGTGGGCGGCCCTGACCAGCGAAGTCCGGGCCGGGGGCAGGGTCAAGTACCTGCACTTCTGGGGGCACCGGCCGCGGCCGGACGGCCGGGTGGGCGCGAGCTGTCTGAGCCAGTGGTGGCCGTCGCCGTTCACGGTGGACGGGGTGGAGTACGGGACGGCGGAGCACTGGATGATGGCCGCCAAGGCCCGGCTGTTCCAGGACGCGGAGGCCGAGCGGCGGGTGCTCGCCGCGGAGCATCCCGCCGAGGCCAAGAAGGCGGGGCGGCTGGTGCGCGGCTTCGACGAGTCCATATGGGAGCGCGAGCGGTTCGGGATCGTGGTGGAGGGCAGCGTGCACAAGTTCGCCGCCCATGCCGAGCTCCAGGCGTTTCTGCTGGGCACAGGCGAGCGAAGCGAGACGGGGAACCCCCCGGCCGGAGGCTGGGGGAGGGTCCTCGTCGAAGCCAGCCCGGTGGACCGCGTGTGGGGCATCGGGCTCGCCGCGGACGACGAGCGCGCACACGATCCGGAGCGGTGGCGGGGGCCGAACCTGCTGGGGTTCGCGTTGATGGCGGCGCGGGAGCGGTTGGCGCTCAGCGTTCGGTGACGAGCGAGGTGCTGAAGCCGTCGTCGCCGGTGCCGGAGTCGCTGCTTCCGTCATCACCGAACAGGCCGGGGCCGACGATCACCAGCACGCCCACGGCCACGCCCAGCACGATGCCCACGGCTCCGCAGATGATCCCCGCCAGGGCCTGGCCGGGGTTGGTCGCCTCGCCCCGGCGTGCCTTGCCCCGGCCGACCGCGCCGAAGATCACCGCGAGGATGCCCACGACGATGGCCAGCGGCCAGAGGCAGAAGCCGACCGCCGCGATGATCCCGAGCACGAGCCCCGCCGTGCCCAGCCCGTTGCTCGGGGCCATGGGCATCCCGGGCCAGCCGTAGCCCGGGCCGCCTCCGGGGGCGGAGGGGTAGTAGGGCTGTCCCGGGTAGCCGTAGCCGTACGGCACCTGGCCGGGGCCGTCGGGAGAGATGGGAGGCGGGGGGACGGGCTCACCGCCGGCGCCCGGCGCGGCGAAGGGATTGCTGTGACCGGACGTGTTCGGGGGCATGCCGCCGGGAGCGGGGTAGGCGCCGCCGGGAGCGGGGTAGGCGCTGCCGGGCTGGGCGCCGCCGGGTGGCGCGAACGGGTTGCCAGGGGCGGAGGCGGCGGGGGGTGCGACGGGGTTGGCCCACGGCTGAGGGCTCGGCGCGGACGGCATGCCCGTACCCGGCGGGTTCGGTATGTCCGCGCCCGGCAGCGAGGTGACCGTCTGCTGGTCGTGCACCGAGGACGGCCCCGGGGTGCCGCTCGGCTCCGCGCCGGGCTTGTCCAGCGGAACCCGCGGACGGGGAGCCATGTCCTGTGGTTCTGGCGTCGCGGCACCGGCCGTCGGCACCCGGCGCTCGGGCGGAGCCCACGGGTCCGGGTCACCGTTCTCCGGCGCACCCGGCGTCTGCGCGTCGTCGGACATGCGCGGAGTCCCCTCTGTCGTACGTTCCGTCATGCTACGGCCCGAGCCCCACGCCCATGGGCCGCAGCCTACGATGATCCCGCACCACCGATCAGCCGATCACCCGCGCCCTGCCGGACACCGGCCGGGCGCCGTTCCCCGGGGAGGAACCCTTGACCGACCGCCTCGACCCGCGTGGCACAGGCGACGCACGCGACACATCCGGCGCCCGTGACCTGCACGCCTTCATCGCCGGACTGCCCAAGGCAGAACTCCACGTGCACCACGTCGGCTCCGCCTCCCCGCGCATCGTCGCCGAACTGGCCGCCCGCCACCCCGACACCAAGGTGCCGACCGACCCCGAGGCCCTCGTCGACTACTTCACGTTCACGGACTTCGCCCACTTCATCGAGCTGTACCTGTCGGTCGTGGACCTCATCCGCACCCCGGAGGACATAAGGCTCCTGACGTACGAGGTCGCCCGCGACATGGCGCGGCAGCAGATCCGCTATGCGGAGCTGACCATCACCCCGTTCTCCTCGGTCAGCCGGGGCATCGACGAAGTCGCCTTCATGGACGCCATCGAGGACGCCCGCAAGGCGGCGGAGACCGAGTTCGGGACCGTCCTGCAGTGGTGCTTCGACATCCCGGGAGAGGCGGGGCTCCAGGCCGCCGAGGAAACCGTCCGGCTCGCCACCACCGACAGGATCCGCCCCGAGGGACTCGTCTCCTTCGGGCTCGGCGGGCCCGAAATCGGCGTATCCCGCCCGCAGTTCAAGCCGTACTTCGACCGCGCGATCGCGGCCGGCCTGCGCTCGGTTCCGCACGCGGGCGAGACGACCGGGCCGGAGACCGTCTGGGACGCCCTGGGCGAGCTGCGCGCCGAGCGCATCGGACACGGCACGAGTGCCGCGCGCGACCCGAAGCTCCTCGCGCATCTCGCCGAGCACCGCATCCCCCTGGAGGTCTGCCCGACCTCCAACATCGCCACGCGCGCGGTCCGCACCCTCGACGAGCACCCCCTGAAGGAGATGGTGGGCGCGGGCGTGCTGGTCACCATCAACTCCGACGACCCGCCGATGTTCGGCACCGACCTCAACAACGAGTACGCGGTGGCCGCCCGGCTCCTCGACCTCGACGAACAGGGTCTCGCCGCGCTCGCCAAGAACGCCGTCGACGCGTCGTTCCTCGATCCGGCCGGCAAGGCGAGGATCACCGCCGAGATCGACACATACACCTCCACGTGGCTCGCGCCCTGAACAGGTGCGGCTGAACAGGCAGGGCCCGAGCCAGCACAATGGGCCCATGCGCACCGTGACAGCCGTGGCCCATCGCGGCGACCCCTACCGCGTCCGTGAGAACACGATCGACTCGCTGCGTTCCGCGCTCGACCTGGGCGCGGACGCGGTCGAGTTCGATGTCCGGCTGACCCGCGACGACGTGCCCGTGCTGCTGCACGACGCGACCCTGAAGCGGCTGTGGGAGCAGGACCGGCCGCTGCTCTCGCTCTCCGCGGAGGAGGTGCGCGGGCTCACCGCCGGCGGCGTTCCCACCCTGGAGGAAGCCCTGAAGGCGACCGACCACGGCCGCTTCATGGTCGACCTGCCGGGCGCCGCGAACCCCCGGGCGGTACGCCGGATCGTGGACGTCATCCGTGATCTCGGTGCCGACGAGCGGGTGTACTACAGCGCGGGGGCCGAGACCATGCTCGCCGTCCGCGCGGCCGACCCCGCCGCGGAGATCGCCCTCACCTGGACGACGCTCGCGCCGCCGCGCCCCGCCCTGCTCGACGCGATACGCCCGCGCTGGCTCAACTACCGCTTCAGCCTGGTCGACCGGAACGTCGTCGCCCGCGTCCACCGCGACGGCTACCTGCTGTCGGTCTGGACACCCGACACCCGCCGCTCCATGCGACGGCTGCTCGACGCGGGCGTCGACTCGATCACGACGAACCGCATCGACACGCTGTGCTCACTGCGCGAGGTGACGAGCAACTAGTCGGCCACCTGGGACTTCTGAGGCACCGTCGCCGGATCCTCCGGTTTCGCGCGGGTGAGGTACTGCGGGACCGGCGCCGTGTCCTTGCCGTTGTCGCGGACGAGGCCGTAACGGATCGCGCCCTGGTCGGGGCCCGTCATGACGTCCTTGTTCATGTCGTCCCAGCTCCTCGGGAAGACGGTCATGTTGTAGTCGCAGCCCCGCTCGTTCTGGGTGAGGGTGACGGTGCCGTCGACGTAGAAGTACTCGTTCTGCCACATCTGCTGGGTTCCGGACGGCAGGACGGCGTAGCCGATGTCCGGCCCGCCCATGCCGGTGACGGAGCCGTCGTCGCCCCCGAGGGGGTCGTCCATCCGGCGGCCGCCGCCCGACGCCACGTGGAAGAGCTTGCCCCGCAGACCGGTCCAGGTCGGCATGACCAACCCGCCCGGCCGGTACTGCGGCAAGATCTGCCAGCGCACCAGGACGTAGCCCTGGCCCTTGAGCGTCACGCTGTCGCCGCGGTGGTTCATGACGGTCCTCGGGCCGCCGCTGCTGGTGAGGCCGGACGCGGGCCGGCGGGGCAGGTCGGCGGGACGCGCGTTCGGGTCGGGAGCCCGGTCGACGGCGTCGACGACCGTGCCGTACAGATCGACCTTCTTCGGCGGCGGCGACGGTGCGGGCGAGGCGGATGGCTTGGGCGAGGGCTTGGGCGAGGGCTTGGGGCGGGCCGTACTCAACGCCGTGGGGGCGGCCCTCGGGGGCGGCTCGTCCGCCGGCTGCGTCACGACGTACGTACCGCCCGCGACGATGGTCGCCCCGGCCGTCATGGCCACGGCGGGCTTGGTGAGCGCGCCGATGACCTTGGCCGACCAGCCGACGGTCGTGGCCGCGACCGCCGTCTTGCCACCGAAGGCCAGCGAGAGCGTGAAGCCGACCGGGATCGGGACGAGCGCGATCCCTACGAGCAGCCGCTCGGCCGGTACGACGGACTCGTGCGACCCCGAGCAGTAGCCGCAGCCCCGGATGTGCCGGGCCAGACGCTTGCGCCACACCGAGTCGGGCCGACCGTCCCAGCGGGCCGTGACCTCACGCAGCTCGGGACAGGACGAGTCGAGCGCCCGCACGATGCCCCGCGCGGCCTCCAGGCGTGCCTTCATCCGCTGGACGCGCACGGCGGCGTGCTGCCGGCTGATACCGACGGCCGCGGCCAGCTCGCGCCGGGTGATCTCGCCCGCGACCTCCAGCCACCACAGCGACAGAAGCTCCCGGTCCTCGTCGTCGAGCCAGCGCACCGCCTCCGCGACCTCGCGCCGCTGGCCCTCCAACTGAAGCCGCAGCACGGTGAGTTCCGCGAAGTCGGCGGCGTCGTGCGCCGCGTCCTCGGACAGCGACTCGGACGTACGCCGCCGCGCCCGGTCACGTATCTGCCGCATCGCGATGGCCACCAGCCAGGAGCGGAAACTGTCCGGATCACGCAGCGAGCCGAGGTTGTCGACGGCGCGCAGCATGGTCTCCTGCACGACGTCGTCCACGTCCGCGTGGCCGTTCAGGGCGCGACCCACGATGTTGTAGACCAGCGGCAGCCAGCCCTCGACGAGTTCGTCGAGGGCACGCCGGTCGCCGGCCTGCGCGGCCGCGATGGTGGAGCGCCACTCACGCCCGTCCACGTACGTCCCCTCCGGTGTCACTTGGCGTAGAGCAGCGTCCCGAAGCCGAGCTGATCGAAGCCGCCGCTGTTCGGCCCGTAGTCGCCGCCTCCGCCTTCCGGACGCACATTCTCAGCCATCGTCGTGAGGTAGGGCGTGGAGAGCCGGCGGCGGCCGGCGTAGTGGTAGTGCAAGAGATCCCAAATCGGGCGATCCTGATCGCGGGCTATGTCGGAGATCACAGTCTGCTCGTTGTACTTGCCGCGCCCGGTCCCGCTGCGCCAGGTGTACTTGGTGAACGGCACCTGCTCTCCGAGGTTGTACTTGGCGACGTACTGGGCGGCCTTCAGGAAGCGGTCGTTGTCGTAGCCGTACAGGTCGACGCCCTGATTCCAGGCCATCTCGCAGATCGCGCCCATCAGGCCCACGCCCGACACGGTGTGCCCCTGGTCGCGGCCGCTCTCCTGCCACTGGGCGAGGCCCTGGTCCTCGTAGACGAACGGAATCGCGTTCCGGAAGGACCCGTTGCCCTCACCGGTCTTCATGTACTCGACGGCGCGGTCGAACTTCGCCCGGTCGTCGCAGAGGATGCCGATCGCCATGACCGACGCGACGGTGCACAGGTCCCAGTTGGCCCAGTAGTTGCTGATAGCGGCGCCGTTGTGGTGGGTGAGGAAGTCCTCGTTCATGGGGTGGAAGATGTCGAGCATCATCTTCTGGAAGCGTTCGAGGTCGAAGCCCTCGTATCCGCGCATCAACTCGGCGGCGTTCGCGAACTGGTAGCCGTAGATTCCGGCGGCCAGGAAGCGGTCGGCGTTGCCGGTGAGCTCCGTGAGCCGGTCCGACCAGGCGTTGAGGATCGCGACGGCGGCGTCCCCGTTCTCCTTGGTGCCGGCGATCTTCCAGCGCAGGGCGTTCTGGTAGGCGGCGTGGACGTCGTTGTAGAGGATCACGTAGTTCTGTCCGGTGCCGCCGCGGACGACCTTGGCCTGCGCGTTGGGCCTCCAGGTGCTCGCGGAGTGCCGGTTGGCCGTCAGTTTCTGCCAGCCGGACAGCCACGGGTCGGCGCCCGCGGCGACCTTGGCCTTGGCGCGGTTGAGGTCCTCGGCGTTGTGCAGCATCCCGGGGTGCGCGAACGCGCCGTCCGTGCCGGTGGTGCCGGGCGTCGCCGACCCGCCGGTCTGCGCGGCATCGCCGGTCTGCGCGGCATCCGCCGCGTCACGGCCGCTCAGCGAGACCGCCAGTCCGCCGACAGCGCCCGCGGCGACGACGCCTCCTGCGATCTGGAACAGGCTGCGGCGGCTGATCCGGTGCTTGTTGTGCTCTGCCATGAAGAGCTCCTGTGACGGACGGGGTCTTGGGCGGTGCGCGGCATGAGTGCGGGAGGCGTGTGTGCCTTGTGTGCCGCGTGTGCAAAGGAGACGGAGCAGAGCCTTCCGGGATAACAGTTTTTTTCTGCGGCAAGGACCCGGCCCTAGGGGAAATCCCTGTCAACACCCTTGTCGCACAGGTCCGTTGACTCAGGGTCGGGCCAGGGGGTGTGCCCTCCTCGTCGACGATTCGCGGTCACGGCGTACGCCCGGAGGATCAAGGGCATCCACGACCCTGAGGAGCCTTTGATGCACGCCCGTATCCGTACCGCCTGCGCCGCTCTCGTCGTCCTGGGCCTGGCGGCCGGCCCCCTGGCCGGAACCGCCTCGGCCTCCCCCGCCAAGACCGCGACCGTCTTACGGGATTCCGCCGGGCCGAACGTCAAGGCGCTGCGCGCCGCGCTCGCCGGGCTGCCGGACGACGACGCGACGGCCGCGCTCGTCCGGGTCGGCGGCAGGGACGGCAGTTGGCGCGGCAGCGCCGGGGTGCACGACCTCGTCAGCGGCCGCGCGGCCCTGGAGCACGGCCGCTTCCGGGCCGGTTCCACGACCAAGGTCGTCACGGCGGCCGTGGTGCTCCAACTCGCCGCGGAAGGAAAGGTGGACCTGAACGGGCACGTTCAGACCTACCTTCCCGGACTGTTGTCGGCCGCCTTCAAAAAGCCCATCACGGTACGGCAGTTGCTCACCTTCACGAGCGGTTTGCAGGCGGGCTCCACGCTGGGCGATGTGAACGGCGAGGGCTACGAGAACCGCTACAAGACGCTGACGCCGGAGGAGGTCGTGGCCGCCTCCGTCGCCAAGGGGCCCGCCCCCTACGCCCCGGGCGAGCGGCAGCAGTACAGAAACATCGACTACACCGTGCTCGGCATGCTCATCGAGAGGATCACGGGCGACTCGTACGAACACCAGGCGGCCGTACGGATCTTCAGGCCCCTCGGTATGCGGCGCACGTCCTTCCCCGGTGGCCCCGACCCGCGCGTCCACGGCCCTCACAACCGCGGCTACCAGAGACTCGCCGACGGCCGTCTCGTGGACGCCACCGAGTGGAACATGTCGGACCGGTGGGCGGCGGGCGACATGATCTCCACGACGGCTGACCTGGAACGCCTCCTCGTCGGGCTGTTCCGCGGAAAGGTGGTCCCGCGTCCGCTCCTGAGGAAGGAGATGCTCACGCTGCCGAAGGTCAAGGAGGGCGTCGCGACCATGAGCGCGGGTCTGCAGTACTACGAAAAGGACGGCGTCGCCCTCTGGCTCAAGACCGGCGCCCGCCCCGGCTACAGCACGGTGATCGCCACGACCCCCGACCTGTCCCGCACGCTCGTCTACTCGATCAACGCGACCGACGCGAAGAGCGAGGACATGAACCCGGTGGCCGAACGGGTCCTCAACGCGACGTTCCTCACCTGAACCGTCGGCCGAGTACGCGACGCAGCTTGCCGCGGGCCCAGAGGGTGAACGGGATCACCAGAAGCGGTGAGGTCGCGGAGCCGGGGTGTAGCCGCGCACCGCGGCCGCCTGGGCGAGGTGGACCAGGCCGTGCAGTCCGAAGCCGTTCAGCGCCGACTGATAGAAGGCCGAGCGGCCCCCGGTGAGCCGGCCCGCGGTGGACGCGGCGGTGACGATCGCCGCCATCACCGCCACGGCGACGGCGAACTCGCGCTCGTCGACCGACTCGGCCCTGCGCCACACCGCCTCCGGTACGGCTGGAAACCGCTCGCGCAGCACGGGCACGTTACGGCGCAACCACCGTGGCAGGGCCACGAGTTCCTCCGTGTCGTGCAAGGCCCAGACCCCCCAGCAGCCCGAAGGTGGCGGCGGCGCCGATCCGTTCGTCTCCGGGCGCGTTCCTCATGATCGCGATTCTGCTACAACTCCGCTCCCACGTACCGCCGTTCGCGAACCCCGGACGGTTCACCTGCTCCCGTCCGGGGCGCGTTCCGCGCGGGAAGCGTCGACGCGTCAGTCCAGCGACGTCATCACGTGCTTGATCCGCGTGTAGTCGTCGAAGCCGTACGCCGAAAGGTCCTTGCCGTAACCCGACTTCTTGAAGCCGCCGTGCGGCATCTCCGCGACCAGCGGGATG
The DNA here is from genome assembly GCF_005786655.1 of Streptomyces montanus. NCBI lineage: Bacteria > Bacillati > Actinomycetota > Actinomycetes > Kitasatosporales > Streptomycetaceae > Streptomyces > Streptomyces montanus. Next base: position 19,878 of record NZ_VBZC01000052.1, read on the forward strand.
TGCGTGTTGATCCACACGCAGCCGAAGTCGAGGGCCTTGGACATGCGCATCGCGCGCGCGTGGTCCTTCGTCCAGACGGAGGAGGCGAGGGCGTACTCGACACCGTTCGCGTAGTTGACGGCCTGGGCCTCGTCCGTGAAGGGCTGGACGGTGATGACCGGACCGAAGACCTCGTTCTGGATGATCTCGTCGTCCTGCTTGACGCCCGAGACGACGGTCGGGGCGTAGAAGAAGCCCTTCTCGCCGACCCGGTGGCCACCTGCCTCGACCTTGGCGTGCGCGGGCAGTCGGTCGATGAAGCCGGTGACCTGGGCGAGCTGGTTCGGGTTGTTCAGCGGCCCGTACAGCACGTCCTCGTCGTCCGGCTGCCCCGTCTTCGTGTCGGCGGCGGCCTTGGCCAGCGCGGTCACGAACTCGTCGTGGATGGACTCATGGACGAGGACGCGGGTGGCGGCCGTACAGTCCTGGCCCGCGTTGAAGAAGCCCGCGACCGAGATGTCCTCGACGGCCTTGGCGATGTCGGTGTCCTCGAAGACCACGACCGGCGCCTTGCCGCCCAGTTCCAGATGAACGCGCTTGACGTCCTTGGAGGCCGACTCGGCGACCTGCATGCCGGCGCGTACGGAACCGGTGATCGAGGCCATCGCGGGCGTCGGGTGCTCGACCATCAGCCGGCCGGTGTCACGGTCGCCGCAGATGACGTTGAAAACGCCCTTGGGGACGACCGAGCCGATGATCTCGGCCATCAGGACCGTCGAGGCAGGAGTCGTGTCCGACGGCTTCAGCACGACCGTGTTGCCCGCGGCGAGCGCAGGGGCGAACTTCCACACGGCCATCATCATCGGGTAGTTCCAGGGCGCGACCTGCGCGCAGACGCCGACCGGCTCGCGGCGCACGATCGACGTCAGGCCCTCCATGTACTCGCCGGCGCTGCGCCCCTCCAGCATCCGGGCCGCCCCCGCGAAGAAGCGGATCTGGTCGATCATCGGCGGGATCTCCTCGGAGCGGGTCAGGCCGGTGGGCTTGCCCGTGTTCTCCACCTCCGCGGCGATGAGCTCCTCGGCACGCTCCTCGAACGCGTCCGCGATCTTGAGGAGGGCCTTCTGCCGCTCGGCCGGGATCATGTCGCGCCAGGCCGGGAAGGCCTGTGCCGCGGCAGCCATGGCGGCGTCGACATCCGCCTGCCCGGACAGCGGCGCGGTGGCATACGCCTCGCCCGTCGCGGGATTGACCACCTCTGTGGTCCGTCCATCGGCGGCGTCGCGGAACTCTCCGTCGATGTAGTTGCGCAGACGACGCAGCTCGGTGCTCACTGCCCGGCCCTCCTGTCGGATGTCCAATAGCTGAGACAACCACCCTAGTCCGTGGCGCGACGCTTTCAACCCCCCAGATCCCGCCACTTCTGCGAAATCCGCAAACCGAAGCCGCACAAACAACGAATTTCATCGATTGGGCCTTGCGGAACTGTCGAGTCCTCGTGCACAGTGTCCGCGTGGCCAGTCGAAGCGCAGACCCCAGGGACTCCCGCGAGTCCAGGAACGGCACGCCCCATCTGGATGCCGTCTCCCTCGCCATCATCGAACAGCTCCAGGAGGACGGCCGCCGGCCGTACGCGGCGATCGGCAAGGCCGTCGGTCTCTCGGAGGCGGCCGTGCGCCAGCGGGTCCAGAAGCTGCTCGACCAGGGCGTGATGCAGATCGTCGCCGTCACGGACCCGCTCACCGTGGGCTTCCGGCGTCAGGCGATGCTCGGCGTCAACGTCGACGGCGACCTGGATCCCGTCGCGGACGCGCTGTCGGCCATGCAGGAAGTCGAGTACATCGTGATCACCGCTGGCTCCTTCGACCTGATGGTGGAGATCGTCTGCGAGGACGACGACCACCTCCTCGAAGTGATCAACAAACGCATCCGGACCCTGCCCGGCGTGCGCTCCACCGAGAGTTTCGTCTACCTCAAGCTCAAGAAGCAGACCTATATGTGGGGAACCAGATAGCCGTGACTTCCAAGGACCTCAGCAAGACCGCGTACGACCACTTGTGGATGCACTTCACCCGCATGTCCTCGTACGAGAACGCGCCCGTCCCCACCATCGTCCGGGGTGAGGGCACCTACATCTACGACGACAAGGGCAAGCGCTACCTCGACGGTCTCGCGGGTCTGTTCGTGGTCCAGGCGGGCCACGGCCGCACCGAGCTCGCGGAGACGGCGTTCAAGCAGGCGCAGGAGCTGGCGTTCTTCCCGGTGTGGTCCTACGCCCACCCGAAGGCGGTGGAGCTGGCGGAACGTCTCGCCCACCACGCGCCGGGCGACCTCAACAAGGTCTTCTTCACCACCGGCGGCGGCGAGGCGGTCGAGACGGCCTGGAAGCTCGCCAAGCAGTACTGGAAGCTGCGCGGGCAGTACACCAAGTACAAGGTCATCTCACGGGCGGTCGCCTACCACGGCACCCCGCAGGGCGCCCTGTCCATCACCGGCCTGCCCGCCCTGAAGGCGCCCTTCGAGCCGCTGGTGCCGGGTGCGCACAAGGTCCCGAACACGAACATCTACCGCGCTCCGATCCACGGCGACGACCCGGAGGCCTTCGGCCGCTGGGCCGCCGACCAGATCGAGCAGCAGATCCTCTTCGAGGGCCCGGAGACGGTCGCGGCGGTCTTCCTGGAGCCGGTGCAGAACGCGGGCGGCTGCTTCCCGCCGCCGCCCGGCTACTTCCAGCGGGTGCGCGAGATCTGCGACCAGTACGACGTGCTGCTTGTGTCCGACGAGGTCATCTGCGCCTTCGGCCGCCTCGGCACGATGTTCGCCTGCGACAAGTTCGGTTACGTCCCGGACATGATCACCTGCGCCAAGGGCATGACCTCGGGCTACTCCCCGATCGGTGCCTGCATCGTCTCGGACCGCGTCGCCGAGCCGTTCTACAAGGGCGACAACACCTTCCTGCACGGCTACACCTTCGGCGGACACCCGGTGTCGGCCGCGGTCGGTCTCGCCAACCTCGACCTGTTCGAGCGCGAGAAGCTCAACCAGCACGTGCTCGACCACGAGAGCGCGTTCCTGACGACCCTGCAGAAGCTGCACGACCTGCCGATCGTCGGCGACGTCCGCGGCAACGGCTTCTTCTACGGCATCGAGCTGGTGAAGGACAAGGCCACCAAGGAGACGTTCACGGACGAGGAGTCGGAGCGCGTGCTCTACGGCTTCGTCTCCAAGAAGCTCTTCGAGTACGGCCTCTACTGCCGCGCCGACGACCGCGGCGACCCGGTCATCCAGCTGTCGCCGCCGCTGATCTCCGACCAGTCGACGTTCGACGAGATCGAGTCGATAGTCCGCCAGGTGCTGACCGAGGCATGGACGCGGCTGTGATCTTCGCGAAGGGATCCGACGAGCCGACGTGGCTTCGATGAACCGACACGGCTCCGATGAGCTGACTGTGTGATCAACACCGGCCCCGGTGCCGCCCGTTCGAGTGAGAATGGGCGCCCCGGGGCCGCGTACTGTCCGGCCTCCCCGCTCCGACTACCTAGCGTGCCCTGTGACCGATCGGCCCTGCCTTCGTTCCCCCGGACGAGGGACTTCCCCTCGTCCGAGGGGGACTCCGCACGGCATTTCTGATCTGAACCGAGGTGTACGCCCATGGTGGCTCCGCCGGACAACGACGTGCTCTGGGCACACGGCCTGCACGTCAAGCACAACGGCTCGCCCGCGCTCAGCGGCGTCTCGATCGGAGTCGGCGAGGGCGAGATTCTCGCCATCGGCGGCCCGCGCGGCAGCGGCAAGACGACCCTCCTCCAGTGCCTGTCCGGGCAGCTCGTGCCGCAGCGTGGCGAGGTCTGGTTCCACAGCAAGCCCGTGCACACCATGAGCCCGCTCACCCGCGAACGGCTGCGCCGCGACTGCTTCGGCTGGATCGACCCGGCGCCCGTCCTCGTGCCCGAGCTGAACGCCTGGGAGAACACCGCACTGCCCCTGATGCTGCGCGGCATCGGGCGCCGCCAGGCCAAGGCCACCGCCGTGGAGTGGCTGGAGCGCCTCGACATCGGCGGCTGCGCCCGCAAGCGCCCGTACGAGCTGCTCCAGGCCGAGCGTCAGCGCGTCGCCATCGCCCGCGCGCTGGCCCCCGCGCCCACCGTGCTCTTCGCGGACGAGCCGACCGCCGCGCTGCACCGCGCCGACCGCACCCACGCCCTGCGTACGCTCACCACGGCGGCCCGCTCGCACGGCATCACCGTCGTACTGGCCACGCACGACGCGGACACCGCTGCCCTCGCCGACCGCGCGGTGCCGCTGCTCGACGGGCGGCGCGTGAAAACCGTCCACCTGCCCCCGGTGGCCGAGACGGAAGGCCGGGCCGCGTGCTCGCTCTCCGCCTAGCCCGGGGTGCCCGGCCCGCCGTCCAGCTCCGCAGGCTCCTGGTCGCCACGGCGTCGGCGGGCACGGGCTTCCTCCTCCTGTGCACCCTGGGGTTCGCGATGGGGCATCCGGACGCCTCCGCCGCGGCCCTGGTCCGGCTCGCCTGGTGCGTCGCGCCGCTCGCCGCCACCGTGTACCTCGCGGTCGCGGTCGCCCGCACCGACCCGGCCACCCGCCCCCGGCCCGGCCTGTCGGCGATCGGCCTCGGTCCCGGCCGCCTGATGATCCTCGCCGCGACCTCCACCGCTGTGTCGTGCACGCTCGGCTCGATGCTCGCCCTGCTCTTCTTCCTCCATCTGCGCGGCGACCTGACCGGCTTCCCCTTCGACGGCGACGCCGCCGAACTCCTCGCCGCCGGCCGGCCGCTGCCGCTTCCGGCCGTCCTCACGCTGCTCGCGCTGGTGCCGCTCACCGCGTCGGCATCGAGCGCGGTGACGCTGCGCCCGCGCGCGGGGGAACCGGCCCCCCTCCAGCGCGGGCGCACCCTCTTCGGCTCGTACGCGCGTCTCGGCGCACGGGGCGGAACCGGGGTGGCCGGAGCTTCCGGCTCGGGGGCGGGTGAGGGCTCGGGGACGGATCAGGGCTCGGGAGAGGGTGAGGGCTCGGGGGCACACGGAGGTTCGGGGACGGGCGAGGGTTCGGTAACACACCAGGGCCCGGGGACAGACCAAGGCCCAGGCACACGCGAGGGATCGAGGACGGGCGGCAGCTCGGGGACGCAGGAGAGCCCGGGGGCGGGCGACGGCTCGGGCACGGGCGGTGCCTCCGGACCGCACGAGGGTTCCGGGACCCGCGATGTCTCCGGCTCACACGAGGAACCCGAGGCACACAGTGCCTCCGGACCCCACGACGCGGGGGCACGCGGCGCCTCCGGCGTTCACACCCCGTTCGACTGGCACTACGGCTCCAGGACGCACGACGCCCCCGGCATCAGCAGCGCCTCCGACCCGCACGACGGCTCCGGCCCTCCCGGCGAATCCGGTCGGCGCGGCAGGTCCGCGGCATCCGGAGCCATGGGTGAGCCGGGCAGCGGCGGCGCACGCAACGGGGCCGACGCCCGGGCCGGTGTGCGGGACGGCTTCGGCGAGCGCGGCGATTCCGGCACCGCCGGGCACGCCGGCGCCCAGGCCCAGGCGGACCCACCGGTCACCCCACAGCAGATCCTTGCCCCTCTCCCCGCCCCCAATGGACTCCCCTGGGGCATGGCGGTGCTGGCGGCCGGGCTGGCCGTCGGGGAGTACGCGAGCCGTACCGGGCCCGTCCCCGGGCTCGCCCTGTCCAAGGTGTTCACGGGCGGCCCTGTCGGCGTGCTCGTCGGCTGGGCGCTCACCGCGCTCGGTCTGGCACTGGTCGGGCCCGGGATCACCCACCTGTGCGGCCGGTTGCTCCAGGCGATGCGACCCGGAGCGCTGCGGCTGCTCGCCGGGCGTGTGCTCATGGAGGAGGCAGGGCGCATCGGCCGACCGCTCGGCGTGGTGTGCGCGGTGGCCTCGGGCGCGTACGTCATGGCCACGCTCTACACCAGCACGCGCCCCGACGTCGGGCCGCTCACCACGCTGGGCGCGCTGCTCGTCGCGGGATGCGCCGTCGCGACGCTTCTGACCGCCGCCGTGGAAGCCAGGTACGCACGCTCCGACACCACACAAGCCCTGCTGCGCCTCGGCGCACCCACCGCGATGCTGCGCGGCGCGGCCGCACTGCGCGCGGGCGCGCTGCTCGCCGTCCTCGGTCCGCTGACCTTGGCTGTCGGGGAGCTCGCGGCACTGCCTCTGGCCGGCTGATCCCGCGCAAACAGCCCTACGAGCACCGCACGGCGATCTCGTACGAAAAATGTTGGCCGTGGCCGATGAGTTTCGTGCGAGCCCCTGGTCTACCCCCACGAACAGCACATCACCGCCCAAGGGAGAGACCTGAGATGTATCAGCAGATGATCTTCGTGAACCTCGCCGTGAACAACCTCGACGCCTCCAAGAAGTTCTTCACCGAGCTCGGCTACGCGATCAACCCTCAGTTCTCCGACGAGCACTGCGCGAGCGTGGTCATCAGCGACACGATCGTCGCGATGATCATGACCAAGCAGCGCTACGCGGACTTCACGAAGAAGGAGATCGCCGACTCGACGAAGACCAGCGAGGTGCTGCTGTGTCTGAGCGCGGAGAGCCGCGAGAAGGTGGACGAGCTGGTCGACAAGGCGATCGCCTCGGGCGGCTCGGCGACCGGCGAGACCCAGGACCACGGATTCATGTACGGCCGGGCCTTCGACGACCCGGACGGCCACACCTGGGAGGTCATGTGGATGGACCCGGCGGCTGTCCAGGGCTGAACGCGTCCCTTACCGGGTGCTCCCTACGATGGGCGGGTGCAGCCGACACCCGCCTCCATCGCTTCCCTTGACCGCGAGATCGAGTCCCTCGCCGAGTTCGACGAGGTCGTCTCGTCGCGCGGATCTCTCGCCCAACACCGCATACAGGCCGTCGACCTGACGGACCGCACGCCAGAACTGCTCTCCGTGGACACCGCGGGCGCCGTCTTCCTCGGCTGCCCGATGGATCCGGACGCCGCGGCCCGGATCAGGGCCACCGGAGCGCTGGTCTTCCCGCCCGTACCCGGCCTGCCCTTCGACCCGTACCGCGGACTGCTCTACACGCCCGGCGAACTCTTCGAGTCAATCGCCGAGCGGGGCTACGAGGCGACGCCGGACGCCCTCACATACGCCTGGTTCCAGCAGACCAAGACGGACGGCGACATCTTCGCGTCGATGCTCCGCGCGATCCACGACGACGCCGTCTCGGACGCCCTCGACGAACTCCTCGTGGGGGCACGGGTGGTGGGCGTGATGGGCGGGCACGCCTTGGCGCGCGGCACGGAGGCCTACGAGGGTGCCGCCCGGCTCGGCCGCTCACTGGCCCGTGCCGGGTTCACCGTCGCCACCGGCGGCGGGCCGGGCGCGATGGAGGCGGCGAACCTCGGCGCGTACGCCTCGGTCTTCGACGACGAGATGCTCACCGAGGCATGCCGGCTCATCGCCAAGGCCCCGTCGTTCACGCCCTCGGTCACCGAGTGGGCGACCGCCGCCCTCGACCTGCGCGACCGCTGGCCGGGCGGCGGGGACTCGGTCGGGATCCCCACCTGGTTCTACGGCCACGAGCCGCCGAACGCCTTCGCCGGCCACATCGCCAAGTACTTCGCCAACGCGACCCGCGAGGACGGTCTGTTGGCCCGCTCGAACGCGGGTGTCGTCTTCCTGCCGGGCGCCGCCGGGACCGTACAGGAGGTCTTCGACAACGCGACCCCGAACTACTACGAGTCGCGCGGCGAACCCACCCCCATGGTCCTGGTCGACCGCGTCCACTGGACCGAGCGGCTGCCGGTCTGGCCGCTGCTCCAGTCACTGGCCAGGGACCGCTCGATGGAGCCGCGGATCGCCCTCGTCGACCGGGTCGAGGAGGCCCCGGAGGCACTGGCCCGACTGGCCGGGGCGACCGCGCGCTGACGGCGACAACGGCCACCGCTCCGGCCCCTCTGGCAAACGTCAGCTAAAGCCAACGGTCAAGACGGACACACAGATTGACAGGGAGTGACGGCGCCCCATAAACCTGTGGGGCGTCCGGGAGTGCTGTGATCACAGTGCTCCCCGCACCCCCACCCCCCTCAGTTGTGCACCCCGTGAAGGGCAATCGTGTCCATATCTCGTCGATCTCGTCGTACCCCACGTACCGTGCGCGTTCTCGGTGTTGCCGCCGCCTCGGCCGCGCTGGCGCTCGGTGCCGCGGGCAACGCACTGGCCTGCGACATCAGTGAGTTCTCGGCCCTCGCCAAGTGCGATGGCGACAAGGGCGTCATCAGCGTGACCGACAAGGACCCCACCGGGGTCCCGGCCACCGTCACCGTCTACCTCGAGTCGGACGGCGCGGAAGGAAAGCTCATCGGCAGCCAGGAGGTCAAGGGCTCCCGCGAGGGCGTGACCATCGACTTCACCGAGGACTGGCAGCCGAACGCGACGTACCGCATCCACGTCAAGGCCGGGAACCAGGTCGACGAGGACATCGAGCCGAGCCTGACGACGCCGGCCGAGGCGTGCGAGTCCTCGGACACGCCGGCTCCTCCGGCCACCCCGACGCCCTCGCGGACGCCTGCCGAGACTCCCTCGAAGAAGCCGACGCCGTCGGAGTCGGAGAGCACCTCCCCCGCACCCGCCGGGAACAACGCTCCGTCGCCCGCGGCCGATGACTCCAACCTCGCCGAGACGGGGGCGAGTTCCAACGCCGGACCCATCGCCGGTATCGCGGCCGCGCTCGTCGTGGCCGGCGGCGCCCTGGTGTTCGCACTGCGCCGTCGTGGCGCGTCGGACGACCGCTGACCGCTGACCGCTGAGTAGCGCTCGGTTGTCACAGGCCCGCGCCCCCGCACGGACGTGTCCGTGCGGGGGCGCGGGCCGCAGCCGTCACCGAAGGTGAGCCGCCGCCCTGAGGCCCAAGGTGGTCACCCGAAGGTGGCCCGCTCCAGCCAGAACTCCAGCAGCTCCCGCTCTCCCCGTACCTCCAACTGACCACCGTCCAGTGGAAGTCTGCGGTAGAAGCCGAGCAGGACCTCGGTGAGCGGCCCGCGCAGCGCGACGGTCGCTTTTTCGTGGCCGCGGCGCCAGTCGACGCCCTTGTCGTCGAACTCGATGAGCCACTCGGCGTTCAGGCCGGGCTCGGCGTCGGTGGCGTGGAGGTGAATGCTGCGGCCCGACCCGCGCAGCTCCTGCACGTCCGAGTCCTGGGGCATCGCCTCCTGGACGAACCGGACGATCTGCAGCCACTCGTCGACGGCGTCGGCGGCCAGGTCCGGCGCGACCTCGTAGCGCGCGCGTGCCGCGATCGCCGCGTCCGCCCGGTGGATCACCGTCTCCAGCGTCATGCGCCGCGCCCAGAAACCGGCCGTCCGATCCCAGGCCCAGGTCCATGCGGCGGCGTCGGGCCCCGCGGCGCGCAGCGTCCCGGCGGTCTGCGCGGCGCCCTCCGCCAGCCAGGCGTCGAGCGCGGCGGGAACGCCGGGATCTCCGTCCTTCGGCCCCTCGAAGCCGAACGCCTTCGATTCGGGGACCTCCTCCGTCGCTCGTGTCCGGACGATGTGCTCGACCCAGCGGTGTGCGCGGCCGACATGCTCGGCGAGTTCCCGCAGAGTCCACTCCGGACAGGTCGGCACGGTCACCGCGAGGTCGGCGCCGTGCAGGTGCTGCCTCAACAGGTCGGTCTGCGCGACGATTTCATCGCAGTAGCGCTCATGTCCGAGTTGCGTCATGCTCGGAACCCTAGGTGGACGGCTCCCCGTCGAGCACGACAATTTCGGCGGCGTCGAACACCACCGCGACCTCGTCCCCCGGCTCCGGCGCCTCCCTCAGCGCACACGCCGCCTCCAGGCGCGGCGCATCCTCCGGCTGCAGATGTACGGAGACATGGGTGCCCCGGAACGTGCGCGCGGCCACCGTGCAGCGCAGCCCCTCCCCTGCGGGCACGAGCCGTACCCCCGCGGGCCTGATGAGCAGCGTGCCCTCGCCCTGCTCGGACCCCGCGGGTGCCGGAACCTTCCCCCACGGCGTGTCCGCGAACTCCCCGCTGACGCTCGCCCCGACCACGTTGTCGAAGCCGAGGAAGCGCGCCACGAACTCGTCCGCCGGCCGCTGCCACACCTCAAGCGGCGTACCGGACTGGGCGATCCGCCCGTCGCGCATCACCACGACCCGGTCGGCGAGCGCGAACGCCTCGCCCTGGTCATGGGTGACCGCGAGCACGGTCGTGCCCAACTCGTCGAAGAGCTCACGGAGTTCGACGACGAGTCGCTCGCGCAGGGAGCGGTCGAGCTGGCCGAGCGGTTCATCGAGCATGAGCAGGCGGGGGCGCGGGGCCAGCGCACGGGCGAGTGCGACGCGCTGCTGCTCGCCTCCGGAGAGGGAGGCGATCGCCCTGGACGCGGCTCCCGGCAGTCCGACCAGCTCCAGCAACTCCCGTACGCGAGCGTCCTGTTCGGCCTTCGACACGCCGTGCATCCGCAACCCGAAGGCCACATTGCCGCCCACGTCGCGCTGCGGGAACAGCTGGTGGTCCTGGAACATCAGGCCGACGCCCCTCTTGTGCGCGGGCACCCCGCCGAGGTCGCGGCCGTCCAGGAACACCCGCCCGGAGTCGAGCGGCTGCAGGCCCGCCACGGCCCGCAGCAGCGTCGACTTGCCGCTGCCGCTGGGCCCGAGCACGCACACGATCTCGTGTTCGGCGACGTCGAGGCCGACGGCGTCGAGCGCGGCCCGCGCCCCGAACCGTACGGTCGCCGCATCCAGCTTGAGCATGGTCAGAACTCCCCCGTCCGGTCGGTGCGCACGCGTTCCAGAAGGAGCAACGCCACCGCGCACACCACCATCAAGATCGTTGAAAGGGCCATCGCCTGACCGTAGTTGAGCTCGCCCGCGCGCCCGAGCAGCCGGGCCACGGCCACCGGCAGGGTCGGGTTGTCGGGCCGTGCGATGAAGACGGTGGCGCCGAACTCGCCGAGCGACACGGCGAAGGCGAATCCGGCCGCGATCAGCAGCGCCCGCCGCACCATCGGCAGATCGACCTCGCGCCACACCCGCCACGGCGAGGCCCCGAGCACGGCCGCCGCCTCACGCAGCCGTGCGTCCACCGCCCTGAGGACGGGCAGCATGGTCCGTACGACGAAGGGGACGCCGACCAGCGCCTGGGCGAGCGGCACCAGGATCCAGCTGCTTCTGAGGTCCAGCGGCGGCTCGTCGAGCGCGATGAGGAAGCCGAAGCCCACGGTCACGGCGGAGACGCCGAGCGGGAGCATGAGCAGGGCGTCGAAGCCCCGTAGGAGACGGCCCGCGACGGGGGTCCTCCCTGCTCGATCGGAGCCGGGAGCCTGAGGGCGCCGGGCCAGGGCGGCGGCCGCGAGTCCACCGATCAGGAGGGCGAGGGCGGTGGCCGCGAGGGCGTACTCCAGTGAGTTGCCGACGGCCTCGATCGGCGCCACGAGGAAGACGCCGCTGTCGTCGTCGGTCAGCGCCTTGTAGTACCCGAATCCGGGTGTGTCCAGCGAGCGTTGGACCAGCACGGCCAGCGGCAGCACCAGCAGTACGGCGACGGTGCCGAGGACGGCGGCGAGCAGCGCCCACTGCCCGGCTCCGCGCGGCCGTCGCGCGGTCACGGAGGCGGCCACGAGACGCAGAGTGGTCTCCCGGCGGCGTACCGTCCACGCGTGGACGGCGAGAACCGCCCCCACGGCCACGAACTGGATCATGGTGAGCACGGCGGCCGTGGAGAGGTCGAAGATCTCCGAGGTCTGCCGGTAGATCTCGACTTCGAGGGTGGAGAAGGTGGGTCCGCCCAGGATCTGCACCACACCGAAGGAGCTGAAGGTGAAGAGGAAGACCATGAGTGCGGCAGCGGCGACCGCGGGGCCGAGGGCCGGGAGGGTCACCTTGCGCCAGGCCGCGAACCGCGAGGCGCCCAGCACGCGCGCGGCCTCCTCCTGGCGGGGGTCGAGCTGGGACCAGAGGCCGCCGACGGTGCGTACGACGACCGCGTAGTTGAAGAAGATGTGCGCGAGCAGGATGGCCCAGACGGTGGTGTCCAGTCGTACGTCCCACAGCTCGTCAAGGAGTCCCCCGCGCCCTACCAAAGCCAGGAAGGCGGTCCCCACGACGACCGTCGGGAGCACGAACGGGACGGTGACGACGGCCCGCAGCACCTGCTTGCCCGGGAAGTCGAAGCGCGCGAAGACGTACGCGCCGGGGAGCGCGATCAGCAGCGTGAGCGCGGTCGAGGCGAGCGCCTGCCAGGTCGTGAACCACAGGACGTGCCGGATGTCGGGCTGGGCCAGCACCTCGCCGATCCGCCCGAACTGCCAGGCGCCTTCGACCTTGAGACCGCGGGCCACGATCGCGGTGACGGGATAGGCGAAGAAGACCGCGAAGAACGCGACGGGCAGGACCATGAGCCCGAGCCGCGCCGCGCTCCCGCGCCCCTGGGGGACCGCCTGCCGCTTGGGGGCTGCTTCGGCTGCTTCGGCTACTTCAGTACGAGCGAGTTCCACGACTTGACCCACTGGTCACGGTTGTCGGCGATCTTGGCGGGGGGCAGGGTCTCGGGGGCCTCGGCCTGGGGGCCGAACTTCACGAACTCGTGGGGCACCTGGGCGCCCTCCCGGACCGGGTACACGAACATGTTGAGCGGCATGTCGTCCTGGAACGTCTTGGAGAGCAGGAAGTCGAGGAGTGCCTTGCCACCCTTCTCGTTCTCGGCGTTGCTCAGCAGGCCCGCGTACTCGATCTGCCGGAAGCAGGTGCCGGCCGCGACGCCGGTGGGCGCGGTCTTCGGCTTCGGGTCGGCGAAGACGACCTCGGCGGGCGGGGACGAGGCGTAGGAGACGACCAGCGGCCGGTCACCGCCCGCCTTCTTGCCGCCGGCCGATCCGGAGAACTCCTCGTTGTACGCCTGCTCCCAGCCGTCGACGACCTTCACGCCGTTGGCCTTCAGCTTCTTCCAGTAGTCCGGCCAGCCGTCGTCGCCGTACTTCGCGGCGCTGCCGAGCAGGAAGCCGAGGCCGGGAGAGGAGGTGGCGGCGTTCTCGGTGACGAGGAGGTTCTTGTACTCGGGCTTGAGCAGATCGTCGAAGGACTGCGGCGGCGTCAGCTTGTGCTTGCTGAAGTAGGACTTGTCGTAGTTGACGCAGATGTCACCGGTGTCGATGGGCGTGACCCGGTGCTTGTCCTGGTCGACCCGGTACTTCGGCAGGATCAGGTCGGTGCCCTTGGCCTCGTACGACTGGAACAGCCCGTTGTCGAGCGCCCTGGACAACAGGGTGTTGTCGACGCCGAAGAAGACATCGCCCTGCGGGTTGTCCTTGGTGAGGATCGCCTTGTTCACGGCCTGCCCGGCGTCGCCGTCCTTGAGGACCTTCACCTTGTATCCGGACTGCTTCTCGAAGTCCTTGATCACGCTCTTGGACGCGGCGAAGGAGTCATGGCTGACGAGGGTCACGGTCTTGGAGTCGGCGCTCGTGTCGCCGGAGCCGGACTCGGACGACCCGCAGGCGGACAGCGTGACGAGTCCCAGGCCTACGGCCACGGCCGTGATCTTCTTGGTGGTGCTCACTGAATTCCTCCTGGGGTGACCAGGAAGAGACGCGGCCCTGCCCGGGAGCCTCTGACAGTTCCCGGGCAGGGTGCAACAGCTTGAGTGATGACCGAACTTCCTACCCAGAATGACCTGGGCAAGGTTCAGAGGGTCTGCGGTCCGCTACCGCACTCTCAGCGCTGTGGCGCTCCCCTGTCGGAATATGAAGGTGTACGTACAGGGCTCAGACTACAGCGCCGCACCTCGCGACCACCGAGTGGTGGCCGCTGAGAGAGCCGGCGCTACCGCTCGGTGGCCGCGAGCTGCCCGCATGCCCCGTCGATCTCCTGGCCACGGGTGTCCCGGACGGTGACCGGCACGCCGTGCGCCGCGATCGCCTCGACGAAGGCCTTCTCGTCCTCGGGCCGGGAGGCGGTCCACTTCGAGCCGGGCGTCGGGTTCAGCGGAATCAGGTTGACGTGCACCGGCCTGCCCTTCAGCAGCCGCCCGAGGCGGTCGCCGCGCCACGCCTGGTCGTTGATGTCCCGGATCAGCGCGTACTCGATGGACAGCCGACGCCCCGACCTGGCCGCGTACTCCCACCCGGCGTCGAGGACCTCGCGCACCTTCCACCGTGTGTTGACGGGGACGAGGGTGTCGCGCAGCTCGTCGTCCGGCGCGTGCAGCGAGATGGCGAGCCGGCACTTGAAGCCCTCGTCGGCGAACCGGTGGATGGCCGGGACCAGCCCGACGGTCGACACGGTGATGCCCCGCTGGGACAGGCCGAGCCCGTCCGGCTCGGGGTCGGTGAGCGCGCGTATCGCTCCGACCACGCGCTTGTAGTTGGCGAGCGGCTCACCCATGCCCATGAACACGATGTTGCTGAGCCGCGCGGGACCACCGGGAATCTCGCCGTCCCGCAGCGCCCGCATGCCGTCGACGATCTGGTGCACGATCTCGGCGGTCGACAGATTCCGGTCGAGACCGGCCTGTCCGGTGGCGCAGAAGGGGCAGTTCATCCCACACCCCGCCTGCGAGCTGATGCACATCGTCACCCGGTCCGGGTAGCGCATCAGCACGGACTCGACGAGCGTCCCGTCGAACAGCCGCCACAGGGTCTTGCGCGTCGTGTCCTGGTCGGTGGACAGATGCCGCACGACTGTCATCAGCTCGGGAAGCAGCGCGTCCTGGAGCTTGGCACGCGAACCGGCGGGGATGTCGGTCCACTGCTCCGGCTCGTGAGCGAACCGCGCGAAGTAGTGCTGCGACAGCTGCTTCGCACGAAACGGCTTCTCCCCGATCGCGGCAACGGCTTCCTTGCGCTCAGCGGGCGACAGATCGGCAAGGTGGCGCGGGGGCTTCTTGGCTCCGCGGGGGGCGACGAATGTGAGTTCTCCGGGCTTAGGCATGGCCGTCCCAGTGTGGCAGATCGATTCGTGCGACCTGCGATTGGCGATCCGGACGACTGGCGTCAGTGGTCGTCACCGACCATCACCGGCCGTCACCGGCCGTCACCGATCACCCCAGGCACGCTTCCGCGGCCACTTCTCCACCAAGTCCCGCCGCTACTCCACCGCCCTCGGCGCCCTGCGCCAGGTCCGCGTCGGCTACCGCGCGGCCCAGCAACGTGCCGTGCTCGGCCTACCCATCCCGACGACGCCCCGGAGGCAACCACGCACACCGTCGCCCAGAGGCCCTCCGCGCCAGCTGACTCAACCTCGCATCCCATTCCTTGACAGCGAAATCACGAGTGGCAAGAGGCCGAGAAAAGCAGTTGCATCTGCGGCGTTACCCCGCCCCATGAATGGAATCGTAATAACGACCGCAGCCATCACCGTGCACACAATGATCACCAATCTGCGCGCACGGGAGACCGGGCCTGGTGGATCCTTGAACAGGAAGAAGGAACCCAGAACCAGCGCAAAGAATCCAAGAGTCTGCATTGTTATCGAGATGATGCTGGTGGAACCACCTGTCAGGAGGCCGTCACCCTGACCTGCACTGAGTGCAAACAATCCCGCTGTCAGCGTCGCGAGAGCACTCCAGAAACGCATCAGTCCCCAGTTGCGGGACTGCACTGCTTCTGGCGCACTCTCGCGGGCCAGTATTTGCAGCTCCAGCCTGCCGTCGGTCAGCCACTCAGGCTTCTTCTTGACAATGCCCAGCTCCGTCAGGCCGTGAAAATACTTGGCACTCGTGCGCTTATCAACCTGCCCGCCATTCGTCTTGTCTACACAAACCTCCAGAAAGTCACCCAAGAAGGCCTGATATGAATCACGCCTCAAGGTGTTGGGGGCGGCATCTTCGTCTTCAACGCCAGTTACTTCAAACTCAAAGTGAGACAGCGCTGTCGTTTGACTTGGACGCCGGAAAGCGACCCTGTCATACTTGACTTTTGCAATACGGTTTCTGAGATCAGACGACCTGACATCGGCACGGTCAACAATCCAGGATGTTCTCGTCACATCCACTTCCAGACTGTTATGGAGACCCGATGCGGCAAGCGATGCTTCAAGACGAGAAAAATCAGCCGGCGGTGTCGACCGCGAAGCACCTCGAACTGGCGCTAGCCAGTTCTGGATCGCAGACCATGCCTCGTTCATGTCACTGGACGGTTGCACGACGATTTCTTGCTGCATCACCAGGCCGTATCGCTGCTCCCCGCGCTCCTTCAGCCTGCGGAAGGTCAGTTGCTTGGATTCCCCTTCACGGCGCAGGCGCAAGTACCAGCCTCGCCTGAAGAGTTCATGTTTCTTCGTATCGAAATAAGTATCAAAGATGCGCCTGTCCGCAGATCGATGGAATTGATATCCACGAACGAACTCACTGGACGCATCAATTTGCGCGAGAAGCGTTTCATAATCTGAAACATCGCCCAGGGTTACCTTTGCCTCAAGTTTATCCCGAAGATGTCGCGAGGCGTGATGAACCAGAGCTTGCTGGAATTTAGAGGTATGAACTTCACGGATATTGAACCTGCGACCCAGGCAGCGAGATACCTCAGTGAGCTTATTCGCATTCACTGCATCAGAGATCTCTACTTCAATCCGCCCTTCCCGTACACTCCCCTCAGAAGCATCTAGATACTCGGTTTCGTCGACAACGAGCTCCGCAATGTCTCCGTTCGCGTCGGCCACCACCCAGATGTCTCGGGTCGTTTTCACTGGATAGGCATTGATCAGTCCGAGTTCGCGCAACGCAGCGGCAATTCCGCCACGATGAATGAGGGTTTCTATGGCAACAGAGGGGGCGGAAATGATGTTCTCGTCCTTCAGGATGTCCACAATAGTGGTGAGAACTTCAGCCAGAGAGCCATCCGCCGGGTTTTCCAGCTCCTCCCGATGAATAGCGGCGCTCCCGCCGACTCCCGAACGCGGACGCTTCAAGGCCACAGAAAATGCCCCAGCAGACTTTTCCCTCACACGCAAAGACCACTCACGCGAAGCGATCTGCCCACTGACGTCAAAATACGTGTCAAAGTTTGTCACTTTTCTCGCGTACGAGAGGGTGAAGTTCCCCAGCGTGGGATCGTTCCGCAAACTCTCACTGATGCTCGAAATGAGTCCGATTGAGACTTCAAACTTCTGTTCGATTTCGATCGCCACTGATCTCCCCCGAGCGTGACCGAGCAAGAGAATTTACCCTACCCCCGAGTGACCTTTCCGTAAACACTTGATCCAAGATCTCGAATTAATCGGACACACGTTCCATGTCGCCTCGTTGAAGTCTCAGCAGTCCGGCATTAGCGCTCCCGCCGAGCCCTGCGGGTATGACAGGACGAAACACACGTGCGACCACTGGCCACGGAGCCATGGCGGTGAGCGGGTCAAAAGCTGCGCTCCTGTGGACCGGTGTCCCAGCCCGGGGAGGGCCGTCCTCACGGGGCGTCCCTTGTCGTCGTCAGCCCCTTGTCCGACGTCATGGAGGTCGCTGCTGGGAGTACGACGAGGACCAGACCACATCTCGGGCTTACGGCTGCGACATGGTGCGGTACTCACTATTCCTCTGCGCACAACACGTATATATCGCACAGATTCCACCCAGTAGGCACGCCAGGAAGCAGGCCGCCGACCCTGCGAAGCACATTGTACGAGTCATTGTCGGCCATTGCCCGCTCCACATCGACGGAACTCAGCGCATTAATGCGGTCCCATGAGAAAGAGTCCACCCACGCTCCCCCCACACCGGGAAGATGATCCTGCCCGTCGGATGCCGCTGCGGCGAAGTAAGCGTAACCACGCGCCGAGACCAGCTCTCGGCCCATCCTGAGCGCCAACTCCTGACAACGTCCCCCTCGGCCTTGACCGCGCACTTGTACGGTCCCCTCGCCGGCCCCAAGTATGCAGACCCTCCGGCCACGGAGTTCTGGCTGTGCCAGATACTCACCAAACCTACGCGCCAGCAGGCGCACATCACCTTGGACCTTTCCGCCCATAGAGACAACGTGGTAGCCCTTGTTGATTGCGGTCTCAGTGGCCACCTGCAGACTCAAGGACGTATCGGCGATCACCCAGTTCTCGTGCCGGCGGACAAGCTCTGCTTCGTTCATTTGCGCACGCGCGCCGACCGCATCCCAAATCCGCGCACCGACATCGGCATCCAAGGCCAAAACTCGAAGCAACTCCCCGACAAGTTGCCGATCCGGCTCGTATGGGAAAGTCAGGCCGGAGCCGACCCATTCGATCCCCGACTGGACGTTGTCGACTACGATGAACGACCAACTGGCCCGATCTCGGCAGAGACGTAGGATTCCGCCCCCATGTATCCGGGACACGGCTGCTCGTAACTGATTCAGTCGAGTGACGTCGATTCCTGCGGCCAACGCCGCATGCCAGATGGCCTGCAGATCCGGCAATGTCACAGGCGGTGTCGGGGCCACGCAGACGCTTGACGTTCCACCCGACACCAAGAATATAACCGGCGTGGAACTTCCACGACCAGCTGCCACGAATTCGACAAGCGCCTTACCGGCCAGCATGCTTCGCGCGGTAGGTATCGGATGATCGCCGATTAATTCATCGCAGGCGGCCACCCCATTCTGCGGGGCGGTTATCGTCAAACTGTGTCGAATCTTGGCTCCGAGCAACGCCCTGGCTGCACGCATGAGCTCTCGCGCCATTTTTCCAATGGAGACGATGTCCACAGTGTCCGCACCGATGGAAGCTCTCTCGAACTCCGAGCCCATAATCTCATGAAGTGAGACCTTTTGAGGCCACCCGAGAGCAATATCAGCGACGTCAGATGCGATTTGGATCCGTCTACCGGCCGAAGGCATTCAGCCAACACCGAGCCTGTCAAGGGTCCAATCGAGCACGTCATCGTATGCGCAGCCGTCCGCATGGATGTGGTGATAGTCCGGGTATAAGTCACGCATCGTGCGCTGCAATTCAGATGTATACGAATCCCATGACTTCTTGATCAGGGTGTCTTTCCGGCTCAAGGGACTATCTGTAGCTCGGTGGAGCATGGTGTCCAGACCTATGTCCAGCAGCACTGCTTCACGCCGCGGCAGGCCACCCACCAGTGGGTCGACGAACGAGCGCATCGTAGCCACGCCCAACCCGTTAACGGCCCCATAGGCGATGACAGACGGTTCCATTCGGTCCACGATGATGTGGTCGTATACGCCTTCACTCAAGGCCGACCTGAGGATTTCAGTCTTTCTGCAGAGGTGTGCGAGGTATAGAACCCCATCGGTCCAGGGATCCAACCTGACGGACTGGCTCGAAGGGTTGGTCAGTGACTTCATGACCACATGAGCGGGATCTTCGTCGAAGAGCGTACTGAGTCGCAGAGCCCGTTTCCCACGCTGTTGCCACGCGGACTCCAGCCCTTTACTCAAAGTGGTTTTACCCGAGTTCGTTGGGCCTTCAATTACCACTATCATGTAGTACTCGCATCCGTCTGATTCACATCACGGAGGGGGGTGACCACATGAGAGTCCCTCCCATCGTCGAAAGGTGCGAACGCAGGAAACTTGCGAGGTTTGGATTCGAGATTCTTTACGGCTCGCTTCTTCACGCCCGGCGGGATCGCCGGAGACCTCGCCGCAAGCTCATCCATCCTTTCTTTTACAGCAGCCAGCTCCTGAAGCAGTTCGCCCTCTCGCCACGCCTTGATGACCATCAGCTCCAGCTTGCGCCTCAGTGCACCATACTCAGCCGACATTGCCTTGTATTCAGCCGCCCGCTGTTCGTAGCGGAGCAATGCCTGCATCACGGCAGTAACCACCGACAGGACGCTGAGCACGCCGGTGATGACTTTGATGTACAACTGTGTACCGGCGCTGATGATATAGAACGCACCGGAACTCACGAATATCGCGAGCACGATGTTGGCAAGCCCCAGAACTGCGTTGATTCTGGTGCAGCGTGTTCCCGAGTCGTAATGCACACGCTGACTCTGCCTGCATCTGCGATGCCAATCGGCGACAACTTCGCTAGCCTTGGCAGAGTCCATGAGCGCTCCTAGCCAGCCAGGCGGACTTCAGATGCTCGTAGCGGAATTCTGTCGGTTCGCTGAATTGCAAACGACACCGTGACGGGTCATAGACAGGCTCACCTTCGGCGTTCCACCTGAAAACCGCCTCCAGCTTCGGCTTGGGAACGAAGGGTTCGCTCAACGCGAAGGCGTACTTCGTATAGGAGCCACTGTCCACTTGATAATATGCAGTCAGTACGCCAAAGAATTGATCTGCATCCACGCCTTCGGATCGGGCGTACATCCGACCCACCCGCTCCACCGCTTCTTCCTCTGGAATCTTGTTGCGGACGAAAAGACCGAGAGCATCGTCGGAAAGGAGCCCCAGTGTAGTGGCCAAAGCCTCATGAGAGACAGGCAGCACCGACTGGTATTTGCGAACAAGCTCGACCGTCAACACATGCTGCTTTGCCTTGTCGTTCATCCGTAGCGCGGCTGGCTTGCCCATGTCGTGCAGGCACAGAAGAAGACGGAATGCTGACTTCGGGAAGGCGGCCTCAAGAGGCCACTCCGGAAAGGCTCGCTCGAACATATTGCACACCATGAACGTGTGCTCAATCAGCGGATAGCCGTGCTTGCCCGAGTTCGGCATTGCGAATTCCCGGCCCAGTTCCGGCACCTCACTGAGGGATTCCAGAACAGCGCGCGGGGAGTACGGTGTAGATGCGAACAGTTGCGCTAAGTTTTGCCTCAGCTGTTCCATCGGCTCCCCTTCTTTTTGGCTCAAGGTACCGCTCGGGCACTTCGGCTGTCCAGCACCCTTTCATGGACTCTTTGGGGGAATCGCACAAACCACCTTGTTCCACTTTGGATGGACTAGCAGGCCTCATTGCGGAGCAGGGACTTCCGTTAAGAGGTTGTCTCACGTGGCAAGTTTCGCGAGCTTCTTGTAGCACGTCAGGGCGGCGGCCATGGCCAGGCCTCGGCTCTGCCACTCGTTGCGGACCACGAACGGGATCTTGAGACCACGAGCAGCCCATGGCAGGCTCATGCCGCATGATCGATGAATTCGCGAAAGACAACCTGCACGGGAGACTGCGGCGGGACCGCAAGGCGCTGCTCTGGAAACTCGACGGCTTGTCCGAATACGACGCCCGCCGGCCTTTGACAGCGACCGGGACCAACCTCCTCGGCCTGGTCAAACACGTGGCCACCGTCGAGGCCAGGTACTTCGGCGAGGTCTTCGACCGCCCTTCCCCGGAACCGCTGCCCCGATGGCAGGACTACAACGGCAGCGATCTGTGGGCGACCGAGGACGAGGCCCGCGATCAGATCATCGGGTTCTACCGGCGCACGTGGGAACACTCGGACGCGACGATCAACGAGCTTCCCCTCGACGCCCCCGGCCATGTGCCGTGGTGGCCGGAGCCTTATCCCAACACGAACCTGTTCGCCGTCATGGTCCATGTCCTCGGCGAGTCCATCCGGCATGCCGGGCACGCCGATATCCTGCGCGAGGGCCTCGACGGCCGGACCGGGGTGCGCGCCGAACACGAGAAGCAGATCGACGAGGAAGCCCGTGCAGCCTACTGCGCGAAGATCGAGCAGGCCGCCAGGTCGGCCGCACCAATCAAGGCTTAGAGGGTGTCTCACGTGACTTGATGTTCGTGCGGCATGATGCCGGTCGTGGGTGCTGATCTATCGAAGCGTCCTTTTTCCTGATGAACTCTGGGAGCTGGCCGCCCCGTTGCTGCCGTCGTTCGCTGCTCGTCCGCAAGGTGGTGGGACCGCTCCGTGGTGGGACCGCACCGTGTGACGAGCGGGCCGTGTTCACGGCAGTGGTGTACGCGCTGACCAGCGGCTGTGCATGGCGGCATCTGCCGCCGACGTTCGGCACGTCGCCCGCCACCGCGCATCGCCCCTTCACGGTATGGACCGAGGCCGGCCAAAGGGGGGATCGCTGACCGGGCCGAACCCGGTCGATCGCGGCACGAAGGGCAGCAAGCTGCACGTTTTGTCCGATGCCCAGGGCATCCCGCTTGCCGTCGCAGTGTCCGGCGCGAACATGCACGACAGCCTCGCCCTCAAGCCGCTCATCCGCGGCATACCCGCCGTCCGGTCCCGCCGGGGACCACGGCCGCGCCGACCCGTCAAACTCCGCGCGGACAAGGCGTACTTCTCCGCCGAACACCTGGCCTGGCTGCGCGAGCGCGGGCTCGGCGCGCATCGCGCGGCCCGGCATCGAGTCCGGCGAACGCCTCGGTCGGCACCGCTGGAAGATCGAACGGTCGATCGCCTGTGATCACCGCCGGCTCTCCTGACCCAGGCATGGCCACACAGTGGCGCGGACATACGAAAAGGGGCTCGTTCGCCTGTGGCCAACGAGCCCCTCACGCACAAACCGCAGTGCAGCCGCACCACAGACAGGTGTCACCCGGAGCCGACGAAGATCACCAGCAGCAGCCACACCACGGGGGCCGTGGGCAGGAGCGAGTCCAGCCGGTCCATGATTCCGCCGTGTCCCGGCAGTAGTGTCCCCATGTCCTTGATGCCCAGGTCACGCTTGATCATGGACTCGCCGAGGTCGCCGAGCGTGGCGCTGACGGCCACCGCGAGCCCGAGGAGCACGCCCTGCCACCAGCTGCCGTCGTCGATCAGGAACAGCATGCACAGGGCGCCCGCCACCATGGCGAAGGCGACCGCGCCGAGCAGGCCCTCGCGGGTCTTGCCGGGGCTGATGCGCGGGGCGAGCTTGTGCCGGCCGAAGCGCCAGCCGACGGCGTACGCGCCCGTGTCGCTCACCACGGCGAGCAGCAGGAAGGTGAGGACCCGCCACGCGCCGTCGTCCGCGGCGAGCATCAGTGCCACGAACGTGGCGAGGAACGGGATGTAGAAGGCCGCGAACAGGCCCGCCGTGACGTCCTTGAGGTAACCCTCGGGTGGTTCCGTCATCCGCCAGACCAGGACCGCGAGGGCCGTGAGCGCCATCGCCACCCAGGCGCCCTCGGCGCCCCGGACGTATCCGGCGACCACCATCGCCGCACCGCCGACCGCGAGCGGCACGAGGGGTGCCTTGATGCCTTTGCGTTCGTCGAGCCGCGAGGTGAGCTCCCACAGGCCCACCACGACGGCGACCGCTATGACGCCGATGAAGACGGCCTTGACGACGAACAACGACGCGATGATCACCGCACCGAGCGCGACGCCGACTCCTATGGCGGCACCCAGGTCGCGGCCCGCGCTCTTCTTCTGCGGTGCGGGCGCTGGCTGTGGGGCGCTGGGCATGGGCTCCTGCGGCTTCTGCTGATGCCACGACGGAGCCGGGTGCTGCGGCGTCGACGGCGTCTCGTCGCGGAACGGGGGGCCACCCGTCGGAGCGGCCCCCCGGTCGTCATCCTGGTCTCCGCCATGCTCGGGTACATCGGGCACGATGGGCATGGGGCGAGTCTGTTGGGCGTCCTGCGCATCGTATGCGGGACCCGCCGGGGCCGCCTCCTGGACGGGCCCCTGGTCGGACGGCCCCCAGTACCCGGCTTGTGGCGGCGCTCCCCAGGAAGAGTCGTTCATCAGACCTCGAGCAGCTCTGCTTCCTTGTGCTTGAGCAGCTCGTCCACCTGAGCGACGTACTTCGCGGTGGTGTCGTCGAGCTCCTTCTCCGCACGGCGGCCCTCGTCCTCGCCGACCTCGCCGTCCTTGATCAGCTTGTCGATGGCGTCCTTGGCCTTGCGGCGGACGGAGCGGATCGAGACCTTGGCGTCCTCGCCCTTGGTCTTGGCCACCTTGATGTACTCCCTGCGGCGCTCCTCGGTGAGTTCGGGGAACACCACCCGGATGATGTTGCCGTCGTTGCTCGGATTGACGCCCAGGTCGGAGTCGCGGATCGCCTGCTCGATGTTGCGCAGCGCGCTCTTGTCGAACGGGGTCACCACGGCCATGCGCGGCTCCGGCACCGAGAACGAGGCCAGCTGGTTGATCGGGGTCAGCGCGCCGTAGTAGTCGGCCACGATCTTGTTGAACATCGCCGGGTGCGCACGACCGGTGCGAATCGCGGCGAAGTCCTCCTTGGCGACCACGACGGCCTTCTCCATCTTCTCCTCGGCTTCGAGGAGGGTCTCTTCGATCACCACTTGCTCCTGCGTGTCTTGAGTAGGCCCGGCAGCTGTTCCTGTTCGGGGTCGGCGGCCGGCTGCGTCGCGTCTTATTCCTGCACGGTTCCCGACCCGCAGGACATTGTCCATCCCCCGGTCAGGGTCCGTCCCGCGCAGGGAAGGTCCCCGGTCAGGCCCGGCTGCCTTGATCCCCCACGAGAGTGCCGATCTTCTCACCCTTGACGGCCCGTGCGATATTGCCCTCCGCCAGAAGCTCGAAGACCAGGATGGGCAGCTTGTTGTCCCGGCAGAGCGTGATGGCGGTCATGTCGGCGACTTTCAGGTCGCGCGTGATGACTTCGCCGTAGCTGAGCGAGTCGTACTTGACGGCCTCGGGGTTGGTCTTGGGGTCGGAGTCGTAGACCCCGTCCACTCCGTTCTTGCCCATGAGCAGCGCCTCGGCGTCGATCTCCAGGGCGCGCTGGGCGGCGGTGGTGTCGGTGGAGAAGTACGGCATGCCCATACCGGCGCCGAAGATGACCACACGACCCTTTTCCAGGTGGCGTACGGCGCGCAGCGGGATGTACGGCTCGGCGACCTGTCCCATGGTGATGGCGGTCTGCACGCGCGAGTCGATGCCCTCCTTCTCCAGGAAGTCCTGGAGGGCGAGACAGTTCATGACCGTGCCGAGCATGCCCATGTAGTCGGAGCGGGCCCGGTCCATGCCGCGCTGCTGCAGCTCGGCGCCCCGGAAGAAGTTGCCGCCGCCGATCACGACCGCGATCTGGGCACCACCGCGGACCACCGCGGCGATCTCACGGGCGATGGCATGCACCACGTCGGGGTCGACGCCCAGTCCCCCGCCACCGGCGAACGCCTCACCGGAAAGCTTCAGCAGAAAGCGCCCCGCGCCTTTGCCGTGATCGCTCTTTTCGTCCTTGTCGGCCTTGGTGGTGGTCATGGAGATCCCGCCTCTTTACCTGTCGCACATACGAAGGAGGCCATTGCCGGTGGGGGTTTGTTGCATCCCATGCGCGGCAATGGCCTCCTCGTCAGATCTGCTGTCGTCCGTCACACGCGCGCGTGTGACGGCGTACGCGGATGACTGCTGTCGACCCTATCGGGGTCTCGCGTCGATCGCGGTACGGACTCAGATGCCGACCTTGATGCGCGCGAAGCGCTTCAGGGCGACACCGGCCTCGTCCAGGACCTTCTGGACGGACTTCTTCTGGTCGAGCGCGTACGGCTGGCCGAGGAGAGTCGCCTCCTTGAAGAAGGCGTTGACGCGACCCTCGACGATCTTCGGCAGGGCGGCCTCGGGCTTGCCCTCGGCGCGCGTGGTCTCCTCGGCGACGCGACGCTCGCTCTCGACGACCTCGGCCGGTACGTCCTCGCGGGAGAGGTACTTCGGCGCGAAGGCGGCGATGTGCTGGGCGACGCCCTTGGCGATCTCGGCGTCCGCCTTGTCCAGCTCGACCAGGACACCGATCTGCGGCGGCAGGTCCGGCATGGTGCGGTGCATGTAGGCGGTGACGTAGGCGCCGGAGAACTGGGCGAAGCGGTCCAGGACGATCTTCTCGCCCAGGTTGGCGTTGGCCTCGTCGACGTACGCCTGAACCGTCTTGCCGGGCTCGATCTCGGAGGCGAGCAGCGCCTCGATGTCGGCCGGGGAGGTGGCGGCGACGTGCGTGGCGAGCGCGTTCGCGACAGCCTGGAACTTCTCGCCCTTGGCGACGAAGTCTGTCTCGCACTTCAGCTCGACGAGGACACCGGAGGTGTTGTCCTCGGCGATCAGGGAGACGACGGCGCCGTTCTCGGCGGAGCGGCCCTCGCGCTTGGCGACGCCCTTCTGCCCCTTGATGCGCAGGGCCTCGACGGCCTTGTCGACGTTGCCGTCGGCCTCGTCGAGCGCTTTCTTGCAGTCCATCATGCCGGCGCCGGTGAGCTCGCGGAGCTTCTTGACGTCGGCGGCGGTGTAGTTCGCCATGATCTGTGAATCTCTTCTCGGAGTTCGAAGTCTCGAAGTCGGCGTCCGCGGCTGATCGGGCTGGCGTCCGCCGAAGATCTACGGGCTGTGGGTGAACGGCGGGCGGCGCGGTCCGCGCCGCCCGCCGTCAGTCAGCCGTGACGCCGGGTCAGGCCTGCTCGGTCTCGGCCGGCTTCTCGGCCTCGGCGGCGGGGGCCTCGGCCGGCTTCTCCGTCTCGGCCGACTTCTCGGCCTCGGCGGCGGGGGCCTCGGCGGCAGCAGCCGGGGCCTCGGCGGCAGGGGCCTCGGAGGTGGTCTCCTCGGCCTTCTTCTCGCCGCCCTCGAGCAGGTCGCGCTCCCACTCGGCGAGCGGCTCGCCCGCGGCCTTCTCGCCCTTCGCCTCGGCGGCGGCACCGGAGCGGGCGATGAGGCCCTCGGCGACGGCGTCGGCGATCACGCGGGTGAGCAGGGTGACGGAGCGGATCGCGTCGTCGTTGCCCGGGATCTTGTAGTCGACCTCGTCGGGGTCGCAGTTGGTGTCGAGGATGGCGACGACCGGGATGTTGAGCTTCCGGGCCTCGCCGACCGCGATGTGCTCCTTCTTGGTGTCCACGATCCAGACGGCGCTGGGCACCTTCTGCATCTCGCGGATACCGCCGAGGGTCTTCTCCAGCTTCGCCTTCTCGCGGGAGAGGACGAGCAGCTCCTTCTTGGTCAGACCGGAGGCCGCGACGTCCTCGAAGTCGATCTGCTCAAGCTCCTTCAGGCGCTGCAGGCGCTTGTAGACGGTCGAGAAGTTGGTGAGCATGCCGCCCAGCCAGCGCTGGTTGACGTAGGGCATGCCGACGCGGGTGGCCTGCTCGGCGATGGCCTCCTGCGCCTGCTTCTTCGTGCCGACGAACATGACCGTGCCGCCGTGGGCGACGGTCTCCTTGACGAACTCGTAGGCGCGGTCGATGTACGACAGCGACTGGAGCAGGTCGATGATGTAGATACCGTTGCGCTCGGTGAAGATGAAGCGCTTCATCTTCGGGTTCCAGCGACGGGTCTGGTGACCGAAGTGGACGCCGCTTTCCAGCAGCTCCCGCATCGTGACGACGGCCATGGCCGTTCTCCTTGAATTTTCTCGGTTGTGCCGCGCGTGCCGGACGGCACTCGCGCCTGACGCCCACGACGCGCCTGCCACTAGGGACCGAGGGGCGCTGACACCGGCCTGTGAGGGCTTGGTGTCGGGGCGTGCGAAGTCGACCCGGTGACCCGGATCGCCACCAGAAGTGTACGGGACACGCGAGGCACCGGGTGACGCCGCTGTCCACAACCGGCCGGTACTCCACAGATCCCGGCCATGATCCACTTCTCTCGCCGTACCGCGAGAGCGTTCTCGCATGCGAGCAGAACGATGCACACGATG
Source organism: Streptomyces montanus (assembly GCF_005786655.1). Taxonomy (NCBI): domain Bacteria; kingdom Bacillati; phylum Actinomycetota; class Actinomycetes; order Kitasatosporales; family Streptomycetaceae; genus Streptomyces; species Streptomyces montanus. Next base: position 47,262 of record NZ_VBZC01000052.1, read on the forward strand.
CCTTCGTACGTGGCTGGCCTTGGTGTTGTGCCTGACAGCGACCGCCCTCGGAGCCGCCTTGCCTCCGGCCGCTGCACGCGACAGCGGCGTGGACGGACCGTCGCCGCCGAAAGCCGGGGTGGACGGAGCGTCGCCGCCGAAAGCCGACGGGGCGTTGCCGCCGAGAGCGGGCGGGGCGGTGCCGCCGAGAGTCGACGGGCCGGTGCCGGCTGTCGGGCGCGCCTGGCCGGTAGGGACACGGCCACGGGTGACCCGCGGCTGGGAGCCACCGGCGAGCGCGTACGGGCGGGGCCACCGCGGCGTGGACCTCGCCGCGCCCTCAGGCACTCCGGTCCGGGCCGTGGCTGCCGGCCGCGTCTCCTTCGCGGGCCGGGTCGCGGGCCGCGGAGTCGTCTCCGTGGAACTGGACGGCACCGGCGATCCCCCCTTGCGCACCACGTACGAACCGGTGCGCGCGACGGTGAGGAAGGGAGCGAAGGTCGCGGCGGGCGAGGTCGTCGGCGTCGTGGAACCGGCAGGCTCCCACTGCGCGACACGCTGCCTGCACTGGGGCCTGCGCAGGGCCGACGCCTATCTGGACCCGCTCTCCCTGCTGCCGCCCTGGCTGCTCCACCGCGGCCCCTCACGCCTGCTCCCGGTCATCGGCGTACCGGAGGGCCCTGCGGACCAGGGGCGCCCAGAAGGTGCCTGACGGCGCCTCGGCTTCGGCCACCCAGGACCAGTACCTAGCCCCGCACACCCCGCAGAGCCATCGCGACGGCGGCGTCGGTGATGACGTCGGGTTGCTCGGCAGCGCCCAGCTCGATCCGCCGGACCGCGGCGTCCACGATTCCCTGAAGAAGCATGGCGGCCATACGAGGCTGCTCATGCCCCATGTCACCCAGCGCCTCCACGATCATCGCGACGAGCCCGCCGTGCGCCGCGCGGATCTTCTCGCGCGCGCCCGCGTCGAGCTCGCTCGCGGAGATCGCGACCACGGCCCGGTGACGTCGGTCTCCGACCAGCTGGAGCTGCTGCCGGACGTACGCTTCGACCTTGCCCTCGGGCGTCGCGGCCAGCGCCATCGCCTTCTCGACCTCGGCCGCCCAGACCGGGAAGTCGACTTCGCAGAGCTCTTCGACCACGGCCGCCCGCGACCGGAAGTACTCATAGACGGAGGACCGCGCGAGTCCCGTGCGCTCGGCCAGCGCCGGGAAGGTCAGCGCCTCTGTCCCGCCCTCGGACAGCAGTGACCGCGCCGCGTCCAACAGGGCGGCTCGCTGCATCGATCGGTGCTCGGCCACGGAGGCCGCTCGAATCCTTGGCACGTCTCCACTTTACGGACGGACCGCGGGCGAAGGGAGTGACTCGGCACGTCGGCGTCAGAGAGGGCAGGGGAAGCCGGCCGACCCGGCCGGGACGGGGAAGGGACGATTCGGCGAGGGTCAGCGCCCGAAACTCGCGAGCTTCGCCCGCAACTGGAGCACCGACTTGGTGTGGATCTGGCTGACCCGGCTCTCGGTCACCCCGAGCACATTGCCGATCTCGGCGAGCGTGAGCCCCTCGTAGTAGTAGAGCGTGACCACGGTCTTCTCACGCTCGGGCAGCGTGTTGATCGCCCGTGCGAGAAAGCGCCGCAGCTCCCGGTCCTCGGCGACCTCCACGGGATTGTCGGCAGCCGTGTCCTCGAGCGTGTCCATCAGGCTCAGCCGATCGCCGCCCTCGCCCCCGACGTGCAGCAGCTCCTCCAGCGCCACCACGTTGGCCAGCGACAACTGGCTGAAGACCGAGTGGAGTTCGTCCACACCGATGCCCAGTTCGGCGGCCACCTCGCCCTCGGAGGGGCTGCGCCGCAGCCGCGCCTCCAGCGTCGCGTAGGCCCGCTCGACGTTGCGTGCCTTCTGCCGCACCGATCGCGGGATCCAGTCCAGCGCCCGCAGCTCGTCGATCATCGCGCCCCGGATCCGCGTGATCGCGTACGTCTCGAACTTGATCTCCCGCTCGATGTCGAACTTCTCGATCGCGTCGATCAGCCCGAACACCCCCGATGAGACGAAGTCCGCCTGCTCGACATTGGGAGGCAGCCCCACGCTCACGCGGCCCGCGACGTACTTCACCAGCGGCGAGTAGTGCAGGATCAGCTGCTCGCGCAAGCGCTCGTCGCCCGTGGCCTTGTACGACCTCCACAGCTCGTCGAGCGTCGAGGGCGCGGGTGGCCGCACGCCGCTTCGCGCAGTGGGGGGAGCAGCCGCCCGGTCAGACCCGGAGGTGTGCTGGGGCATTCGTCGTCTTGTGCCGTTCTGCCGTGAACTGGGGTGCCTGAGTGAGCTGTCGGTCTGTATCCAGTTGCTGTCTGAGTCGGAATCCCCGTGAGCGTAGCGTGACTGGGGAGTCGCAGTGAGCGAAGAGCAGGGGAACCACCGTGCGCAGATACGTTCCGCTGGGCGCCCCTCAGGGTCACGTCCGTTGCCGTGCGTGACCGTCGTGAGGCGCCAACTGCGGGAACTGCCAAGGCCATCGGGGTGTCGCCCGGACGGCCGAACACGCTCGGTCAGCATCGCCCCCGATCCGTGTGGACGGGGATCATCGCCTGGCGTGTCAACTTCCAGCCGTCGCCGTGTCGTTCGACGAACCCAAGTGAGCGGAGTTCGTACAGTCTCCCGACCGCGTCGTCCTGCGTCGTCCCCGCGCCTCTGGCGATCTCCTCGGCCGAGGCGGTCCCCCGCGCGGGCAGCGCCGCAAGGACGCGTCCGGCGCCCGGGTCGAGGAGGTCACGCGGGAGCACCGGCCCGCGCCGGTCCGGTGCCAGATCCCCCATGTCACCGACCAGCTCGGCGACCTCGTCGGCGTCGGTGACCAGCACCGCGTCTCCCCGGAGCAGTTCATGGACACCGGCCGAGAGCCCGCTGGTGGCGGGACCGGGCACCCCTATCGTGAACCGCCCCAGCCGCTGAGCCGCCCTGGCGGTCACCAGCGCTCCGCTGCGGTACGCCGCCTCGACGACCACCGTGCCCCGGGTCAGCGCCGCGATGACCCTGTTGCGGAGGATGAACCTGCTCGGCGTCGGATGATCACCGGGCGGCAGCTCCCCCACGACCAGACCCTGCTCGGCGATCCTGCTGATCAGCTGAGTGTGCCCACGCGGATAGGGCCGGTCGACCCCGCAGGCGAGCACGGCGACGGTGGCGCCCCCGGCCCCCAGCGCACCGCGATGCGCCGCGCCGTCGATCCCGTACGCGCCCCCGGACACCACAACCCACCCGCGCTCCGCGAGTCCCTCGCCGAATACGGCCGCCATATGGGCGCCGTACTCGGTGCAGGCCCTGGCTCCCACGACCGCGACGGACCGCAGCGCCCATATCCGCAGGCTGGGCCGCCCGCGCACCCAGAGCCCGAGGGGCCGCGCGTCTCCCAGATCGTCGAGCTGCGCCGGCCACTCGGAGTCCCCGGGACACACGAACCGCGTCCCCGCCTCCCGTGCCGCCACCAGGTCCCGCTCCGGCTCCGCCCGCTCGGCCCGGGCCCTCAGACCTGCCCACCGCTTGTCGGTCACCCCCGTCGGCTGCTCCCCGCCTCCGACGAGCCGCCGTACCGCTTCCCCCGCGCCGATCTCCCGTAGCCAGCGCCCGCAGGCCTCGTCCCCGGGTTCGATGACGCGTGCGAGGAAGACACGGTGAAGCCGCTCGTCGTCCCCGCTCATGACAACGCCCCGATCGCCATCGGCACCCCGCGCGGGACTCCGGTGCGCAGTTGCAGGGCGAGGGTGACGTCTGTCGCGTCGGGCCGGTCGTGTCCGACGAGGTCCGCGACGGTCCAGGCGACGCGCAGTACGCGGTCCAGGCCACGGGCCGTGAGGAGCCCCCGTTCCAGGCCCCGCTCGGCTTCCTCCATGGCGCCCGGCGCCGCGTACCACCGGCTGCGCAGCTCCCGCCCCGGCACTTCGCTGTTGGTCCGCCAGGGTGTACCCGTCAGGCGCGCGGCGGCCCGCTTCCTGGCCGCTCGGACGCGATCGGCGACCGTCGAGGTGGATTCGCCCCGCACACCGCGCTCGGTCAACTCAGCGCGCGTGACGCGGTCCACCTCGACCCTGAGGTCCACCCGGTCGAGCAGCGGGCCGGAGAGCCGGGCCTGGTAGCGGCGGACCATGGCGGGAGGGCAGTCGCACGAGTCGCCGGTCACCGAGAAGCGGCCGCACGGGCACGGATTGGCCGCGAGCACCATCAGGAACCTCGCCGGGAAGCGCACGACGCCCGCGCTGCGCGCGATCACTACGTGTCCGGACTCCAGGGGCTGGCGCAGCGCGTCCAGGGCCTGGCCGCTGAACTCCGGTGTCTCGTCGAGGAAGAGCACCCCTCGATGGGCCAGGGACACCGCCCCGGGACGTGCGACGCCCTGGCCGCCGCCGACCAGTGACTGCATCGTCGCCGAGTGGTGGGGTGCGCAGTAGGGCGGAACGTCGATCAGGGGCTTTCCCGGGGGCAGCAGGCCGGCGACCGAGTGGACCGCCGTGACCTCCAGCGACTCCTCCCTCGCGAGCCGCGGCAGGATGGCGGGCAGCCGCTCGGCGAGCATCGTCTTTCCCGCTCCCGGAGGGCCTTCGAGAAACAGATGGTGCCCACCGGCCGCGGCTACCTCCACCGCCGTCCGCGCGGAGAGCTGACCGACGACATCGGCCAGGTCATGGCCGTGGTCGTGCTGCGCCGCGCCCATGCTGTGCATACCGGTGGCGGCGCCGGTGCCCGGCATGCGCAGGCCCGCGAGGAGCGGGTCCGGCCGGCCCTGCTCGTCCGGATCCTCGTCGGGAACCGGCTCGTCCGTGAGGACGGCGATCAACTGCCGCAGGCTGCGGACGCCGAGTACCGACACACCGGGCACCAGGGAGGCCTCGGCGGCCGCGCACTCGGGCACCACCACCTGCTCGTACCCCGCGTCCGCCGCGGCGAGCACCGCCGGCAGCACGCCCCGTACGGGCCGGACCCGGCCGTCCAGGCCCAGCTCTCCGATCATCACGATGTCGGTGAGGACCCGTGGGTCGATCCGCTCGGAGGCTCCCAGCACGGCGCAGGCTACCGCCAGGTCGAATCCGCTGCCGCCCTTCGGTACCGACGCGGGGCTGAGCCCCACCGTGAGCTTCTTCTGGGGCCACTCGCCGCCGGAGTTGACGACGGCCGCCCTCACCCGGTCCTTGCTCTCCGTGAGGCTCTTGTCGGGCAGTCCCACCAGGGTGAACGCCGCGATCCCCGGTTCCAGGTCCGCCTGGACCTCGACGACAACGCCCTCGACTCCGACCAGGGCCACCGCGCATGTACGGGCGAATCCCATCAGGCCACACCCCGCACGTGTTCCACCACGGGTGCGCCGCGGTCGGGGAGGACGACGCCTACGAGGTCGATGCGGACGCCTCCGGGTGGCGCCCCTCCGTGTTCCTGCAGCCAGCGCTCGGCGAGGCCCCGCAGCCGCGCGGCCTTGAGCGGTGTGACGGCGGCCATCGGGTGTTCGAAGGCGCCCGCCCGGCGGGTCTTGACCTCGCAGACGACCAGCGCGTCCCCGTCCTGGGCCACGATGTCGATCTCACCGGTCCTGCCACAGCGCCAGTTGCGCTCCAGGACCTTCATCCCGGCCTCGGCCAGCCGCCGTGCGGCCAGGTTCTCGCCGTACTCACCGAGTGCGCTGCGTGCGTTGCTCGCGCCACGTGTGTTGCTGGCGCTACCTGTGTTGCTGGCACTGCTTGTGTCGCTAGAGCTGCCTGCGTTGCGTGCGTTCATGTCGGCACCACCTCCGGCGCCAACATTGAGGGCACATCCGCGCGCTATTGGATCTTGGTGGACAACCCGCCGGGTGTGGACAACTCAGTCACCCACACGAGCCTCCGTCCAGACCCCTCAGCTGCTCGGCAGCTCCAGATCGCTCTTGTTCAATTCCTCGATGTTCACGTCCTTGAACGTGAGTACCCGAACCTGCTTCACGAAGCGAGCGGGGCGGTACATGTCCCACACCCAGGCGTCCGCCATGGACACTTCGAAGAACACCTCGCCCTGGACCGAGTGGACCTGCATCTCGTAGTCGTTGGTGAGGTAGAAGCGCCGTTCGGTCTCGATCACATATTTGAACAGACCGACGACATCGCGGTACTCCCGGTAGAGCTTCAGCTCCATCTCGGTCTCGTACTTCTCGAGGTCCTCGGCGCTCATGGCATGTTCCCCTTCAGCCGTGCGTCCCCCTATTGTGCGCCAGCCCCGCGCGCCTCTAGACAATTTCAGTGTCGAGGATCTCGGGCCTGGCCGGGGGACCCTCGTCGAGCAGCCTGCGCAGCAGCCCGGCGAGTCTGGTCGGATACACCGTCTCATGTGCCTCGGTCAGTTCCTGACACGTCCACCAGCGTGCTCCGGCGACACTGCGCCGTTCCAGCTCCGTCAGTCCCAGGGCCTGGGTCGCCGTCTGAGTGGTACGGGCCAGGTAGTACCACTCGTCCTGGTCCCAGCGGCGTCCCGCGAACGGGAAGGAGCAGGTCCGCCGCCACAGCGCCGGGCCGAGCTCGACCTCGGTGATGCCGGTCTCCTCCACGAGTTCCCGCAATGCGGCCTCCTCGCGCGTCTCCTCACCCTCCACACCGCCGCCCGGCGTGAACCACCAGTTGTCGGACGGATCCTCGGGCTCGTGGCCGTGCAGCAGCAGGATGCGATCCTGCGGGTCGAGCAGCACCACCCGGGCGACCTTCCTCAGCTCACCGGGGGCCGCAGCGACCTTCCGCAGTTCGCCGGGGTCCGCGAGCCCCTCAAGCGGCTGCTCACCCCGCAAGAGCCTGCTCCCTCGTCCCTCCGGTACGGCTGCGTCGCTGAGCCGCCCGCTTGGCGACCGGCCCGTAGGCCGCCCCGCCGAGGACGAGCACGGCGCCCGCCACGATCGTGGCGAGGACCAGACGCAGGGGGCCCGGCTGGGAGATGCCGCCGAGCGTCTCGAAGCCGGTGGGGCGGTCCAGCATGCCGTCCATGGGCCACACCACCGCGTCGACCCGCGCGCTCACCGCGCCGACCGGTACCGAGCCGTTGCCGGCCTCCGTGAGGTGGGCGGTCGAGTCGAGGGAGCCGCTGCGCTCGTCACCGAGCAGGAAAAGCCGGCCCTTGGGGACGTCGATGGTGGGAATCTTGCTCGCCTCGGCCTCGGAGCCCTTGGGCAGATACGACTCTTCGATCTTCTTGCCGTTGACGGTCAGCTTGCCGTCCGTACAGCAGGAGACCGTGTCGCCGCCCACCGCGACGACGCGCTTGACCATGGGGAGATTGCCCCAGCTGGCCTGCTTGAAGACGACGACGTCGCCGCGCTTGATGTCACCGCTGTCGATCCGCTCGGCCAGAACCCGGTCGCCGGCCGCGATGGTGGGCGACATCGAGGCGGTCGGCACGGTGTACGGCTGGTAGACGACCGCGCCCCAGGCGAACCCGCCGAGGAAGAGCACACAGCCAAGGGCCACGGCCAGCCCCGACAGCTTGCTGCCGAGCCGTCCGTGGCCCTCGTCCGTACGACCTGTCCCGCTCATCAGTGCTCCCCCAACTCGGAGAATCGACCCCGGGGCCCTGGTTCCGGCCCCGGAAGATCGGCGATCTGGGACGGCACCCTACCCGGCGGTACCCCGCTCAGAAACCCTGGGGTTTCCGACGGTAATCCGCCGCCTGCGCCACAGCACCAAGGGCACCGCGCCCGCGAGACCGAGTACGCCCGGAGCCGCGGCGGCGCTGAGGCCCTGGTCGAAGGTGTCCGGCACCGGCAGCGTGGACCAGCGGGTGGGCGGCCAGGCGACCACGATGGCGCGGCCGACGACGTTGTCCACGGGGACGAAGCCCTTGTTGCTGTCCTGCTGGTGGTAGCGGGAGTCCAGCGAGTTCTGCCGGTGGTCACCCATGACCCAGATTTTGCCTTCGGGTACCTTCACCTTGAACTGGCCGCCCGTGTCGTCGACCGTGCACGGCGTGTTCCCCGGGTACACGTAGGGCTCTTTCAGCGCATGGCCGTTGACCTTCAGAGGGGCCGTGCCCTTGCACTCGACGGTGTCGCCGGCGACCGCCACGACCCGCTTGATGAGGTCCTTCTCCTCGGCGGACGGCATCAGGCCGATCCAGCTGAGGGCCTTCTGAATCGCGTTCGGGTTGGGTGTGGGCTCGCCCGCCAGCCAGTTGTCGGGATCGTGGAAGACGACGACCTCGCCGCGCTCGGGCTCCGAGCCGAACCACGGGGTCAGCTTGTCGACCAGTACACGGTCGCCCTGCTGGAGCGTGTTCTGCATCGAGTCCGAGGGAATCGAGAACGCCTGCACCAGGAAGGTCTTGATCAGCAGAGCGAGGAGGAGAGCAATGCCGATGAGCAGCGGGAGTTCCTTCCAGAAGGACCGCTGCTTCTTCGGCTGCGGGGCGTCCCCACCCCGCTCGTTCCTGTCGTCGCCGGCTCCGGAGTCACCCCCGGAACCCGAGGCGTCCTCTGCGGCTGGGGGAGCCATCTCCTCGGGTCGCTCCGGCTTGTCCTCGGGACCCTCCTGCCCGGACCGTGCGCCGACCGCCAAATCCCCCACATCCACTCCTCACTCCGTGCCGCCGCCTGCGCCAGATCCGACGCAGGCCCACCACTCCCATAACGAGCGGGAGTTCCGCAGGGCTCGGGAGCGGGATCAATCCGTATCGATCCGCATTGGCCACCCTATGCGACTCGCCGATGGCGGTGGTCGACCCGCCGGGCGCGTCGGGCACGGACGCATAGGTGTCCGGTTCCTCCAGACGACTCCAGTGACCGATGGGCCAGGCGATGACCATGGCCCGGCCGACGACCCCGTCCTCGGAGACCGTGCCGTTGAATCCCTCGGTGCGGTGGTAACGGGAGTCGGCGGAGTTGGCCCGGTGGTCCCCCATGACGAACAGGCGGCCGGCGGGCACCTTCACCTCGAACTTGATCGAAGAGGGTTTGTTGCCGGGGTGAATGTACGCCTCGTTGAGCGGCATGCCGTTGACGGTGACGCGGCCCTGGGCGTCGCAGCACTTGACGGTGTCACCGCCGACCGCGACGACCCGTTTGATCAGGTCCCGTTCGTTCTCGGAGGGCAGCAGGCCGATGAAGGTCAGCCCCTGCTTGACCTGCTTGACGACGATGGGGTCTTCCGTCTTCGCGATCGGCTGCTCGTCCTCGAGCCATCCACCGGGGTCCTTGAAGACGACCACGTCGCCGCGCGTGGGCTTCGAGCCGAACCACGGGGTCAGCTTGTCGACCAGGACGCGGTCTCCGATCCGGATCGTCTGCTCCATGGAGCCCGACGGGATCACGAAGGCCTGAACGAGGAACGTCTTCAGGACGAGGGCGATGAGCAGGGCGACACCTATGAGGAGCGGTATCTCCTTGATCGCCGAGCGCTGCCTGCGCCGCTTGACCTTGCGGGCGAGCTTGCGCCGTTCGGCCCGGCCCGGCCGGGCGGAACCGCCGGCGCGCCGGGCCCCTGTGGGCAGCAGGTTGTCGGTGGCGGTGCTGGGGACCCCGCGCGGTTTACCGCGTTTACCCATGCGCACCGTCCGCGGCGGGCACGCGCGCGTAGACGTCGACGTGGTCCAGACGAGTCCAGTGTCCCGGGGGCCAGGCGATCCCGTCGGCTCTGCCGATCACATCACCGACTGGGATCATGCCGCCGCCCGGCGCACCCAGGTGGTCCCGGGAATCGCTGGAGTCACCGCGATGGTCGCCGAGGACGAACAGGGTGTCGTCGGGCACGACGACGTCGAAGGGCACCTCGGACGGCTTGTCCCCCGGGTACAGAAACGTCGATTCGTCGACCGACCGGCCGTTCACCTCGATCCTCCCCTGCCTGTCGCAGCAGACCACACGGTCTCCCCCCACACCAACGACACGCTTGATGTAGTCCGCTTCCCCGAAATAGCCGGTGCCGTCGAACACGACGACGTCACCGCGCTTCGGGTCGGCACCAAAACGGTACGCCAACTTATTTACGAGAACGCGGTCCCCGATCCTCAATCCAGGCTCCATGGAACCACTGGGAATCTGGAACGGCTGCACCACAAACCGACTCAAAAGCAGCAGAAACAGGAGACAGGACAACGCGGCCAGACTGATTCGCCCGCCGGGCAGCCAGTCGGCGGCACGGGACACCAACGCGAAACGCGACCGTCCCTCCGCCTGTTCCGTGTCCGAGATCTCCTCGGGTTCGTCAGGGCGGGAGGAGCGGTCGCGCTCCGTCGACTGTGCTTCGGTGTCCATCGCGGCCAGATGCTATCCGGCCCTCATGTGCGGACCCCGGCGCGAGCTCACTTCTCGCGCTTCTCCTTGATCTTCGCGGCCTTGCCGCGCAGGTCGCGCAGGTAGTACAGCTTCGCGCGACGGACGTCACCGCGGGTGACGAGCTCGATCTTCTCGACGATCGGGGTGTGCACCGGGAAGGTGCGCTCGACGCCGACGGAGAACGAGACCTTGCGGACCGTGAAGGTCTCACGGACACCGGCGCCCTGGCGACGGATGACTACGCCCTTGAACTGCTGCACACGAGAGCGGTTGCCCTCGATGACGCGGACGTGGACGTTGACGGTGTCACCCGGGCGGAAGGCCGGGACGTCGCTGCGCAGCGACGCGGCGTCGACGGAGTCGAGCAGGTGAGACATGATCGTCTGCTTTCTTCGCTGATGCCACAGGTCATCAACGGAAGTCGGTGTTCCAAGAGGGATGCTGTCCTCGTCGGGGCGGGCGTCGTATCCCCCTGTGGCAGGGGCGCACGCTGGACGACGTACAACAGCGGTCTATTCTTCCACGCCCTCTGGCCTGCGCCAAAATCGGCCCTGCGGCTCCCCTTCCGGGTCCGGCGCCCAGCCCAGGATGGAGAGCATTTCACGGTCCTTCTTGTCGAAGGCTGCGGGGTCGCAGCGCTCGATGAGGTCCGGCCGGTTGGCCGTCGTGCGCCGCAGGGCCTCGTCCCGGCGCCAGCGGGCGATCTTCCCGTGGTGGCCGCTGAGCAGGACGTCCGGGATCTCACGGTCGCGCCACCGGGGCGGCTTCGTGTAGACGGGCCCCTCCAGGAGGTTGGCCATGGCACCCGGCGCGAAGGAGTCGTCCCTGTGCGACTGGGCGTTGCCGAGGACGCCGGGCAGCAGCCGGGCCACGGCCTCCGTGATCACGAGTACGGCCGCCTCGCCGCCGGCCAGTACATAGTCGCCGATGGACACCTCGTGGACGGGCATCCGGGTCGCGTACTCGTCGATGACGCGGCGGTCGATGCCTTCGTAACGGGCGGGCGTGAAGACCAGCCAGGGACGCTCGGAGAGCTCGACGGCGAGCTTCTGGGTGAAGGGGCGACCGCTGGGCGTCGGGACCACGAGAGCGGGCTCATGAGAGCCGGTCTCGTAGCCGTCCGCGAGTACCGAGTCCAGGGCGTCGCCCCAGGGCTCGGTCTTCATGACCATGCCGGGGCCGCCGCCGTAAGGGGTGTCGTCGACGGTGTTGTGCCGGTCGTACGCCCACGTCCGCAGATCATGCACGTGCACATTCAGCTGTCCACGCGCGCGTGCCTTGCCGACGAGGGAGACATTCAGCGGCTCCAGGTACTCGGGGAAGATCGTGACGACGTCGAGCCGCATTACGCCTCTTCCCCGGAGGGCTCCGCGGATTCCGTGGAGGACTCCGCGGAGGAGTCCCTGGAGGACGCGATTTCCGCGCGGTCGTCGATCAGACCCGGCGGCGGGTCCACGATCACCCGCTGTTCCTCCAGGTCGATCTCCACGACGATCTCCCCGACGAACGGGATCAGCACCTCGCCGCCGTCGGCCCGCTCCACCACGAAGAGGTCCTGCGAGGGCAGATGCGCGATGTCGGTGATCCGTCCGACCTCGGCACCGTCCTTCGTGACGACGTCCAGGTCCATCAGCTGGTGGTCGTAGTACTCGTCCGGGTCCTCGGGCGTCTCGTCCGGGTCGACGTCGGCGATCAGCAGGGTGTTGCGCAGCGCCTCGGCGGCGTTCCGGTCCCGTACACCCTCGAAACGCAGCAGCAGACGGCCGCTGTGCACCCGGCCCGTCTCGATGGTCAGCGGACCGGCCGAGGCGGGGTCCGTGGCCAGGACGGCGCCGGGCGCGAGCCGCAGCTCCGGCTCGTCGGTGCGTACCTCGACGGTGACCTCGCCCTTGATGCCGTGGGCGCGGCCGATCCGTGCGACTACCAGCTGCACTGTGCTCGATCTCCTGTCGTGTGCCTACGGCATTACCGCGTAGACGACTACGGGCCGGGGACGGCCCCAAGTGGCCGTCCCCGGCCCGAGCCGGTGTTGCGTTGTGTCAGCGCACCTGGTCCACGTCGACGAGGTCGACGCGGACGCCACGTCCGCCGATGGCGCCCACGACGGTGCGCAGGGCGCGCGCGGTGCGGCCGTTGCGACCGATCACCTTGCCGAGGTCGTCGGGGTGGACCCGGACCTCGAGGACGCGCCCGCGGCGCAGGTTGCGCGAGGCGACCTGCACATCGTCAGGGTTGTCGACGATGCCCTTCACGAGGTGCTCGAGAGCCTCCTCGAGCATGCTCAGGCCCCGGTCGACTCAGATGAAGAGGACTCGGCGGCGGCCTCGTCCTTCTTCTCAGCCTTCTTCTTCTGGGTGATGGCCTCACCCTTGCCCTCGTCGTCGCCGCCCAGGGCGTCGAACGACGGACGCGTGGCCTTCTCGGCCGGCTGCAGCAGCGGTGCCGGGGCGGGCTCGCCCTTGAACTTCTGCCAGTCGCCGGTCTTCTTGAGGATGGCGAGCACGGGCTCGGTCGGCTGCGCGCCGACACCCAGCCAGTACGCCACACGCTCGGCGTCGACCTCGATGCGCGAGGGGTTCTGCACCGGGTGGTACAGGCCGATCTCCTCGATGGCCCGGCCGTCACGGCGGGTACGGGAGTTGGCGACGACAATGCGGTAGTGAGGCGAACGGATCTTGCCCAGACGCTTCAGCTTGATCTTGACTGCCACGGGAGTGGTGTCTCCTGGTCTTGACGTGGTTGGGCACGGCGAGGTTGCCGCGTGGGGTTGCGGTACCCGAGTGCCCGATGGACGCGTCAGCCGGAGGAGAGAGGGGTCCTGTGCGGCTGTCGAGTACAGCCAGCCATTCTGCCACACCCGGCCGGGCGGCTGGACCAGGGGCCGCACCCTCACCTGGGCATGACGGCAACCGACGGCACCCGACGGTCGCCGCCCGCCGATTGCCGCCCGACGGTTGACCGCACCCTGGTCCGGCCACGAACGGCACAGTCCAGGGGACGAATGGCTCAGCCCGCGGCCGCCCCGACCACCTCCGGGATCCGGAACGGCTTCCCGCAGCCGCCGCAGACGATGGGGGCCTGGGCGAGGACCGACGGGACGACGCGGACGTTGCGCCCGCAGTCGCAGACCGCCTTGACGCGGACGCCTCCTCCGGAGGAGCCGTGCCGGGCGGCCGGACCCCGGAAGCTGCGGGCCGTGTCCGCGGCGGTCGCGGCGGAGTGCGCCTTGAGGGCGCGCTGCAGCCGCTCGATCGTCGGGCGGTAGCGCCGCTTCGCCTCGGGGCTGAGCGTGACCAGCGAGAAGCCGCTGCTGGGGTGCGGCTCCTCCGGGTGGTCCAGGCCCAGCTCCTCGGCGATCGCGAGGAATCTGCGGTTGTGGTACCGGCCCGCACGCGAGGTGTCGCGGACTCCTCGGGCGGCGGCGATGCCATGGACTGCTTCGTGAAGCAGTCGCTCGAAGGAGAGCTCGTGTCCGCAGGCGGACGACGACTCCCCGATCAGGGACTCGGGCGCGGCAAGATCCGGCAGCTCGGGGTGGTGCCGCTGAATGTCGGCCCACGCCCCTGCCAGCTCTGCGGCGAGAACAGGTGGTGTCGTGCTCACGTCGTGACAACGAGCCTGGGTGCCTCTGTGTTCCTATTCCGGGGCATCCCAAATAATTTGCACGTACCCGTCAGTTGCCGCTGATGCGTCCTGACGAGGGCGGGTGCGCTGATCTGCGGAGAAGCCTCACAGCTCATACCAAGGTGGTGCGTAGCCGCACGTACGACCCGGCGCGTAGACGATGTCCGCGCGCCGGGGGACCTGTGGTCGCCAGTTGCGCAAGAGGCGTTCAAGCCGCTCTCTGCCTACTTCAGTAAGCGCGCGCGACCACCGCGACGTTACCGGGTGCGTCCTCGGAGTCCGGGACCGACCCGTCCGGAGAGACCAGACACCGTACGGTCACCGCATGCTCGGCGAGCTTGGCCTCGCCCTCTTCGCCGAGGTCGGACCAGGGGATGCGCGCCCAGCCGCCGGCGGCGGCCGCCTCGAGGGCCTCTTCGGTCGTCGACACCTCCGCCGTACGGGACTCGCGGCGCTCGCGCGACTGCCTGAGGAGCAGCGCCTGGTCCTCTTCGAGGACCGTGGGCAGCAGGGTGGCGAGCGCGTCGAGCGCCACCGGCTCCTTGCCGCCGGGGATGCGGCGGGCCAGCATCGCGGTGCCGCTGTCCAGGTCACGGGGCCCGATCTCGATGCGTACGGGTACGCCCTTGAGCTCCCAGTCCACGGCGCGGCGGCCGAAGGGCGTGTCCGTGCGGTCGTCGACGTGGACGCGTACGCCCGCCGCCTTCAGCCGATCGCCGATGTCGTGGACCTTGGCCAGAACCGCGTCGTCGCCCTTGATCGCGAGGACGACGGCCTGGACGGGTGCGAGGCGGGGCGGGACCCGGAGGCCGTTGTCGTCGCCGTGCATCATCACCAGGGCACCGATCATGCGGGTGGTCGAGCCCCACGAGGTCTGCCAGACCAGTTCCTGCTTGCCTTCCTTCGACAGGTACTGGGTGTTGAAGGCCTTGGCGAAGTTCTGGCCGAGTTCGTGACTGGTGCCCATCTGGAGGGCCTTGCCGTCGCCCATCATGGCTTCGAGGGTGAGCGTGTTGATGGCGCCCGCGAAGCGCTCCTTGACGGTCTTGCGGCCGAGAACCACGTCCATCGCGAGGGTGTTCTCCATGAAGTCCGCGTAGACATGGCGCTGGATGCGGGCCGCGAAGTCGCGCGCCTCCTCGTATGTGGCGTGCGCCGTGTGCCCCTCCTGCCAGAGGAACTCGGTGGTCCGCAGGAACAGACGCGGCCGCAGCTCCCAACGCACCACGTTCGCCCACTGGTTGATCAGCAACGGCAGGTCGCGGTAGCTCTGCACCCACTTCGAGAAGTAGTCGTTGATGATCATCTCGGAGGTGGGGCGCACGACGGCGGGTTCCTCGAGCTCCTTGCCGCCGCCGTGCGTGACCACGGCCAGCTCGGGCGCGAAGCCCTCCACGTGGTCGGCCTCCCTGGCGAGGTACGACTGCGGGATCAGGAGCGGGAAGTACGCGTTCTGGGTGCCCGTCTCCTTGATGCGGGCGTCCATGTCCTGCTGCATCCGCTCCCACAGGCCGTAGCCGTACGGTCGGATCACCATGGTGCCGCGCACCGGCCCGTTGTCGGCCAGTTCGGCCTTGGCGATCAGCTCCTGGTACCAGCGCGGGAAATCGTCCGCCCGGGGCGTGAGAACGGGTGTCTTTGCCATGGCGCGCATGGTACGGCGGCGGCCCTCGGAGCCGTGCATGCATTTTTCCGTGAGCGTGGATCAGAGGGCGCGTGGGGGCGCGCACGGGTGGCACGCAAGCAGAAGCCCGCAACCTCTGGACGCCACGACGGGCGCGGAGTTTCCTGGCATACGGGGGGAGTGCGAGCGCACTGCACGGGGGCACAGGAAACGGGGCACAGCAGCAACTCTCGGTTGATTGGGGCGCTTTAGATGACACCTACGCTCGTGCGGCAACACCTACCTCACGCAGGACCGAGGCCCCAGGTGGACCCGTGTGCACGCGCGCGTGACTGGGCCGAGATCCAGGAGCGGATGCTCGTCCCGCTCTACGAGGCCGTATACGAGCGACTCGATGTGGGCGCTTCGACCCGGCTGCTCGGCCTCGGCTGCGGTTCCGGGCTCGCCCTTCTGATGGCGGCGTCGCGGGGCGCGGCGGTCACCGGCGTCGACTCGTGCTCGCCCGAACGGCTGGCCCTCGCGCGGGAGCGTCTGCTGCCCGAAGCGTGGGGCACGCGCGCGCGTGCCGGCACCCGGCTGGTCGAGGGCAACCCACGGGACGCGACCGACGCCCGGACACCCGCGTACAACCTGGTGACCGCCTTCGAACCGATCGGCTGCATGGCGGGGGACTCCGAAGGGCTGGGCGAGCTCCTGTCGGAGGCGACACCGCTCGCCACTCGCGGGACCCCTGTGGTGCTCGCCGGCTGGGGGCCGCCGGAGCGTTGCGCGACCTCGTCCGTGCTGCGGGTCGCCACCAAGCTGGCGGATCCCCTGCGCAGTACGGGCAGTTGGCGCCCCGCCCTGCGGGACGACCTGGAGGAGGTGGCCCAGCGCGCCGGCCTGAGGCCCGACGGTTCGGGGCGGGTGGCCTGCCCCTTCGGATACGCGGACCTGGACAACGCGGTACGCGGTCTGCTGTCCACCGGACTCTTCGACGCGGCCGTCCGCGCGACCGACCAGGCCCAGGTCGACAAGGAGCTGACCGAGGCGCTGCATCCGCATCAGCGGCCGGACGGCACGGTGTGGATGCCGAACGTCTTCCGCTATCTGATCGCGCGTACCCCCTAGACCCGGCGCAACGGCACGACCCGGTACGCCGCTGGGGACGCCCTCACGGAGAAGGGCGCCCCCAGCAGCGTACGAGAAGAGGCGTACGAGAAACCCGTCAGCCCAAGTGACCTGTCGGCGCGTGACCCGTCAGCCCAGGTGACCTGTCAGCCCATGAACTTCTTGAACTCGTCGGGGAGCTCGAAGTCCTGCGGCTGCTGGCCGCCCGGCAGGCCGAAGGCGCCGCCGGCCTGGCCCGCGGCCTCGCGGCGGGCGGCGGCCTCCTGCTCCTGCTGCTTGCGCTTCATCGGGTTGCCGGAACGCTGCTTGCCCTTGGCCTTCTTGGGCTGCTTCTTCTGCCGGCCGGGACCGCCACCCATGCCCGGCACTCCGGGCATCCCCGGCATGCCGCCGCCCTGGGCCATGCGGGACATCATCTTGCGGGCCTCGAAGAACCGCTCGACGAGGTTCTTGACGGCGCTGACGTCGACGCCCGAACCGCGGGCGATACGCGCGCGCCGCGAACCGTTGATGATCGTCGGTTCCTGACGCTCGCCCGGGGTCATCGACTTGATGATCGCGGCCGTGCGGTCGACGTCACGCTCGTCGAGGTTGTTGATCTGGTCCTTGATCTGACCCATGCCGGGGAGCATGCCGAGCAGCTTGGAGATGGAGCCCATCTTCCTGACCTGCTCCATCTGGGCCAGGAAGTCGTCGAGCGTGAAGTCCTTGCCCTTGCTGGAGGCCAGCTTGGAGGCCATCTTCTCGGCCTCTTGCTGCGAGAAGGTCTGCTCGGCCTTCTCGATCAGCGTGAGCATGTCGCCCATGCCGAGGATGCGGGACGCCATGCGGTCCGGGTGGAACGCGTCGAAGTCGTCCAGCTTTTCGCCGTTCGAGGCGAACATGATCTGGCGGCCGGTGACATGCGCGATGGACAGCGCCGCACCGCCTCGGGCGTCGCCGTCGAGCTTCGACAGGACCACGCCGTCGAAACCGACGCCGTCACGGAAGGCCTCCGCGGTGTTCACCGCGTCCTGACCGATCATCGCGTCGACGACGAAGAGGACCTCGTCGGGCGAGACCGCGTCACGGATGTCCGCGGCCTGCTGCATCATCTCGGTGTCGATACCGAGGCGGCCGGCGGTGTCGACGATGACGACGTCGTGCTGCTTCTGCCGCGCGTGCTCGATGGAGTCCTTGGCGACCTGGATCGGGTCACCGACGCCGTTGCCCGGCTGGGGCGCGTAGATGCCGACGCCCGCGCGCTCGGCGACAACGCTCAGCTGGTTCACCGCGTTCGGGCGCTGGAGGTCACAGGCGACCAGCAGCGGCGTGTGGCCCTGGCCCTGAAGCCACTTGCCGAGCTTTCCGGCGAGGGTCGTCTTACCGGCACCCTGCAGACCCGCGAGCATGATCACGGTCGGCGGCTGCTTGGCGAAGCGCAGGCGCCGGGTCTCGCCGCCGAGGATGCCGACGAGTTCCTCGTTGACGATCTTGATGACCTGCTGGGCCGGGTTGAGCGCCTGCGACACCTCGGCGCCGAGCGCCCGCTCCTTGATCTGCTTGATGAAGGCCCGCACAACGGGCAGCGCGACATCCGCCTCCAGCAGGGCGATGCGGATTTCACGCGCCGTGGCGTCGATGTCCGCCTCGCTGAGGCGCCCCTTGCCGCGGAGATTCTTGAATGTCGCTGCGAGGCGATCGGAAAGAGTGTCGAACACGGCGGTCGCGAATCCTCAAGTAGGGAGCAGGCGGACGGGGTCGCCTCCCAGGGTATCCGCCCGCGCGGGTTCTTAAAGTGCTCGGTTCGCCTCCGGGAAGCAGGAGCCGGTGTCGAGAGGGCGACCGTACTCCCCTCTCGCCACACACGCGCCCCTCACCCCCGCAGCGTCTCCTCCAGGGCGCGGGCCACCGAAGCCGCCTCCTCGCCCGGCAGCGGCGCCCCTTCGGGCCCCGTCACATAGAAGGCGTCCACCGCGTTCGCGCCCAGCGTGGAGACATGCGCGCTCCGCACCAGTACGTTCGCCTTCTCCAGCGCCCGCCCTATGCGGTGCAGGAGGCCGGGGGCGTCATGGGCGCGCACCTCGATGACCGTGGCGAGCCGGGATCCGGCGGAGGCCACGGTCACCCGCGGCGGCGGCGCCACGATGCCCCGCCTCCTGGGATACGCGGCGTCCCGCTCGGCGAGTCGTCCGGCGATGTCGAGCGAGCCGTCGAGGGCGCGCACGAGGTCCGCGCGGAGCCGGGCGGCCTGCGGCAGCGACCCGTACTCGGCGGCGACGCGCCAGTCGAGGAGCAGCACGGAGCCCTCGGAGCGCTCGGAGCCCTCGGAGCCGTGGACGGGGTCGGGCAGATCCAGCGCCCGCAGCTCCGCCGTGCGCACGGTGAGCCGGTGCATGGCGAGCACACCGGCCACCGCGGGAAGCACCCCCGGCTGGTCGGGCACGGCGATGAGCAGTTCCACCCCGAGGGGCTCCGGTTCGCCCGAGGGCTCCTCGGTCGGAGGCTCGGTCTGGGCCCGCAGCGCGAGGACGGGGCCGCCTGTGCGGAACGCCTCGATCGCGAGCCGTTCCTGCTCGGCGGTGGGCGCCGCGGCCTCCGGCTCCTCGGGGGTCTCCCCGGCGAGCACGGCCGCGACCCGCTTCACCAGGTCGGCCACGAGTGACGCGCGCCACGAGGACCAGGCGGCGGGCCCGGTGGCCAGCGCGTCCGCCTCGGTGAGCGCGTGCAGCAGCTCCAGCGTGCCCTGCGAGCCGACCGCGTCGGCGACCGAGCGCACGGTCGCCGGGTCCTCCAGGTCGCGCCGGGTCGCCGTCTCGACGAGCAGCAGATGATGGCGGACGAGGGTGGCGAGCGTCGCGACGTCCACGCGGTCGAAGCCGATGCGGGCGGCGACGTCCTTCGCGATGATCTCGCCGGCGACGGAGTGGTCCCCGGGCCAGCCCTTGCCGATGTCGTGCAGCAGCGCGGCAACCAGGAGGAGGTCGGGGCGGCTCACGCGCCGGGTCATTTCGGAGGCTCGTACCGCCGTCTCGATCAGGTGCCGGTCGACGGTCCAGATGTGTACGGCGTTGCGCTGCGGGCGGCAGCGTACGCGCTCCCAGTCGGGCAGCAGCTGAGTGATCAGCCCCTCCGCCTCCAGGGCCTCCCAGACGTCGACGGTCGGACGGCCGGAGCCGAGCAGGGTGACGAGTTGTTCACGGGCCTCGGCGGGCCAGGGCGTGGGCAGCGGGCGGGCCGCGGCGGCCATACGGCGGACCGCGTGCAGCGACAGCGGCAGGCCGGACTCGGCGGCCGCGGCGGCGGCGCGCAGCGGCAGTACGGGGTC
>NZ_VBZC01000053.1:0-727 GCF_005786655.1 Streptomyces montanus
GACCGCGCCCGCGCCGACGTCGGCTCCTGCCGGCGGGGGTACGCCCGGCGCCTGGCCCACCGCCACAGCGGCGGGCAGTGGCCGGCGTCCTGGTGGGTGGCCGACGGCGGCCGCCGCAGGTGCGGGGCAGTCTCCGGCCGCGCCCGGAGCGCCGGTGACGCCGGGCTCCGCATCCACATCCGCATCCACTCCTCCTTCCCCTCCCCCTTCAGGGGCGGCAAGTCCGGCGCCTGCCGGTCCGCCCCCGTCTGCCGCCGCCCCGGCCGCGCCTTCGGCTCCCGCGAGCGGTGGGCTCGATCCCCGCATGCTGTGGCCGAACATCCTGGAGGCGGTGAAGAACCGGCGCCGTTTCACCTGGATCCTGCTCAGCCAGAACGCCCAGGTGGCCGGCTTCGACGGCACGACCCTCCAGATCGGCTTCGTCAACTCGGGGGCGCGCGACAACTTCGCGAGCAGTGGCAGCGAGGACGTGCTGCGGCAGGCGCTGTCCGAGCAGTTCAACGTGCAGTGGAAGATCGAGGCCATCGTCGATCCTTCGGGGGGTTCGGCTCCGCCGGCGTCGGCCGGGTCCGGTTTCGGTGGTGGTTACTCGCCCGGTGGCGGCGCCGCCCCGGCCGCGCCTCGGCCCGCGCCCCGGGCACCTGCGGCTCCCGACCCCCGGCCCGCGGCCTCGCAGGCCCCGGCCTCCCCTTCTCCGGCACCCTCGCCGACACCTCCGCCACCACCC
>NZ_VBZC01000053.1:737-66871 GCF_005786655.1 Streptomyces montanus
CCGACACCTCCGCCACCACCCCGGCCCTCGGCCCCGGAACCGCCGCCCATTTCGCCGGAGGACGACATGCCGGCGGACGACGATCCCGACCTCGACGAGTCGGCTCTGTCGGGGCACGAGCTGATCGTGCGGGAGTTGGGGGCAACGGTCGTGGAGGAGTTCTCGAACGAGTAACCCATCCAAGGGCAGCCCCGATCAGCGCCGACAGCCCCGATCGGCCCCGGACGCCGTCGAGGTGCCGCGACCGCACGACAACCGAACGCGCCCGGCTCCCGGCGGACCGCCTGGTGGAGCCGACCGTTAGGCTGACCCCGTGAAGGTCCTCGTCATCGGTAGCGGCGCCCGCGAACACGCCCTGTGCCGCTCCCTGTCCCTCGACCCCGACGTCACCACCCTGCACTGCGCCCCCGGCAACGCGGGCATCGCAGAGGTGGCCGAGCTGCACCAGGTGGACGCCCTCGACGGCAAGGCCGTCGCCGCGCTGGCCACGGAGCTGGGCGCCGAGCTGGTGGTCGTGGGCCCGGAGGCCCCGCTCGTCGCGGGGGTCGCCGACGCCGTGCGCGAGGCGGGCATCCCGGCGTTCGGCCCCTCCCGGGAAGCCGCGCAGCTGGAGGGTTCCAAGGCCTTCGCCAAAGAGGTGATGGCGGCGGCGGCCGTACCCACCGCGCGTTCGTACGTCTGCACGACCCCGGACGAGGTCGACGAGGCGCTCGACGCCTTCGGCGCTCCGTACGTCGTGAAGGACGACGGGCTGGCCGCCGGCAAGGGCGTCGTCGTGACCGACGACCTCGAGCAGGCGAAGACACACGCCAACGCCTGCGACCGCGTGGTCATCGAGGAGTTCCTCGACGGACCCGAGGTCTCCCTCTTCGCGATCACCGACGGCGAGACCGTCCTCCCGCTGCAGCCCGCCCAGGACTTCAAACGAGCCCTGGACGGCGACGAGGGCCCGAACACCGGCGGCATGGGTGCGTACTCCCCGCTGCCCTGGGCAGAGCCGAAGCTCGTCGAGGAGGTCCTGGACACCGTCCTCCAGCCGACCGTCGACGAGCTGCGGCGCCGCGGCACGCCGTTCTCCGGCCTCCTCTACGCGGGCCTGGCGATCACCAGCCGCGGTGTACGGGTCATCGAGTTCAACGCCCGCTTCGGCGACCCCGAGACCCAGGTCGTACTCGCCCGCCTGAAGACCCCGCTCGCGGGCGTACTCCTCGCCGCCGCGCAGGGCACCCTCGCCGACTTCCCCGATCTGCGGTGGAGCAACGACGCGGCCGTCACCGTGGTCATCGCCTCGCACAACTACCCCGGCACCCCGCGCACCGGCGACCCCATCGAGGGCCTGGACGAGGTGGCGGCACAGGATGCCCCGGACGCGTATGTCCTGCACGCCGGGACGAAGCGCGACGGCGACGCGATCGTGAGTGCCGGGGGCCGGGTGCTCTCCGTCACGGCGCGCGGTGCGGACCTCGCCCGGGCCCGCGAACGCGCGTACGCGGCCGTCGACCGCATCCGCCTCGACGGCTCGCAGCACCGCACGGACATCGCGGCCAAGGCGGCGGCCGGGGCGTAACGGGGGCCGGCTTCCGTCCCTCCTGGCCCCTCTCCGTCACCCACCTCTGCCCAAAGCCATTCCATCGAGTGGCCGATCGCCCATCCAGCTGACGAGGGCCGGGGCCCCAACTATGGTGCGGCGCAAGCGTTCCGGCACTTGGCCCACCGGCATTGCGATGTCAGTCCTGGGTGCCACAGTGGGGGAGTGAGCAACGCCATGGACGTCCGCCGACGGTGGCTGGGTATGCACGCGCCGGCCGGGCAGTGAGGGGTGACATCCGTCGTGTCCGGTATGGGTGTGGAGGCGGGCGCGCAGGCCGCGCGCTCCCGGGCTCTCGCCGTGCTGCGTATCCGCAGCAGGGCGCTGGCCGTCGCACTGCTGCCCGCGGCAGTCGCTGTCGTGCTGCTGGTCGGCGGGGCGACGGGTCACCTCAACGGCGAGGGCTGGCATGTCACCCGCTGGATCGTGACCGTCGTGGCGCTCCTGGCCCTTCTCGCCGCCGCCGGCATCGGGCTGGTCGTCGCCCGCGCCCGGCCCGCCGTGAGTCCCACGGTCGGGCTCACCGAGCAGTCGGCGCCGGATCTGTACCGCATGGTGCGGGATCTGGCCGACCGCCTGGACGTCCCCGCCCCCTCCGCGATAGCGCTCACCCCGGACTGCGACAGCTGGCTGGAGGACCGCACCCACCGGGCCCACGGCCCGCCCCGGCCGTCGGAGTCCCAGGACGAGACATCGGGCGTGGCAGGCGGGCGCGGATTCCGGAACCTTCCTCGAGCTCTCGGCTTCGGTCGAGCCGGAGCCCGAGCCCGAGCTGGATCCCCAGCCCTGGCCGGAGCCGGTCCATACGGGCAGCCCCCCCACCGGCGTACGCCCGGCGCGCCCGTCCTCGTCATAGGCTCGCCCTTCCTGTGGTGGATGCGGGTCGGCGAGCTGCGCGCGGTCCTCGCACCGGTCGTCGCCGGTACGGGACCGTCGGCGCACCCCGACATAGCGGCGGCCCGTCGTTTCGTACGGGGCCTGGACGCGGCCGTGGCGGTGACCTCCGCGCCCACGCGCGGACCCGTGGCCCGCACGGTTCTCGCCTGCGTCGGCTGGGTGGCACGGCTGCTCCTGCGCAGCTGCCGCGGCCATGCGGGCGAGATGGAACGGGGCGTGGCGGCAGCGGCCGCCGAGCGTGCACAGGCTGTGGACTACGGGCTGCGGATCGTCGCGCAGGAGCAGGTGGGGCTGGCTTACGCGGGATGGGACCGCCTGCTGACCCGCGTCGCGTTGCCCGCCTGGCGGATGGGCCGCTGGCCCTCCCGACTCGATGCGGGCGTCGTCGCGGCCCTCACCGAGCTCTCCCGCCGGGACCGCCTCGCCGAAGGCTTCGCCTCCCGCCTCGGCGAGCGCCCGGCCTGTGACCTCCTGGAGGAGCCCGGCGCCGTCGACGAGGCCGCGTCCCTTCTCGCCGCCCGCCTCTTCCACGGCGGCCCGGCCGAAGCCGGCTCCGACTGGGCGCCCGTGGACTGGTCCGAGTATCCGGACGAGGTGGTCGACCGCAAGTGGCGCACGGACGCCGCGCGGCTCCACCGGGTGCTGGACGCCCTGGGCATGAACCGCTCCTCCGGCCCGGCGGCCGTCGGCCCCGAGGGCCCGACGTTGTCCCGGGTGATAGAGCACTTGACGGGCACGGGCACGGGCACGGGCACGGGTGCGAGGGCGGGGAGGGATGACGACCCCGGCGCCCATGACGCCCCCGTCACCCCGAACGCCCTGGACACCCACGACGTCCACGACGTCCACGACGTCCACGACGTCCACGACACCCCTGACACCCACGACGCCCATCGCGTCGTGGACGACGCCGCGATGTACGGGAGCGAGGACGACGACGGAGGCGGGGTCGCGAACGAGCGGTCCGCCGCGCTGGCGGCGGGGCTCAGCGCGGAGCTGGCCCGTGAGGAGGCCGCCGCGCCGACGGCCCGGGCGGCGTCGCCCGCCGGCTCCACCGGGCAGGGCGGCCCGGACACCGCTCTCCTGGACGACGGAATGCTGCCGCTCTTCCCTCTGCAACCTCCGCGAACCGGACGCGAACTCCTCACCGACCACGTCACGGCCATGGTCTGCTGCGCCGCGACGGACACGGCCGGCGCGTCCCCCGGACTCGACTGGCTGGACGGCCCATCCCTCCTGATCAACGGCGAACGCTCCGCCGACCTCACTCCCCGAGTCCTCAGGCTCGTCGAGAACGGCGACCCCGCGCCCCTCCGGGACTGGCTCCTCCACCTCGGCATCCGCCCCGAGAAACCGGTCCGCTTGGTCTGACCGGCCTTCCGTGACCGTCCCACCCTCCGACCGTCCACCCCACCCCCGGACCGTCCGCCCCATTCCCCCGACAGTCCACCCCATCCGCCCCCCGCCCCACGCGGAGCCAATCGCGACGAACGGTGACCGTTCGCATGCTTAATGTGATGTGCTGGGACCCGTCATTTGGCCATGGCAAGGGCTTGCGGTGCACGACGGCTTGCGGGGCACGGGGAGGGAATTCGGATGGGCTCGGAGCAGATTCGCCGGTGGGAGTCGGGAGCGATGGCGCACGCCGTGACGGACCCCTTCGGTCAGGGCCCTGTCCCCTGGCTGCGCGGCAGCGAGCAGTACTTCGGCGACACCGGCCAGGTCGTCCCGTGGTACATCGAGCATCCCCTCTCGCCCGGCGCGGCACCTCCCGAAACCTCCGGAAGCCTCGGAACCTCAGGAACGGCCAGGATCCCCGCGCCCCGAAGCCACTCCACCCCCCGAAGCCACCCCCACTCCCCAGGGCCTCGCTCCGCCGACGACGTCCGCCGTCAGATCAAGGGCTTCTCCTCCACCGGCGCGGCCGCCCCCGGCGAGGCCATCGACTTCCACATCACGGTCGACCCCCCGCAGCAGTTCAGCGTGGACATCTACCGCATCGGCCACTACGGAGGCGACGGCGCCAGCAAGATCACCACCAGCCCCCGCCTCTCCGGCATCGTCCAGCCGCCCCCGCTCACCGCCGACCGCACGGTCTCCTGCCACCACTGGTGGCTCTCCTGGCGGCTCCAGATCCCGTCGTACTGGAGCGTCGGCGCGTACGTGGCCGTCCTCACCACCGTCGACGGCTACCGCTCCCACGTCCCCTTCACGGTCCGCGACGACCACCCCGCCGACCTCCTGCTCCTCCTCCCGGACGTCACCTGGCAGGCGTACAACCTGTACCCGGAGGACGGCCGCACAGGGGCGAGCCTGTACCACGCCTGGGACGAGAACGGCCGTCTGCTCGGCGAGGCGGACGCCGCGATGACGGTCTCGTTCGACCGCCCCTACGCGGGAGCGGGCCTGCCGCTCCACGTGGGTCACGCGTACGACTTCATCCGCTGGGCCGAGCGCTACGGCTACGACCTCGCGTACGCCGACGCCCGCGACCTGCACGCCGGACGAATCGACCCCACCCGTTACCGCGGCCTCGTCTTCCCCGGCCACGACGAGTACTGGTCGACCCCGATGCGCCGCACCGCGGAACGCGCCCGCGATCGCGGCACCTCGCTCGTCTTCCTCTCCGCCAACACGATGTACTGGCAGGCCGAGTTGGCCCCCTCCCCGTCCGGGGTCCCCGACCGTCTCCTCACCTGCCGAAAGCGTCGCGGTCCCGGCAAAGCCGTCCTGTGGCGTGAAGTCGACCGCCCGGAACAGGAGCTCCTGGGTATCCAGTACGCGGGGCGGGTACCCGACGCGCACCCGCTGGTCGTCCGCAACGCCGACCACTGGCTGTGGGAGGCGACCGGCGCGCACGAGGGCGACGAGCTGGAGGGCATGGTCGCGGGCGAGGCCGACCGCTACTTCCCGCGCACCCCGCTCCCCGAACACCAGGGCCGTATCCTCCTGGCCCACTCCCCGTACCGGGACACCGAGGGCGCGATCCGGCACCAGGAGACGTCGCTGTACCGCGCCCCCTCCGGAGCCCTCGTCTTCGCGGCCGGCACCTTCGCCTGGTCCCCGGCCCTGGACCGCCCGGGCCACGTGGACGAACGCATCCAGCGGGCCACGGCCAACCTCCTGGACCGCATCTGCAAACGCGACTGAGGCCTACGGGACCTCAGAACTCACCGCACACCGCGCACCACATCGCCCAGCACGCACCACGCACCACGCACACCACACGCCACACCCCCTGAGCACGCGCAGGCGTCCCCATACGCGAGAATCGAGCCACTGGGCCCACCCGTCACCCACCACCGCCCTACCCGGGCCCTGCGGGCGCCTGTTTTTCTTCAACCACGCGGAGGAACCGTGTCCGGATTCGTCGACAAGCCCGAGCCGATCGAGGTCCCGGGCCTGGTGCATCTGCACACCGGCAAGGTGCGCGACCTGTACCAGAACGAGGCGGGCGACCTCGTGATGGTGGCCAGCGACCGCATCTCCGCGTACGACTGGGTGCTCCCCACGGAGATCCCCGACAAGGGCCGCGTCCTCACTCAGCTCTCGCTCTGGTGGTTCGAGCAGCTCGCCGACGTCGTCCCGAACCACGTCCTGAGCACCGACCTCCCCGAGGGCGCCCCCGCCGACTGGCAGGGCCGTGCCCTGGTCTGCAAGTCCCTGCGGATGCTCCCGGTCGAGTGCGTCGCCCGTGGCTATCTCACCGGCTCCGGCCTCGCCGAGTACAACGAGACCCGCACCGTCTGCGGCCTGGCCCTCCCCGAGGGCCTGACCGACGGCTCCGAGCTGCCCGCGCCGATCTTCACGCCCGCCACGAAGGCCGCGGTCGGCGAGCACGATGAGAACGTCCCGTACGAGGAGGTCGCGCGCCAGGTCGGGGCGGAGACCGCGGCGCAGCTGCGCCAGGCGACGCTCGCCGTGTACGGCCGGGGCCGCGACATCGCACGCGACCGCGGGATCATCCTCGCGGACACGAAGTTCGAGTTCGGCTTCGACGGCGAGACGCTGGTCATCGGCGACGAGGTGCTGACTCCGGACTCCTCCCGCTTCTGGCCCGCCGACCAGTGGGAGCCGGGGCGCGCGCAGCCGTCGTACGACAAGCAGTTCGTGCGCGACTGGCTGACCTCCCCCGACTCCGGCTGGGACCGCGGGAGCGAGCAGCCCCCGCCGGCCCTGCCCGAGCAGGTCGTGTCGGCGACCCGCGCCAGGTACGTCGAGGCGTACGAGCGCCTGACCGGCACGAGCTGGTCGTAGACACAAAGGAAGCCCCCGGCGAACACCGGGGGCTTCCTTCTTCTGAGCGGACGACGAGGTTCGAACTCGCGACCTCAACCTTGGCAAGGTTGCGCTCTACCAACTGAGCTACGTCCGCACTGCGCCGTGGCGCGACAGCCACTATACCCAACCTCGCTCCCGCGCGACCCGCACCGCCGCGTGACGGTTCTCGGCCCCCAGTTTGGACACGGCCGAGGAGAGATAGTTGCGCACGGTGCCCTGCGACAGCGCGGCCCGGTCGGCGATCTCCGCGACGGGCGCCCCGTCGGCCGCCAGCTCCAGCACCTCGGCCTCGCGCGCGGTCAGCGGCGACTCCCCGGCGGAGATCGCGTCGGCGGCCAACTCCGGGTCGACGTAACGGTTCCCGGCATGCACCGTACGGATGATCTCCGCGAGCCGCTGCGCGCTGACGGTCTTCGGGACGAACCCGCGCACACCTGCCTCAAGGGCCCGCTTCAGATGCCCGGGCCGCCCGTGACTCGTCACGATCAGCACCCTGCAGCCGGGCAGTTCGGTCCGTAGCGATGTGGCCACCCTCACACCGTCCGCCCCCGGCATCTGAAGATCCAGCACGGCCACGTCGGGTTCGTGGGCCCGTGCCATCGCCAGCGCCTCCGGGCCGGTCGCCGCCTCGGCCACCACGAGCAGATCGTCCTCCAGCGCGAGCAGCGCGGCCAGCGCCCCCCTGATGAGGTGCTCGTCATCGGCGAGCAGCAGCCGGACGCGCGGTACGGGGGTCATGAGGCGGCCCTCTCACCGACCGGCCGAGGGGCCGTAGACGACGAGGACGAGGACGAGGAGGCGGACGAAGAGGCGGACGAGGAGGCGGACGGCAAGGGGACCGTCGCCACCACCCGGAACATCCCACCCTCGGCGGGCCCCGCCTCCAGCGTCCCGTCCACCGCCGACAGCCGCTCCCGCAGCCCTGCCAGCCCGGACCCGGCCCGGGACCCGGCCCCGGATCCGGTACGCGAGTTCGGCGGTGCCCCGTCGTTCTCCACGGTGAGCACGACCTGGCCGTCGGCCGCGCGCAGCGACACGGCACAGCGCTCGGCGTCCCCGTGCCGCAGGACGTTCGTGGTCGCCTCCCGTACGGCCCAGCCGAGCGCCGACTGGACCGCCGTGGGCAGGCCCGCCACGGAACCGGTGACCGTGCAGTCGATCCCGGCCGCCGTCAACACACCCTGCGCACCCGCGAGTTCGGCGGCGAGGTCGGCCTCGCGATAGCCCCGTACGACTTCCCGCACCTCCTTCTGTGACTCCTGTGCGATGCGCTGCACCTCGATCATCTGCTCCAGGGCCTCCGGCCGTTCACGCCGCGCGAGTTGTACGGCGAGCTCGCTCTTCAGAGCGATCACCGCGAGATTGCGGCCCATCACGTCGTGCAGATCGCGTCCGAAGCGGAGCCGCTCCTCCGCGACGGCGAGCCGGGCCCGGGTCTCGCGGGCCTCGTCGAGTTCATAGACAGCGTTGAGCAGCCAGACGGAGAACGCGGAGGTGAAGGCGAGGAATCCGGCGCCGAGCAGCACCACGAACGCCGTGACCAGCGCGGCGGGCCCCGGGATGCCCAGCGGGAACGCGACCACTCCGGCGCCTGCAGCGAAGCCGCCCACCATCGACAGCATGCGCCGCCGGTTGCGGAGTCCGAGCGCCATCGTGCCGGCCCCGAAGGACAGCACGCCCACGAAGAGCGAACTCCCGGCGATGGCGGCGCCGTCGCCACCGGGACCGCGCTCCGCGAAGCCGAGCGCGCCGATGGCGATGAGCACGGTGACCGTACCGAGAGCGCCCAGCAGGCGCATGGGCTGCTCGCGGCTGCCGCGCGCCCAGTCGAGCGCCCGGGACGCGGTCACCGCACACAACACGGCGTGGGCGCACACCAACACGAAGAGCAGGCTCGCGAACGGCACCGGGACCTGATCGAAGGGCGTGAGCCCGATCGCGGCGATCTCGATCAGCCCGAAGAAGTGGAACGACCAGCGCGTATACGTCTCGACCTTGGCCGGCGTGCTCTTCCCCCGCCACCAACTCCCGGGCCTGCGCATGCCCCCACCCCCATGTACGTACGCGGTTACCTTCGCGGTTCCCACCGGAACCACCGTCGCACAGCGAACACGGCGATCACGGTCCAGGCCACGGCCGTCGCGACGGCACCGAGTGCGTCGTATGCCGAGAGGTCGCCGGTCCAGCCACCGCGTATCAGGGTGATCACCGGGGTGAGCGGCAGCAGTTCGCAGAAGGAGGCGATCCGGTCGGGCATCACTTCGAGCGGAACGAAGGTCCCCGAACCGATCATGGAGACCATCGTCAGCGGCAGGGCCGCGACCTGCGCGCCCTCCACGCTCCTGCTGAAGCTCGCGGTGACGGCGGCCAGCGCCGGCCACATCGCGAGCCCCAACACCAGCCCGAGAAGGGCGAGATGAGGCGCCTGGGGCGCCCCGACGTCCAGGAGCACGGCGGTGGCCGTCGTCAGGACCAGGCACTGCGCCAGGCCGATCCCGACCGCCGGGAGGGCCGCGCCCGCGAGGATCTCCCCGTCCCGCAGCTCCCCGGTGCGCAGCCGCTTGAGCACGAGCTCCTCGCGGCGGCCCGCGTACACGCTCACGAGCGAGCTGTAGACCGCGAAGATCAGCGAGAAGCCGATGGAGGACGGCAGCAGGACCGCGCCGACCGACAGGCCGCTGTCCTTCAGGTCCATGTCGTCCACGGTCGACCGGAGACTGAACGGCAGCAGGAGCGGCACGAACAGCGCCGCGAAGAGCGTGGCCTTGCTGCGCCCCAGCAACGTCAGCTCGGCCCGTGCGAGGGAACCCATCCGCCCCGCCCGTGTGACCAGGGCGGTCCCCGCCGTGGTCCCGGTGGCGGCCTTGGCCGCGGTTCCCGTGCTCATGCCACGCGCTCCTGCTCCGTCTGCCGGCCCTTGTCTGTCTGCCTGCCTGTCTCCGACGCTTCGCGGGCGATGCGCAAGAACGCCTCCTCCAGCGACCCCGACCGCACATCGAGCCCTCGTAGCTCGATCCCGGCCCGCTCGGCCCATACGAGCAGCCGGGTGGCGGTCCGTTGCAGTTCGTTCGTGCGCAGCCGGATCGTCCGCCCCTCGGCCTCGTGTCCGGTGACGCCGAGTTCGGCGAGGGGCGGCAGGTCGCCGAGGAAGTAGCCGTCGGGCAGTTCGAAGGAGATCCGGGACGGCTGGGAGGCGGTCACCTCGGCCGGCGTCCCGGAGGCCGCGATGCGCCCCTCGTGCAGGATCGCCAGCCGGTCGGCGAGCCCCTCCGCCTCCTCCAGGTAGTGAGTGGTCAGCAGCACCGTCGTACCCGCCTCGCGCAGCTCGCGCACCAACTCCCAGGTCTCCTGGCGTCCTTCGGCGTCGAGGCCGGTCGTCGGCTCGTCGAGGAAGAGGACCTCGGGCCGTCCGAGGAGCGCGAGCGCCAGGTCCAGGCGCCGCTTCTCGCCGCCGGACAGCTGCTTCACCCGTACATCGGACCGCCGGGCCAGCCCGACCATCTCCAGTGCCTCCGCCGCCGGCCTCGCCCCGCTGGTGCAGCCCGCCCACATCCGTACGGTCTCCGCGACGGTCAGCTCGGCCGAGAAGCCGCCCTCCTGGAGCATGACGCCGATGCGCGGGCGCACCGCGTCGCGTTCCGTGTACGGGTCGTGGCCGAGGATTCGCACCTGTCCGCCGGCCGGCGGCGCGAGGCCCTCGAGCAGTTCGACGGTGGAGGTCTTGCCCGCGCCGTTCGTCCCGAGCAGTGCGAACAGTTCACCTCGGCCGACGGTGAAGGTCACCCCCCGGACCGCCTCGAACTCTCCCCCGTACACGCGTCGTAGATCGGTGACCTCAATCACGTGCTCGTTCGTGTTCATGAGACCAGCCTGCCCGCTGCCGCCGGGCGGGAGCAGTGCGCGCTGTCATCACTGCACATGACAAATGTCAGACACCCTGGATCACACGCTCTGAAGAGGCCGCAAGAGGGAAGCACGCAAGGGCACACGAAAAAGACCCCGGTCATGATGACCGAGGCCTTTCCTCTGGATCTCTGGAGCGGACGACGAGGCTCGAACTCGCGACCTCAACCTTGGCAAGGTTGCGCTCTACCAACTGAGCTACGTCCGCATTGCCTCCGACCGGCTCTCACCGATCGGCGCGAGCACCACCTTACCTGATCCACAAGGATGCCCGGTAAGAGATGCAGAGCGGGTGACAGGAATTGCACACTGCGCCTTCCCCCTGGAAGGGGGATGTTCTACTACTGAACTACACCCGCATGGCTCGTGAGGTGGGCTTTTTCGGCCTCGCCCCTCGGCGTGCTCCAGACTCTAGCTGATCAGACGGGGTGCAGCGCAAGTCGGTTGTCCCCAGGGCCCGCTGACGGACCCTGGGCATCAGCCGGACCGAGCCTCACTGGGCTGCGGTGAACGCCTCGTAGACCTTCTTCGGGATGCGCCCGCGAGCGGGCACCTCCATCTTGTTCGACTGCGCCCAGGCGCGGACCGCCGCCGGGTCCGGGGCCACCGACGTCTGCTTGTAGGTCTTGCCGGACCGCGAGCGCTTGCGGCCGGCCTCCACGTACGGCGCGAGTGCCTTACGCAGTTTCTTGGCATTGGCTTGATTGAGGTCGATCTCGTACGACTTGCCGTCCAGACCGAAGGCGATCGTTTCCGCCGCTTCCGAGCCGTCGATGTCGTCGAAGAGAGTGACTACGACACGCTGCGCCACGAATATCGGTCCCTTCGTGCGGCACCTCTGTGGCAACGTCCTGGTGACGTGCCGAGATACCGACTGTTTGGCTGCTTTATAGAGCGATTGGGCAAAGTATCGGCTATTGCCAATTCATTTGTACAGTGCTTGGCAATGCAATGTGGGCCCGACTTAATCTCTCCGCGTGTCCCGCCGCAATAGGGTTCCGGGTGTCGATCCGGATCTTTCCCAGGATTTTCCGTGAAGGTAGCCCGTCGATGCGGAATCGTGATGGCCGTCACGTAGATTCCTACGAATCTACTCGCGTAGAAATTCGGTGCGGGTAGTCTGAAGGAACCTGCTCAGCACCACACACCGGGAGTGCCAGTGGCACGCGTCGTAGTCGACGTCATGCTCAAGCCGGAGATCCTCGACCCCCAGGGCCAGGCGGTGCAGCGTGCACTGCCGCGCCTCGGTTTCCAGGGCATCTCCGACGTACGTCAAGGAAAGCGCTTCGAGCTCGAGGTGGACGGGCCGGTCGACGACACCGCGCTCGCCCGCATCCACGAACTGGCGGAATCCTTCCTCGCCAACACCGTGATCGAGGACTTCACCGTCAAGGTGGAGGAAGTGAAGGCGGAGGCAGGAAAGTGACCGCTCGTATTGGCGTCGTCACCTTTCCGGGCAGCCTCGACGACCGCGACACGCAGCGTGCGATCCGCCTCGCTGGTGCCGAGCCCGTCGCTCTATGGCACAAGGACAAGGACCTCAAGCAGGTCGACGCCGTGGTGCTGTGCGGCGGTTTCTCCTACGGCGACTATCTGCGCGCCGGTGCCATCGCGCGCTTCTCGCCGGTGATGGAAACCGTGATTGAGCAGGCGAAGTCGGGAATGCCGGTGCTCGGCATCTGCAACGGCTTCCAGATCCTCACCGAGGCACATCTGCTGCCCGGCGGGATGCTCGGCAACGACCATCTGCACTTCATCTGCCGTGACCAGAAGCTGCGGGTGGAGAACGCGGACACCGCCTGGACCACCAACTACGCAGCCGGCCAGGAGATCCACATCCCGCTGAAGAACATGGACGGGCGGTACGTCGCCGACGAGCGCACGCTCGACATGCTGGAGGCGGAGGGCCGGGTCGCCTTCCGCTATCTGGACTTCAACCCGAACGGTTCGCTGCGCGACATCGCCGGCATCACGAACGAGGCGGGCAACATCGTCGGCCTCATGCCGCACCCGGAGCACGCCGTCGAACCCCTCATCGGGACCGGCCGCACCGATGGCCTCCCCTTCTTCACCTCGATCCTCAAGAAGCTGGTCAACGCATGAGCCGCACTCCCCTGGACACGGTCGAGCACGCGGCCGCGACCCCGGACGTAGAGCTGCCCTGGGCCGAACTCGGCCTGAAGAAGGACGAGTACGAGCGGGTCGTGGAGATCCTCGGCCGCCGCCCGACCGGCGCCGAGCTCGCCATGTACTCGGTCATGTGGTCCGAGCACTGCTCGTACAAGTCCTCGAAGGTCCACCTCCGCCAGTTCGGCGAGAAGGCCCCGCAGAGCGATGCCCTCCTCGTCGGCATCGGCGAGAACGCCGGCGTCGTGGACGTCGGCCACGGCTACGCGGTGACCTTCAAGGTCGAGTCGCACAACCACCCGTCGTACGTGGAGCCCTACCAGGGCGCGGCCACCGGCGTCGGCGGCATCGTGCGCGACATCATCGCGATGGGCGCGCGGCCGGTGGCGGTCGTGGACCCGCTGCGGTTCGGCGCGGCCGACCACCCCGACACCAAGCGCGTCCTGCCCGGCGTCGTCGCCGGCATCGGCGGCTACGGCAACTGCCTGGGCCTGCCCAACATCGGCGGCGAGGTCGTCTTCGACGCCTGTTACCAGGGAAATCCGCTGGTCAACGCCGGTGCCATCGGCGTCATGAAGCACGAGGACATCCACCTCGCGAAGGCGTCCGGCGCGGGCAACAAGGTCATCCTGTACGGGGCCCGGACCGGCGGTGACGGCATCGGCGGCGCGTCGATCCTCGCCTCCGAGACCTTCGACGACGCCAAGCCGTCGAAGCGCCCGGCCGTCCAGGTCGGCGACCCCTTCCAGGAGAAGCTCCTCATCGAGTGCACCCTGGAGGCCTTCCAGGAGAAGCTGGTCGTCGGCATCCAGGATCTGGGCGCGGCGGGCCTTTCCTGCGCCACGTCCGAGCTGGCCTCCAACGGCTCCGGCGGCATGCGCGTGACCCTGGACGACGTACCCCTGCGGGACTCGACCCTCTCGCCCGAGGAAATCCTCATGAGCGAGTCGCAGGAGCGCATGTGCGCGGTCGTGGAGCCGGAGAAGGTCGACCGGTTCCTCGAGATCTGCGACAAGTGGGACGTCATCGCCACCGTGATCGGTGAGGTGACCGACGGCGACCGCCTGGAGATCTACTGGCACGGCGGCAAGATCGTCGACGTCGACCCGCGCACGGTCGCGCACGACGGCCCGGTCTACGAGCGCCCGTACGCCCGTCCGTCCTGGCAGGACGAACTGCAGGCGGACGATGCGAACAAGCTCCCGCGCCCCGGCACCGGGGACGAGCTGAAGGACCAGGTCCTCAAGCTCGTCTCGTCCCCCAACCAGGCCTCCAAGTCCTGGATCACCTCCCAGTACGACCACTTCGTGCAGGGCAACACGGTGCTGGCGCAGCCCGAGGACTCGGGCATGATCCGCATCGACGAGTCGAGCGGTCTCGGCGTCGCCATCGCGACGGACGGCAACGGCCGGTACGCGAAGCTCGACCCGTACGCGGGCGCCCAGCTCGCCCTCGCCGAGGCGTACCGGAACGTGGCGACGACCGGCGCCAAGCCGCTCGCCGTCTCCGACTGCCTGAACTTCGGCTCGCCCGAGGACCCGGCGGTGATGTGGCAGTTCGCGGAGGCCATCCGCGGACTGGCCGATGCCTGCCAGCAGCTGGGCACCCCGGTGACCGGCGGCAACGTGTCGCTCTACAACCAGACGGGCGAGGCGGCGATTCACCCGACCCCGGTCGTGGCCGTGCTCGGCGTGATCGACGACGTGGCCCGCCGTACGCCGGTGGCCTTCCAGGAGGAGGGCCAGCTGCTCTACCTCCTCGGTGACACGCGTGAGGAGTTCGGCGGTTCGGCCTGGTCGCAGGTGATCCACGACCACCTCGGCGGTCTGCCGCCCCAGGTGGACCTGGAGCGCGAGCGTCTGCTGGCCGAGATCCTCATCTCGGCCTCCCGCGACGGCATGATCGACTCCGCGCACGACCTGTCCGACGGCGGCCTCGTCCAGGCCGTGGTCGAGTCGGCCCTGCTCGGCGGCAAGGGCGCCCGCCTGGTCGTCCCCGAGGGCCTGGACGCCTTCACGTTCCTCTTCTCGGAGTCGGCGGGCCGCGCGCTCGTGGCCGTCCCCCGCTCCGAAGAGCTCCGCTTCAACGACATGTGCGGCGCGCGGGGCCTGCCCCTCGCCCGCGTCGGTGTGGTGGACGGCGACACCGTGGAGGTCCAGGGCGAGTTCACGCTCTCCCTGGACACGCTGCGCGAGGCACACGAGGCGACGATCCCGGCGCTGCTGGCCTGAGATCCCGTAGGTCACTGAAGGCCTCGCCCGGCTCCGGGCGAGGCCTTCGGCACGCGTGCGGTGGGGCGGCGCCGAGCTCCGGCCGGCCACCTCCACGTCGAAGGCGATGCCTCCCCGACTAGGCTCCGCACCATGCCCCCGGCCAGAAAACGCATGCGTGCCTACGACCCTGCGAAGATCCGCGCGGCGGTGCTCGCTCAGTTCGGGAACGTACGGGAAGGCGTTCGCACGCTGGCCCCCGAGCAGCTCGCGCGCCCCACGAGGTTGGGGGACTGGACCGTACGGGAGCTGGCCGCGCATGTGACCATGGCCGTCGAGACCGTCAGCCGGAACCTCGAACGCGAGGAGCCGCCGAAGGCGGAGCTCGCGCTGCTCGACTGGCCGGGCGCGACAGCCGCGCGGGCCGGTGACATCGACGAGGGCACGCGGGAACTCGCCGAGCGCAACCCCGACCTCGACGCCCTGTACGCCCGCACCGAGCGGCGCATCACCGAGCACCTGGCCACGGCACACGGCGAGCGGCTGCTCGCCACCCGCACGGGAACCATGACCCTGGCCGACTACCTCGTCACCCGCACGGTCGAACTCGTCGTCCACACCGACGACCTGAACAGCGCGACGCCCGGCCTCGACATCCCGTACGACCGCCAGGCCCTCGCCGCCTGCACCCGCCTGCTCGCCGACGCGCTCGCCGCGAAGGCGCCCGGCGCCTCCACGGAGGTCCGCGTCCCGCCGTTCGCGGTCGTGCAGTGCATCGAGGGGCCCCGCCACACCCGGGGCACCCCGCCGAACGTCGTCGAGACCGACCCGCTGACCTGGATCCGGCTCGCGACCGGGCGTACGGAGTGGGCATCCGCCGTGGCCGACGCCAAGGTCAGCGCCGGCGGCGAGCGGGCCGACCTGGGCGGGCTGCTCCCCCTGATGCGCTGAGAAGGCCGGGCAGGAGGATGACAGGGGGAACCAACCAGACACGGGGAACCAACCACCCCACCCGCCCCGTCCAAGCGGCATGCACACGCAGCGTCTAACCTTCAGCATCCTGGCGGTCACCGGACTGCTCGCCACCGCGGCCTGTGGCACGGAGAGCGCCGGCGACGGGACCG
Organism: Streptomyces montanus; assembly: GCF_005786655.1. NCBI lineage: Bacteria > Bacillati > Actinomycetota > Actinomycetes > Kitasatosporales > Streptomycetaceae > Streptomyces > Streptomyces montanus. The sequence continues at coordinate 16,868 of NZ_VBZC01000053.1, forward strand.
GATCCGACTCCGTCGGTGCCCGCCCGCAGTCCGAGATCACCGGCAAGCACTGGAACGTGGAGAGCGTGACCGTCGACGGCACCCGACATGACGCCCCGGCCGGCGCCCACATCGAGTTCGGCAAGGACGGCAAGGTCGGCGGCAACTACGGCTGCAACCACTTCGGGGCGAGTACCGAGGTCGAGGGCGACACGATCACGGTCGGCTCCGACCTCCACAAGACCGAGATGGCCTGCGGGGACAAGCCGATGGAGTTCGAGTCCAAGCTCTCCGGTGTGCTCTCCGACAGCACCATCAAGGCCGAGGTCAACGACGGCAAGCTGACGCTCACCACCCAGGACGGAAGCACCGTGCGGCTCGTCGAGGAGGAACCGGCCGAGCTCCAGGGCACGAAGTGGAACGTCACGAGTCGCCTGAAGGGCGATTCGACGAGCCCGCTGGCCTCCGAGGCCAAGGGCAAGGTCCACCTCACCTTCGACGGCAAGGGCACCGTCCGCGGGCAGCTCGGCTGCAACAGGATGTCGGCGAAGGCGACGGTCAGCGACGGACGCATCACTCTCGGGTCCCCGTCCACCACCCGCATGATGTGCTCCGCCTCACTCATGGACACCGAAAGGGAGCTGCTCAAGCTCTTCGACGGGACGGTCACCTATGAGTTGAAGCACCGATCCCTCACGCTGACCAGCGAAAACGGCACCGGCATCGAAGCCGTCGCCGCCAAGTGATCCACAGGGGCGCCGCATCCGCAGCCATTCCCCACTTCGGACCAGCGGCCGATCTCGCCTACACTCGGTGGCGTGCCACGTGGTGACGGACGACTCAACCACGACCTGTTCCCCGGTGAGAAGGGCCCCCAAGACGCCTGCGGCGTCTTCGGTGTCTGGGCCCCGGGGGAAGAGGTCGCGAAGCTCACTTACTTCGGGCTCTACGCCCTCCAGCATCGGGGCCAGGAATCCGCGGGAATCGCGGTCAGCAACGGCTCCCAGATCCTCGTCTTCAAGGACATGGGCCTCGTGTCCCAGGTCTTCGACGAGACCTCCCTCGGTTCCCTCCAGGGTCATATCGCGGTCGGTCACGCCCGCTACTCGACCACTGGTGCCTCCGTCTGGGAGAACGCCCAGCCCACCTTCCGTGCGACGGCGCACGGAACCATCGCCCTCGGCCACAACGGCAACCTGGTCAACACGGCGCAGCTTGCCGAGATGGTCGCCGATCTGCCGCAGCAGAACGGCCGGTCCACACAGGTCGCCGCGACCAACGACACCGACCTGATCACGGCGCTGCTCGCCGGCCAGGTCGACGAGTTCGACAAGCCGCTGACCATCGAAGAGGCCGCCGCGCTGATCCTCCCGCAGGTCAAGGGCGCCTTCAGCCTCACCTTCATGGACGAGCACACGCTGTACGCGGCCCGTGATCCGCAGGGCATCCGCCCGCTGGTCCTCGGCCGCCTGGAGCGCGGCTGGGTGGTCGCCTCCGAGTCCGCCGCGCTCGACATCTGCGGTGCCAGCTTCGTCCGCGAGATCGAGCCGGGCGAGTTCGTCGCCATCGACGAAAACGGTCTGCGCTCGTCGCGATTCGCGGAAGCGAAGCCCAAGGGCTGCGTCTTCGAGTACGTATATCTGGCCCGCCCCGACACCGACATCGCCGGCCGGAACGTCTACCTCTCGCGCGTCGAGATGGGCCGCCGCCTCGCCAAGGAAGCACCCGTCGACGCCGATCTCGTCATAGCGACACCGGAGTCCGGCACGCCCGCCGCGATCGGTTACGCGGAGGCATCCGGCATTCCGTTCGGCGCCGGCCTGGTGAAGAACGCGTACGTGGGCCGGACCTTCATCCAGCCTTCACAGACCATCCGCCAGCTCGGCATCCGTCTGAAGCTGAATCCCCTCAAGGAAGTCATCAAGGGCAAGCGCCTGATCGTCGTGGACGACTCGATCGTGCGCGGCAACACCCAGCGCGCACTCGTGCGGATGCTGCGCGAGGCGGGCGCGGCCGAGGTCCACATCCGGATCTCCTCGCCCCCCGTGAAGTGGCCCTGCTTCTTCGGTATCGACTTCGCCACCCGCGCCGAGCTGATCGCCAACGGCATGACGGTCGAGGAGATCGGCAAGTCCCTGGGCGCCGACTCCCTCTCGTACATCTCCATCGACGGCATGATCGAGGCGACCACCATCGCCAAGCCGAACCTCTGCCGTGCCTGCTTCGACGGCGAGTACCCGATGGATCTCCCCGACCCCGAGCTCCTCGGCAAGCAGCTCCTGGAGACCGAGCTGGCCGCGGGCCCGGCGGCGACCGCCGCGGCCGACGCGATCCGCCGCCCGTGAGCAACGCGACCGCAGCACATCCAGCTGGCACCCCCAGCTGTACGACACGAAAGCTCTCACAGTCATGACTGAGACCTCAGCTGCCAGCTACGCGGCTGCCGGCGTCGACATCGAAGCGGGCGACCGCGCCGTGGAGCTCATGAAGGAGTGGGTGAAGAAGGCGCAGCGCCCCGAGGTCCTCGGCGGCCTCGGCGGCTTCGCGGGCCTCTTCGACGCCTCCGCCCTCAAGCGCTACGAGCGCCCGCTGCTGGCCTCCGCGACGGACGGCGTCGGCACGAAGGTCGACCTGGCCCGGCAGCTCGGCGTGTACGACACCATCGGCCACGACCTGGTCGCGATGGTGATGGACGACATCGTGGTGTGCGGCGCCGAGCCGCTCTTCATGACCGACTACATCTGCGTCGGCAAGGTCCACCCCGAGCGGGTGGCCGCCATCGTGAAGGGCATCGCCGAGGGCTGTGTGCTGGCGGGCTGCGCCCTCGTGGGCGGCGAGACGGCCGAGCATCCCGGGCTTCTCGGTCCGGACGACTTCGACGTCGCCGGCGCGGGCACGGGCGTGGTCGAGGCGGACCGGCTGCTTGGCGCGGATCGTATCCGTAAGGGTGACGCCGTGATCGCCATGGCGGCCTCCGGCCTTCACTCGAACGGGTACTCGCTCGTCCGGCACGTCCTCTTCGACCGTGCTCGGCTGAGCCTCGACCAGCATGTCGAGGAGTTCGGCCGCACCCTCGGCGAGGAGCTCCTGGAGCCCACCAAGATCTACTCGCTGGACTGCCTGGCGCTGACCCGCACGACCGAGATGCACGCCTTCTCGCACATCACGGGAGGAGGCCTCGCGGCCAACCTCGCCCGGGTGATCCCCGACGGCCTGCACGCGACCGTCGACCGGGCCACGTGGACGCCGGCCCCGGTCTTCGATCTGGTCGGCACGACCGGCCGGGTCGAGCGACTGGAGCTGGAGAAGACCCTGAACATGGGCGTCGGGATGATCGCGATCGCCCCCCAGGACTCCGTGGATGTGGCACTCGCCACACTCGCCGACCGTGGCGTGGACGCCTGGGTCGCGGGCGAGATCACGGACCGCGGGGATCACGAGACGGGCGCCGCGCTCACCGGGGACTACGCCGGCTAGACAGCGTTCAGCGGGCTCCTCCCGGGATCCCCGGAAGGAGCCCGGCGCGGGAGCCTGACGCGAGGACAGCGCAAAACCCGGCCCGGCGCGTTAACCGCTCCGGACCGGGTGAAGCGCAGCTAAGACAGTCAAGCGCCGCGACGCTGCTGTTGCGACGACGGACTGGACTCGTCGTCCTCGTCCTCATCGTCGTCGTTGTACAGATCCGCGTACTGGGCGTACGGGTCGTCGTCGTCTTCGTCGTCCTCGAACGGCTCGCCGTTCGGCGGTTGGCTCGAAGTCGAAGCGCCCAGCTCGTTGGCCAGACGCGACAGGTCAGTCCCGCCGCTGTTGTACTTCAGCTGGCGGGCGACCTTCGTCTGCTTGGCCTTGGCCCGGCCGCGCCCCATGGCTCGACCCCCTCGGTGACGGGGCTCGACGGCCCCAGAGTCTTGACACGCGTTCATGATCTGGAACGGGCTCTCCTCGGAGAGACCGGTCCGTAGGGCTTCCACGGTACCTGAGCCCGCGCCCATACGGTACGTCGCCCGCAGGACGTGCCTTCGCCCAGGACCTGCGAGGAGCCCCGTCCCCGCTGGTCAACCGCGATTTTAACCTGTTCTCGGCGTACGACCCGCCGACGAACGTGAGAGTTGTCTCCAACACCCGCCGACGGGTACCCCGCGGACTGTGGACCCTAGCGCCGACGGGCTTCCGCCATGCGCTGCTCGGCGATCCGGTCGGCCGCGGCGGCCGGCGGAATCCCGTCCTCCTTCGCACGTGCGAATATGGCCAGCGTGGTGTCGTAGATCTTCGCCGCCTTCGCCTTGCACCGCTCGAAGTCGAACCCGTGGAGCTCGTCGGCGACCTGGATGACGCCGCCGGCGTTCACGACGTAGTCGGGCGCGTAGAGGATCCCGCGATCGGCGAGGTCCTTCTCGACCCCCGGGTGCGCGAGCTGGTTGTTGGCGGCGCCGCACACGATCTTCGCGGTGAGCGCCGGTACGGAGTCGTCGTTCAGCGCCCCGCCCAGCGCGCAGGGGGCGTAGATGTCCAGACCCTCGACACGGATCAGGGCCTCGGTGTCCGCCACGGCCGTGACGCCCGAGGCGTGCTTGGCCTGAATCCGCCGTACGGAGTCCTCCCGCACATCCGTGATCACGACCTCGGCACCGTCGTCCCGCAGATGGTCCACGAGGTGGCGCCCGACCTTGCCCACTCCCGCGATGCCTACCCGGCGGCCGCGCAGCGACGGGTCGCCCCACAGATGATGGGCGGAGGCCCGCATGCCCTGGAAGACGCCGAACGCGGTCAGTACGGAGGAGTCGCCGGCGCCCCCTTGTTCGGGCGAGCGGCCGGTGGTCCAGCGGCATGCGCGGGCGACCACGTCCATGTCGGCCACGTAGGTACCGACGTCGCAGGCCGTGACGTACCGACCGCCGAGCGAGGCCACGAACCGGCCGTAGGCCAGCAGCAGCTCCTCGGTCTTGATCCGCTCGGGATCGCCGATGATCACGGCCTTGCCGCCGCCGTGGTCGAGCCCGGCCATGGCGTTCTTGTACGACATCCCGCGCGCGAGGTTCAGCGCGTCGGCGACAGCCTCTTCCTCGGTCGCGTACGGATAGAAGCGCGTGCCGCCGAGGGCGGGGCCCAGGGCGGTCGAGTGGATGGCGATGACGGCCTTGAGGCCACTGGCTCGGTCCTGGCAGAGGACGACTTGCTCATGGCCCCCCTGCTCCGAGTGGAACAGGGTGTGCAGGACGCCGTCGGTTACGTCGGTCACGGTGGTGACTCCCGGGTAAGTAGCGGCGGTTGGGGAGCGGACCCCGTAAGGGTGGCGGGTTCCGTGGCATGAGATTAGAGCCTCCGACTGCCCGCCATCCGCGCAGTGGTCAGGATCATCCTCTCTCGGAGTACGGTCACGGTGTGCCATCGGACGATTTGCAGTGGTTTCCCGCGCGCTGGTGCGCGGTTTTCGTGGGTTTTCCATCAGATCGGCGGGGGAGGGAGCAAGCGTGCCCAAGGTGTCCTCGGTGATCGTCCCGTACGCGTCCTATCTGCGTGTCTACGAACCGCTGGCCGCCTTCCCGGAACCGGAGCGGAGCCACTGGGCCCGTTACGCGCACCGCCCCCACCGCCCCTCGTACCAGGACGAGCTGCGCCGCTCCCTGGCCGATCTGCTGCCCACGCCGCCGATCCCCGTGCCCGTGCACGAGAGCAGCGAGGCGTTCGTCACGGAGGTGGACGGCGTGCTGTGCGTCTGCCCCTGGCGCACCCGGCTACGCGGCTGGCAGGCCCTGGGCGAGCTGCCCGAGGATCTGCCGGCGCCGGTGCTGGACGCGGTGCTGCCCCCGGTCGTCCGCCGCCAGGCCGCCCAGGACTACGAGCGGTGGCTGAGCCGTAACCCCGACGCCCGGCCCTGGATCCGCACATCGACCTGGCAGGTGCCGCTGAACTGGTTCGTGCTCGTCTCCGACGAGGAGCGCGAGTACGCCAAGGGGTCGGGCGAGGAGGCGCCCGTACTCCGCTACCGGACGCCCATGGTGCAGGCGCGACGCCGGGTGGCGCGGGCCCTGAAGGCGCTCAAGGACTCCATCGAGGAGGGGCCCCTCATCGACGGCCTGGTGGACGTCGGGCGGTGGCTGGAAGAGTTCCATCCGCGCTCCCTGGTGGAGCTGGACTACGGCGGCCTCGTGCACGTCCTGCCCGAGGAGCAGCTCGACGGGGATCACTCGGCGGCCGATGTGGCCGAGGGGATCGAGGCGCTGCGCACCGGCGACGGGGCCGGGGCCGGGGAGGCGTACGGCCGGCTCGTGGAGCGGTGGCGGTCGGTACGGGACCGCCGGTCGGCGAACTGACGCGTGGGGCCCAGGCGATCTGACGGGACGTAAGTCCCGATCCTGGACTTTGTGGGTAAGCGTGACGGACGGCACTAACGAGGACCTTGCACCTAACGCCCCCCCTCATGTCAAAATAGGACAAGGAGTCCGGGGGAGGCTCCTTCTGCCTACTTATGGGTGGAATCTCAGCATTGCACGCTATGGGGGGTCTGGTGACTCCTGATCGTCCTGTGACTGATCGTCACAGTGGCGTAACTGTCCGCTATGGCATGGTCCATCGGCTTCCGTCGCTGATGAACACCTGGGAGGGCAATTCCATCGGTTTGGCCGACGCGGCTGGACAGATGGTGTAGTTGTAGTGCCGAGGACAAGCCGTTCGTCCTATAACCGACTCGACTCGCGTCCGCCATTTCGGGCAACGCGGGTCAAGGTGCAGAATTTAGAGGAAAGAACCGAGAAGGTTCGGTTCTCCCGAGGAGGCCGCTCATGACCGCTCGCACCCCTGATGCCGAAGCGCTGCTGACCCCGGCTGAGGTCGCCACGATGTTCCGCGTTGACCCGAAGACGGTCACGCGGTGGGCGAAGGCCGGCAAGCTGACATCGATTCGCACGCTCGGCGGGCACCGCCGTTACCGCGAGGCTGAGGTCCGCGCTCTGCTCGCGGGCATCCCGCAGCAGCGCAGCGAGGCCTGAACAACTGCATAAACAGGGCATTTCGGCAGGTTCCCCCAACGTGCCGGACTGCCCGAACCAAAGCTCCAAGCGACGCGGGTTCTGCCCCAACAGAGCCCACGCCCGAGTCAGTACCGCAAGCAACAAGGGTGCGTCGTCGATCGCGCTGGACTCCGCCGGGTCCAGCGCGATCTTTTTTGTGTGCCGGTCATGGGTGGATCGTGAACGATCGTGGGCCCTGGCGGGCGGTCCGGGCCGTCGTGGGTGACCCTGGTCGATCTTGGGTTGAGGGGCGTGTCTGTGCGCGGCCTTGTCGGAGTCTGGGCGGGCCTGTCGCGTCTCCTGTGGGTCGCCTCGGAGGCGCGGTGCAATTGCACATATTAAATTGACCTGTTGTAGGCGAGGTGTAAGTACCGCGAGTTTGAAAACTTATGCGGTGACACCCGTCACATGCTGGAGCGCTTGTTGCCCGCTGTGCACCTGCGCTAGTGGAGATCGTGTGCATCTCGGGCCGAGCGAGCGACACTTGGCGCTCCGCGCGTCCGGCGCGCCCCGGCGCCGCCCTCGCCGTCCCTCACGCCGCCTGTACGCCGCTCTCACGCCGTTCTTCACGCCGTGGACGGGCTTTCGTCCTCGACGGCGCACTCCTGGCCCTCCAGGCCGTCCGGAGCGTGCTCCATGGCCAGTCTCAGCAGCCGGTGGCAGATCGGGCAGTGTCGCGTCAGATGGCGATACCCGGAGGCGGCCGACAGGTGGGCCCGAAGTAAGGCCCGTGTCTCATGCCTGGCGGACACCGTCATACGACACCTCCAGCGACTACGAGTCCCCTGCGGGCCCCTGTTGTCTAGGTACCGGGGGAAAGTGACGCCGTCAAGACACGGGGGGGCGCATGACAGAGGGCCCGCACCTCGCCGGGTACGGGCCCTTCAAGCGAAAGGCCCGCACCATTGCTGGGTGCGGGCCTCTCACATGTGATGCGGTCCTGACGGGATTTGAACCCGCGGCCTCCACCTTGACAGGGTGGCGAGCACTCCAAACTGCTCCACAGGACCTGGTTTCGCAGTGCGATTGGTGCGTTGCGCTGCGAGAAGAGACTCTACAGGAGGGTGAGCCCCGGGGTCGAACTCACCCAACGTGCAGGAGTCGTTACGGGACAGCCGCGTCGATCGCCTTCACGATGCGCTTGTCGGAGACCGGGTAAGCCGTGCCCAGCGCATGGGCGAAATAGCTGACCCGCAGTTCCTCGATCATCCAGCGGATGTCCAGCACCTGCTGCGGGACGGGCCGCCCCGCCGGCATCTGCTCCAGCAGCCAGGCGTACTCGTCCCGCATCTCCTGGACCTTCTCCATCCGGGTCGTGTCCCGTTGGACGTTCGTCGGCATCTGCTGGAGCCGGCGGTCCGCGGCCACCAGATAGCGCATCAGGTCCGGCAGGCGGCGCAGGCCCGCCTCCGTGACGAAGCCGGGCTTCACGAGGGCGTCCAGCTGCGCACGTACGTCCGTGAGGTTCGCGAGCAGCGCCGGGCTCCGTACGCCCTTCAGACGGCGTTCACAGGACTGCCAGGCGGCCAGCACCTGCTGCACCTGGCCGACCGTACGGACCGTCGTGTCCACGATCTCCGCGCGCACCTTCTCGTACAGCTTCCGGTACGACTCCTCGTCCCAGGCCGGCCCGCCGAAGTCCGCGATCAGCTTGTCGGCGGCAGCCATCGCGCAGTCGTCGAACAGCGCCTGGATGGAGCCGTGCGGGTTCGCCGACAGGGCGAGCTTCTGCGGGTTCGTCAGCTTCTCGGACGCGAACTTGGCCGGGTTCACCGGGATGTTGCGCAGAATCAGCCGGCGCGTGCCCTTCCACATCGCCTGCTGCTGCTCGGCCTCGGTGTCGAAGAGGCGTACGGAGACGGTGTCGCCGTCGTCCACGAGCGCCGGATAGGCCTTCACCGGCTGACCCGCCCGCCGAGTCTCGAAGACGCGCGTCAGCGAGCCGATCGACCAGTCCGCCAGGCCCGCACGCTCCAGGGACTCCCCGCCCCGCCGCTCCGCCGTCGCCGCGGCGGCCTGGGAGATGGCCTGGCGCGCCTTCGGCTTCAGCCGGAGCCTCAGCGCCTCCAGGTCCTTGTCCTCGGCCAGCTTCCGCCGCCGCTCGTCGACGATCCGGAAAGTGATCTTCAGATGGTCGGGGACCTTCGACCAGTCGAAGTCGTCGGCCGTCAGCGGCACGCCGACCATGCGCTTGAGCTCGCGCGCCATGGCCACCGTCAACGGCTCCTGCTGTGCCATGGGGAGTCCGGAGCCCGATGGTGCCGCCCGCTCCATGAACGCCTGCGCGTAGTTCGGCGCGGGCACGTAATGGCGCCGGATCGGCTTCGGGAGCGAGCGGATCAGCTCCGTGACGACATCCTCCCGGAGCCCCGGGATCTGCCAGTCGAAGCCCTCGTCCGTGACCTGGTTGAGCACCTGAAGCGGCACATGGACGGTCACACCGTCCGCGTCCGCACCTGGCTCGAACTGATAGGTCACACGGAACTTGAGCCGCCCCTGACGCCACGAGTCCGGGTAGTCGTCCTTGGTGACGGCACCCGCCTTCTCATTGATGAGCATCGACCGCTCGAAGTCGAGCAGCTCGGGCTCCTCGCGCCGCTTGTGCTTCCACCAGGAGTCGAAGTGGGCGCCCGACACGACATGTTCCGGCACCCGCTGGTCGTAGAAGTCGAACAGCGTCTCGTCGTCCACGAGGATGTCGCGGCGCCGCGCCCGGTGCTCCAACTCCTCGACCTCGGTGAGGAGTCTGCGGTTGTCGGCGAAGAACTTGTGGTGCGTGCGCCAGTCGCCCTCGACGAGGGCGTTGCGAATGAAAAGCTCGCGGGACGTCTCCGGGTCGATCCGCCCGTAGTTGACCTTGCGCTGGGCGATGATCGGTACGCCGTACAGCGTGACCTTCTCGTACGCCATCACCGCGGCCTGGTCCTTTTCCCAGTGCGGTTCGCTGTACGTGCGCTTGAGCAGATGCCCGGCCAGGGGCTCGACCCACTCGGGCTCGATCTTCGCGTTGACGCGCGCCCAGAGGCGGGACGTCTCGACGAGCTCGGCGGACATCACGAAGCGCGGGGGCTTCTTGAAGAGGGCGGAGCCAGGGAAGATCGCGAACTTGGCGTTCCGGGCGCCCAGATACTCGTTCCTCGTGCCCTCCTTCACGTCCTTCATGCCGACATGGGACAGAAGGCCGGCCAGGAGGGAGACATGGACCTGCTGGTCGGCGGCGTCGTCCTCATTCAGATGGATGCCCATCTGCTTGGCCACGGTGCGCAGCTGGGAGTAGATGTCCTGCCACTCGCGGATCCGCAGATAGTTCAGGTACTCCTGCTTGCACATACGGCGGAAGGAGGACGAACCCCGCTCCTTCTGCTGCTCGCGGATGTACCGCCAGAGGTTGAGGAACGCGAGGAAATCGCTCGTCTCGTCCTTGAAGCGGGCGTGCTGCTGGTCCGCCTGCGTCTGCTTGTCCGCCGGACGTTCACGAGGGTCCTGGATGGAGAGCGCGGCCGCGATCACCATGACCTCGCGTACACAGCCGTTCTTGTCGGCCTCCAGGACCATGCGGGCCAGCCGCGGGTCGACGGGCAACTGGGCCAGTCGGCGCCCCGTCTGCGTGAGCCGCTTCCGCGCGTCCTTCTGCGCCGGGTCCAGCGCGCCCAGTTCCTGCAGAAGCTGGACGCCGTCACGGATGTTGCGGTGGTCCGGCGGATCGATGAACGGGAACTTCTCGATGTCCCCGAGCCCGGCGGCGGTCATCTGAAGGATGACGGAGGCCAGGTTCGTACGGAGAATCTCGGCGTCGGTGAACTCGGGCCGGGCGTCGAAGTCGTCTTCGCTGTAGAGACGGATGCAGATGCCGTCGCTGGTCCGCCCGCAGCGGCCCTTGCGCTGGTTGGCGCTGGCCTGGGAGATCGCCTCGATGGGGAGGCGCTGAACCTTCGTACGGTGGCTGTATCTGGAGATGCGGGCCGTGCCCGGATCGATGACGTACTTGATGCCCGGGACGGTCAGGGACGTCTCGGCGACATTCGTGGCCAGCACGATCCTGCGACCTGTGTGGGGCTGGAAGACACGGTGCTGCTCGGCGTGCGACAGGCGGGCGTACAGGGGGAGGACTTCGGTGAAGCGGTAGTTCTTCTTCGTCAGCGCGTCCGCGGTGTCGCGGATCTCCCGCTCTCCGGAGAGGAAGACGAGGACATCGCCCTTGCCTTCCCTCTGAAGCTCCTCCACCGCGTCCGTGATCGCGGTGATCTGGTCGCGGTCGGCGTCGTCACCGTCCTCTTCGAGGAGCGGGCGATAACGGACCTCGACGGGATACGTACGGCCGCTGACCTCCACGATCGGAGCGTCGCCGAAGTGGCGGGAGAACCGCTCCGGATCGATGGTGGCCGAGGTGATGACGACCTTCAGATCCGGCCGCTTGGGGAGCAGCTGAGCGAGATAACCGAGCAGGAAGTCGATGTTCAGGGACCGCTCGTGGGCCTCGTCGATGATGATCGTGTCGTACGCGCGCAGTTCGCGGTCCGTCTGGATCTCGGCGAGCAGGATGCCGTCGGTCATGAGCTTCACAAACGTGTCCGCGCCCACCTGGTCGGTGAACCGGACCTTCCAGCCGACGGCCTCGCCGAGCGGGGTACTCATCTCCTCGGCGACACGCTCGGCGACCGTACGAGCGGCGATGCGCCGGGGCTGGGTGTGCCCGATCATGCCCCGGACCCCGCGCCCCAGCTCAAGACAGATCTTGGGAATCTGCGTCGTCTTCCCGGACCCGGTCTCACCCGCGACGATCACGACCTGGTGATCACGGATGGCGTCCGCGATCACGTCCTTCTTCTGGCTGACGGGCAGTTGCTCGGGATACGTGACAGCCGGCACGCGTGCGCGCCGCTCGGCCATCCGCGCCTCGGCCTTCTCCACCTCGGCCGTGATCTCGGCCAGCACGGCGTCCCGGGCCTCGGGCTTACGGATCCGGCGCGCACCCTCAAGCCTGCGACCGAGCCGCTGCGCATCGCGCAAGGACAACTCGGACAGGCGGGAGGCAAGAGGGCCGAAGGCGGGGGCAGGATGCGTAGACATACGGGGTCCAGGATCTCACCTCACGAAAAGAGGTGGCGAATGGATTTGCCGCACCATCGAGGTACCCGAACAAGAAGGCCCCGATCTGAAGATCGAGGCCTTGAGTGTGGCTGGGGCCGGGATCGAACCGGCGACCTATCGCTTTTCAGGCGATCGCTCGTACCAACTGAGCTACCCAGCCGTGAGGTTTCACGTGAAACCTCAGCGGTCCTGACGGGATTTGAACCCGCGGCCTCCACCTTGACAGGGTGGCGAGCACTCCAAACTGCTCCACAGGACCAAGCTGTCGCGTGCGAACAGTGTCGCACACGGGATTGCGTGCCCCCAACGGGATTCTTGCGGCTCTGGTGCGAACTCCAAGATCGTCCCGCTGTGAACTGACGCTCACCGCGACGGTTGAATCGCCTCGCTGTCCTCGCCGGTCTGGTGATTCTCAGTGACCGGGTGGACACGCTGTGGCGGCCCGTCGTCGCTGGATCAGCGTATCAGAACTCGGGCCTCGCCCCGCACGCGTGACCTGCGGACCCCGGTGGTGCTTTTCTGGGAGTGGGGCGGTTTCGCAGGCGCTTTCCCGCGGTACCGCAGAGCGGTCACGAGAGGAGCGATCCCGATGAGCAGTGAGCGACCGCACCCGGAATCCGTCTCGGTGGAACTCAGCGAATGCAGCAAGGAAGACGCTCGGATCGTGTTCGACGCCCTGTGTGCGTGCTTCGCGTCCGACCGGTGCGCCGACGATGTGCCGCAGGAGGTCTCCGAGACGCGCCCGACGGTGTGGCTCGGCACCTTCGATGTCGCCGACGCCCATGAGGGGGCCCGCTCGGCCCGGCTCGCGGCGTCCGTCACGGCCGACGTGCAGGGCGGCTACTGGGCAGTCGACCGGTTCCGTACCACTCTGGATTCCTTGTTCTCCGTGCACGAGGTCTGTGCGGCCTCCGGGGACCAGGAGGCCGATCTGCATGTACGCCTGGAGACCCGGTGAAGGGGGTGATACCTCCCCGCCCCACCCCGTCTCCGGGTTGACCTGCCCGCTCAGCCTCGCTTCTTCCGGTCGAACCAGATCGTGGCCGCGATGGGCAACAGTCCGGCCCAGAAAAGCACTTGGGGCACCGTGCGCTCCGTCCACGGCACCTGGGTGATGAGCAGCGTGCAGAGCATGGCCCAGGCGGCCTGGGCCAGCACGACGCGGGGCCACGTGCCGTTGCGGATGACGGAGCGGATGTTGATCCGTACGCCCGCGCGCAGGCGGCGGTATCGCAGCAGGGCGCCCGCGGCCCAGATCACGGTCATGGGCACGAGGGTCCACAGGCGGTTGCCGAGCGGCACGGGCAACTCCCGCTGGACCTCGCCCTCGACGGCGAAGAGGTCGATCCCGGTGCCGGCCAGCGCCAGACAGAGCAGGGCGAGCCATCGGACACCGCGCAGCAGGCGGTAAGAGGCGTCGTCGAGACCGCGCCGCATGGACGCCGACTCCGGGGCGGAGGCGAGCGCGTCCGCGTACAGGGTGGCCGCCTCTGCCGCCTTGACCCCCGGGGTGCTCGCCGCTTTCTCGGTCTGTCGGGCCAGGGCCTGCTGGTGATGGGGGTCGAGCTGGAGAATGGCGTGGTCCAGCTGGTCCGCGACCGTCTTGTTGCCCGCCATGTCGGCGATCAGCCAGGCGACCTCGTGCGCGTAGACCTCCTCGGGGCCCAGGCGCAGTGCTTCCATGGCCAGGTCGCCGGCTTCCTCGAGGAAGCGCTCCAGCGTGCGTCGGTCGAGCGTGCCGCCGTTCGCCTGGCCCTGGCGTACCGCGTTGGCGCGCCATACGAGATCGGCGAGCAGCGCGTACCCGTACCAGTACTCCGGAGCGAGGCGCACCACTTCCCGCAGTGTGCTTTCGGCCTCGTCCAGCCGGCCGCCGACGCGGCGCAGTGCCTGCGAGCGCATGACGAGTGCGCCCAGGTCCTCCGGGTCGAGTTTGACCGCCTCGTCGCTCGCGTCGAGCGCCTTCTCCGGCTGCTGTGCGTCGAGCCGGCAGCGAGCGAGCTTGACCCAGGCGCGTATGTCGTCGGGGTCTTCCGTGAGCCGTTCGCCCAGCAGGGTTTCGGCGTCGTCGTACCGCTTGAGCTCGATGAGTGCGTCGGCCCGTTCGACGGCCGGATGCAGGGTGCTCACAGTTTCCGCTTCTTCTTGAGGTAGGCCACCAGGTCGTCGTACATGCCGCCTTCGTTCGCGAACATGGCCACGTTGCGGGCCGAGGCGAACCATGGCTCGGTGGACGGGGCGATGTCCTTCGCGGCGGCCAGCAGGTCCTTCGTGCCGATCATGCGTACGGTGCCGGTGCGTGCGGAGTCGAGCAGTGCCCGCTCGGCCGCGGCCTCGCACAGGTGGGCCAGGTCGGCGCCGGAGAGGCCGTCGGTGGCTTTGGCCAACTTGCTCAAGTCGACGTTCTCGATGGGACGTTCGCGCAGGTGGTAGCGGAGGATCGCCTCGCGGGCGGCGGTGTCGGGCGGCAGGACGAGGAGGGTGCGGTCCAGGCGGCCGGGCCGGCGCAGGGCGATGTCCACGTCCCAGGGGACGTTGGTGGCGGCGAGTACGAAGACGCCTTCGTTGGCTTCGGCGTCGATGCCGTCGAGTTCGGTGAGCAGTTGGTTGACGGTGTTGCGCATGCCGCTGTGTGCGGTGCGGCTGCGTTTGGCGCCGAGCGCGTCGAGTTCGTCGAGGAAGACCACGCACGGTGCCTGGCGCCGGGCGGTCTGGAAGAGCTCGTGCATGTTCCGCTCGGAGTTGCCCATCCACATGTCGAGGACGTCGTTGACCGACACGGACAGGAAGCTCGCCCCGAGTTCGCCGGCGATGGCGCGGGCGATGAAGGTCTTGCCGCAGCCGGGCGGTCCGTACAGCAGGAGACCGCCGCGCAGGCTCTTGCCGTAGAGCCGGCGCAGTTCGGGGTTGCGCATGGGGGCGAGGAAGGCGGCCTCCAGGCGGTCCTTGACGTCCTGCATGCCGCCGACGTCGGCGAGGCGCACGGTGCCGGGCGCGTCCACGTCCCAGGCGGAGGTGTCGCCGGGGTCGTCCTGGCCGTCGGCGGCGAGGGGCGCCTCGACGAACCGCGGCGGTACGACGTCGCCGACCTGCTCCTCAGCGGCTCGCCAGTCGAATCCCTCGCGGCCTGCGGTTGCCTCCCGGCCTGCGGGCGCATTCCGGTCCGCGGGTGTCCCGTGCCCGGTGGGTGCCTCCCGCCCTACGGGTGCCTCTCGCCCTGTGGGCGCGCCCGGCCTCGCGGGCACCTGGTCCTGCTCGGGCTGCGGGCCCGTCGGCGGCATGCCCATGGCGCGCGCCATGAGTCCCCGGGCCTGTGCGTCGCTCGGCGCGTGCTGCAGAGCCACGGCCACTTCGGCGACCGCCGCTTCGGGCTGTCCGCCGTTCAGGAGGAGTTCCGCCAAGTGCAGCCGCAGGGGTACGTCCGTGGGGGCTGCCGCAACTGCCGTTCGCAGGCTCTGAATCAACGGGGAGTCTTCCGGCATGGCCTACACCCTACGTACATGACAAGCAGAGCCGTCGGCCATTCCCGAAACGCGAAAAGGACCTCACGAAGAGGTCCTCACCTGCGACAACGCAAGACGATCAAGTGCCCCCAACGGGATTCGAACCCGTGCTACCGCCTTGAAAGGGCGGCGTCCTAGGCCGCTAGACGATGAGGGCTATCGGCCCGCCTGGGCGCTTCGCAGCGCGTCGGGGACGTGAGAAGCATATGGGATGGCGGGAGGTAACGCCAAAACGGTTTACGGGGAGGGCGAGGGGCTCCTGGGTGTGGTGGGCGAGGGAGTGCCGGGAGTGGGGGACGAAGGGGAGCCGGGAGTGGAGGGTGAAGGGGTGCCGGGCGTGAGGGACGCGCCGGGCTGGTTCTCCCTCGGGAGATGGCGGCTGACCTCGGCCGTTGTCAGGCCCAGGCCGCCCAGTTTGATCTCGTCCCAGGCCTGGAGGCGACGAGTGTCGCGGTCCAGGTAGAGGATCGACGTCTCGATGGGGTCGGGGTGCTTGCCCTCGACCGCGCGCAGGCCGCTGCCGCCGGTCGAGCCCTCGATGCGCAGGCGCGTGCCGTACTTCATGACCTCCATCTCCGAGTGGTGGAGGTGGCCCGCCAGGGCGAGCGGGACCTCGCCGTCCGTCTCGCGTGCGGCCACGGGGTTGTGCGCGATGGCGATGTCGACGGGGGTGCCCGCCGCCTTCTGGTCGTTGAGGAACGAGGACAGACGTGCGCCCGCCAGTTCCTCCGCGGGGTCGCCGGCCTGCTGGACCGAGCGGTCGGGGGTGTACTGCGGGTCGCCGATGCCCGCGAACCGCAGGCCCGCGACCGAGACGGCCCGCCCTTCGTCCAGTACGTGCACGTTGTCCATGCGTTCGAGGTAGTTCTGCGTGACCTGCGAGTCGTGGTTGCCGCGCACCCACACGTAGGGAGCGCCCAGGTCGGCGGCGGGGTCCAGGAAGCCGTTCTCCGCCGCTGTGCCGTGGTCCATCGTGTCGCCGGAGTCGACGATCGCATCGATCTTGTACTGCTTCACGAGCGAGGCGATGATCTTCCAGCTCGCGGGGTTGAGGTGGATGTCGGAGACGTGCAGGACGCGGATGGTGGAGGGGTCGGGTGCGTACGCGGGGAGTGTGGACGTGACGTCGTACAGCTTCGTCACGTTCGTCACCAGGCGTGCCAACTCCTTCTGGTAGACGTCGAATTCGCTGACGATGCTGCGGGCGTTGCCGACGACCGAAGGGGCGGAGGACAGCAGGCCGGAGAACTTCGGCTCCAGGACCGACTTCGGGTTCCAGGTCGCGAAGGCCGTTGCTCCCGACGCGGCCAGGAGTGTCAGGGCCAGGCCGCCTGCCGCGAGGGCGCGGCGCGGGCGGCGGTAGACCGCGAGGCCGAGGGCGGTCGCCCCGGAGACGACGGCGACGCCGGAGCGTACGGCCAGGTCGAGCGTGCCGTGGCCGACGTCGCGGGTGACCTCGTCCTGGAGGCCGGAGAGTCGTTCGGGGTGGTCGACGAGTGCCTGGGAACGGACGGGGTCGAGCTGGTCCACGTCGACGTCGAGGCGGATCGGCGCGATGTGGCTGCGCAGTTCGAGGGCGCCCAGCGGAGACACGTTGATCTTCGTGCCGCCGGTGAGGGAGGGGCGCAGGGTCATGGTGGTGTCCATGGGGCCGACCGGTGCGCGTACGTTCCCGACGATCAGCAGGCCGAGCCACGCGCCGAACAGGACGACGGTGACGAGGCTCAGTGCGCGGGCGTACGGGTGCGGCTGGTGGACGAGTTCGACCACCGGCTGTGCGCGGCGGGCTCGATAGTGGCGGGCCAGGGCGTGTGGCGCTTTTCGTACGCGGTGCAGGGCGGCGGCGACGGGGACGCGGACCATTGGTCCCGTATGCCCAAGTCCTGGGTCGGGTATGCCCCGCCATCCGGCTCTCGTACGGCTGTCTTGGGGCTCTCGTACGTGACGTCGGTGCCGGACAATGGATTTGTGCTGGAGATGACGCGCGAGGTGTTCGAGGAACTGGTCGCCGAGGCCCTGGACCGGATCCCGCCGGAGCTGACGCGGCTGATGGACAACGTGGCGGTGTTCGTCGAGGACGAACCGCCGAGCGACGATCCTGAGCTGCTCGGGCTGTACGAGGGGACTCCGCTGACGGATCGTGGGGAGTGGTACGCCGGTGTCCTGCCGGACCGGATCACGATCTATCGCGGGCCGACGCTGCGGATGTGCGAGTCGCGGGAGGACGTCGTCGCCGAAACCGAGGTGACGGTGGTGCACGAGATCGCCCACCACTTCGGGATCGACGACGCGCGGCTGCACGCGCTCGGATATGGCTGAGTCTTTTCTGTGAGGCGTGCGCGCTCAGGTCTGTGAGGCGTGCGTGCTCCGGGGCGCGTGTCTTCTTGTGGGCGGCGGGAGTTGGGCAGGGGGACTCCTCGTCCCCGCCTCGGAGGTGGCTGCCGTGCGCGCCATGTACGTACCCGTCCGTCTGGTCGCCGTGGCCCTGGTCGTCGCGGTGAGCGCCGGCTGCATGAGCGTCGGTGACGACGATGCGGACAGCAGGGGCAGGCCGTCGCACTCGGCGGGGCAGCGGGGCGGCGAGGTGCCCGACGGTGGCTCGGCGGTGTCCGGCGGCGGCTCGGGGGGCGGGCCGCACGGTGCCGAGCGGCGTGGGGCGAAGCCGGGCGAGTCCGCGTCCGGGGCGAAGTCGGCGTCGCGCTCGGCCGAGAGGCGCACGTCCGAGTCGCCGTCCAAGTCGGGAAAGAAGAAGCCGAAGCCGGGTGAGCCCTCGCCGACGACGGGTCAGCCGACTCCGACGCGTACGACTCCCGGGCCGGCGCCGACGCAGACGAAGGAGCCGCCCGCGCCGTCGCCGGACCCGACCACCGCCGAGCCGTCGTCCTCGGCGCACCCGGAGCCGACGCCGCAGCTCGCCGAGCGGGAGCCGGCCCCGCATGCCGGACTCGGCGCTTGATGCTCCGGGTGAGGCCGAGCGGGTGCCCCGGCCGCTGCGATCGCCGGAGCGGCGCACGCGCGGGCGTGCCGAGGCCGGGCGTGGGCGTTGCTGGTCGCGGCCGGGCCTTTTGGTCGCCCGGCCTGCTCGCCGTGCCTGCCCGGTGGCCTGCCGGGGGCGGGCGCTCGCCGACCCGGATTCGGTCAGGGGGCCGTCGGGAGCGATGGGTCGGCACGCGACGTGCGTACGTCAGCCGGTGGCTGGGCGCCCCAGCCTGTGCTCGGGGTGCTTGACGGGCAGCCGGAGGGCACGCCAGCGGCGCGCGAATGCTGCCGCAGCACGCCGAGGAGCGCATGCTCGACGGCGTGCCCCCCCCGTACGCTGAACTGGAGCGCGGCGCGCTCGGTCGTACCAGGCGCCGTCGGCAGCGTCGGCACCGTCGTGCCCTGGCCGTCCGCGGCCGAGGCGAGCGGTCTGAACTCGCCCCGGCCGGCGCCTACCTGCTCTGACCTGGGCCTATCGGCTCAGTTTGCCTTGAGGGGTAGGGGGTGCGTATGGTGGTAGATCGTTTGATCCCATTTGCCCGGCGCCAACACAGAGCGCGCCGCGTGGCGCGTTCTCTCCCTTGCCGTGGCTGACCGCATTGAGGCGGTTCGAATTGCGAACACGGAGTTGACGGGCGCGTGCCGACGAGACTCCGGAAGGTTTCGCATTCGCATGTCCATTTCCAGTACTGACCACGTCGTTGTGCCCGAGGACGGGGCCGCAGACAACGACGGGCCGGCCGTCGAGCCCCAGGCTCCCGAGGCCGTCGAGGCTTCGGAGTCCACCGAGGCTCCCGAAGCCCCCGAGGTCACCTTCGGCTCCCTGGGGCTGCCCGAGGGCGTCGTGCGCAAGCTCGCGCAGAACGGCGTGACGGTTCCCTTCCCGATCCAGGCCGCGACCATCCCGGACGCCCTGGCCGGCAAGGACATCCTCGGCCGTGGCCGCACCGGCTCCGGCAAGACCCTCTCCTTCGGCCTGCCGCTGCTCGCGCAGCTCGCCGGCGGCCACACCGAGAAGAAGAAGCCCCGCGGCGTCATCCTCACCCCGACCCGTGAGCTCGCGATGCAGGTCGCGGACGCCCTCCAGCCGTACGGCGATGTGCTCGGCCTGAAGATGAAGGTCGTCTGCGGCGGTACGTCGATGGGCAACCAGATCTACGCCCTCGAGCGCGGCGTCGACATCCTGGTCGCCACGCCCGGCCGGCTCCGCGACGTCATCAACCGTGGCGCCTGCTCCCTTGAGAACGTCCAGGTCGCCGTGATCGACGAGGCCGACCAGATGTCCGACCTGGGCTTCCTGCCCGAGGTCACCGAACTGCTCGACCAGGTCCCGGCCGGCGGCCAGCGCATGCTCTTCTCCGCCACGATGGAGAACGAGATCTCCACGCTGGTCAAGCGCTACCTGAGCAACCCGGTCACGCACGAGGTCGACGCCGCCCAGGGCGCGGTGACGACCATGTCGCACCACATCCTCATCGTGAAGCCCAAGGACAAGGCGCCGGTCACCGCCGCGATCGCCTCCCGCAAGGGCCGCACGATCATCTTCGTCCGTACGCAGCTGGGTGCCGACCGGATCGCCGAGCAGCTGCGTGACGCGGGTGTGAAGGCCGACGCGCTGCACGGCGGTATGACGCAGGGCGCGCGGACGCGGACGCTGGCCGACTTCAAGGACGGGTACGTCAACGCGCTCGTCGCCACGGACGTCGCCGCCCGCGGTATCCACGTCGACGGCATCGACCTGGTCCTGAACGTGGACCCGGCCGGTGACCACAAGGACTACCTGCACCGCTCCGGCCGTACGGCCCGCGCCGGCCGCTCCGGCACGGTCGTGTCGCTGTCGCTGCCGCACCAGCGGCGCCAGATCTTCCGCCTCATGGAGGACGCGGGCGTCGACGCCTCGCGCCACATCATCCAGGGCGGTGCCGCCTTCGACCCGGAGGTCGCGGAGATCACCGGCGCCCGGTCGATGACCGAGGTGCAGGCCGAGTCGGCGGGCAACGCCGCGCAGCAGGCCGAGCGCGAGGTCTCGCATCTCACCAAGCAGCTGGAGCGCGCGCAGCGTCGTGCGACCGAGCTGCGCGAGGAGGCGGACCGGCTGATCGCCCGTGCCGCGCGCGAGCGGGGCGACGACCCGGAGGCCGCGCTGGCCGAGGCCGCCGCCGTCGTGGAGGCCGCGGCGGAGGAGACCGGCGCCCTGGCGTTCGTGCCGGAGCAGCCGGGTGCGCAGGACGCCACCGCGCCGGCGCGCGAGGAGCGTCCGTCCTACGAGCAGTCGCGTCAGCGTCGTGACGACCGCGGCAGCTACGACCGCCGGGAGCGGCGTGACGGCGACCGCGGTGGCCGTTCCTACGAGCGTCGTGACGGCGACCGTGGCGGGTTCCGCCGTGACGACCGCCGTGACGACCGCCGTGACGGCGACCGTGGCGGCTTCCGCCGCGACGACCGTCCCTCGGGCGGCTTCCGTGACCGTCGTGACAACGACCGGGGCGGCTTCAACCGTGACGACCGCCGTGACGGTGACCGTGGCGGCTTCCGCCGTGACGACCGCCGCGATGACGACCGCGGTGGCTTCCGTCGGGACGGCGGCGACCGTGGGGGCCGTTCGTCCGACCGCCGGGACGGCGAGCGCGGTGGCTTCCGTCGCGACGACCGCCGCAACGACCGTCCGTCGGGCGGCTTCCGCCGTGACGACCGTCCGTCGGGCGGGTTCCGCCGTGACGACCGCCGGGACGGCGAGCGTGGCGGCTTCCGCCGCGACGACCGTCCGTCCGGCCACCGGGGCAGCGACCGCCCGTTCAACCGTGACCGGCAGGGCGACCGTCCCTCCGGCGGCTTCCGCTCCGGTGGCCACGACCGTCCGTACGGCCGTCGTGACGACCACCGTGGCGCCGGTTCCGGTACCGGTACCGGAACCGGTTCCTTCGGCCGCCGCGACGACAAGCCGCGCTGGAAGCGCAACGGCTGATATCTGACAGCTCCATCAGGGCCCGGACGACTCGTCGTCCGGGCCCTTTTCGCGTCTCACATGCGCCCGTTTTGGCTGGTCATATGGGATTCGCGTACCCGTTCGAATCGGGTCCGGCCTCTGTGTTACTTTGCGGCGCCTTCCGGAGGACGGTTCCGCGTCGACCCTCGTGTGTCCGTGTCGAACCGCCTCCTCTCCCATGCCTCTTGGAGGTACTCCGTGGCCGGACGCCACAAGCCGAACCGAAGACGATCGCTCGTACGCGGCGGACTCGCCGCCGCCGTGGCCCTCGCGGCAGCCGGCGGAACCCTGCCCTTCCTCCTGTCGAACGCCCATGCCGACACTCCCTCGCTGACGATCCCGGCCCCGGACCGCTTCAAGCCGGTCGCCAACCCCGTGTACGGCGCCGGGCCCGGCGGCGTCGTGGAGCGCACGGAGGTCAAGGACGCGAGCGCGCTCGGCTACTACCGCTGGACCCCGGACGGCGGTACCCCGGTCGACCTGCCCGCCTCGTCCCCGTACGACGACATCAACTCGATCGACGGAGGGGGAGGGAGCCACGTCTCCGTCACCAGCGGGGACGTCGTGGCGATCTACGACCGCCCGACCGGGCTGGTGCTGAAGGACATGAAGTCCGGCACCACCACCAAGTACACGCTCCCCGACGGCCACTTCTACCGCGGCGTTTTCGGCTCGTACGTGCTCACCGCCACCCGGGACGCGGACGGCAACGCGGACGTCCTGCACGTGCTGCGCATGGCCGACGGACAACTCACCGACACCCTCGTCACCGGGCTGAACGGCTGGGTGGCCGAGGACGGCATGACGCTCGGCGGCGACGACCGTTCGGTGGCGATCTGGTACGCGCACCCCGACGGCACGCACGGCGTCGGCCTGCTGGACCTGGCGACGGCCGAGGTCACCCCGGTGCTTCCGGGCGCCACCGGCGAGAACGCCCAGGTCGTGTTCTCCGACGGGTACCTGGCCTGGTACTCGCCCGAGGGCGGCAACACCACGGCCCGCGTACTGCGTCGCGCCACCCCGGAGGCGGCCGACACCAAGGTCGAACTCGGCTCCGGCGGCGAGGGCACCCCGCGCCTCGGGCTCATCGGCGACTGGCTGCTGACCACGCGCCAGTACGAGCAGAGCGAGAACGACTTCCTGGTCCGCCAGGGCGCCCCGCTCACCGCCCTGCCGATCGCCGGCGGCGAGCCCAAGACCCTGCTGGAGCACGCCGGCTGGCGTATGGCGCAGGTCCCGGGCGGCGGCGTGGCCGTCACCGGCGGCGCCTCGGCCCAGGACTGGGCGGTGCGCCGGGTCTCCGTGGGCGACGACGGGGCTCCCGCGCTGCGTACGGTGCGCGAGGTGGCGCCCAAGGAGGGGAACCTTTCGCGGCTGTCTCTCACGGCCGGGCACCTGGTCACGGCCGAGTCCGACACCACGTACCTGCCGGCGCTCTTCCAGCGGCAGATCACCCTCGGCGCCGCGCCGTCGGCGGGCGAGCGGTCGTTGCTCGCGCGGCCGGACGCGCAGACGACCGGTGAGACGGCGCAGCGCCTGTACGACCACCGGCGGCCGGTCGGCACGGGGGACGGCCGCACGGTCGTCGCCTCCACCGACGCGAACGGCGACCAGGTCCTGGTCGTGCTGGCGGCGGACGGCACGAAGACCGTCGTACCGGCCGTGGATCCGCAGACCGGCGAGAAGATGCCGACGGGCAGCGACCACTACTCGGAGGTGCGCTCGGCCTCCGGACGCTATGTGGTGTTCGGGGACAGCGGGCGCGGCCTGGATGACCGGCAGTACGTCGTCGACCTGGACGCGTCCGGCGGGGCGAAGGTGCTCCGGGTCCGCCAGGGCCAGGGCGGGCTCGCGGTCTGGGGCACCAAGCTGTGGATGCCGGGCGACACGGAGGGCACGCTCCAGGCCGTCGACCTCAAGTCCGGCGAGACGACGGCCACGGACCCGATCACCTACAACGGCTGCCTGCCGCAGCAACTGCAGGCCGTCGGGCCCTGGGTGTACTGGGACTGCTATCCCTCGGGGTCGATCAGCGACGGCCACGGCGTCTACAACACACAGACCCAGCAGTGGTCGTACGCCCCGCGCGGCACCCTCGGCGACGGCTATGTGGTGGCGTACGACGGGGACCGCGGCCGGCTCGACCTGACCCCGATCGGGGACGCGACGCGCACCATCGAGGCCTTCACCTTCCAGTACGCGTATCCGATCGTGGAGGCCGACCGCTTTGGCGGCGCGGTCGCGTACGCGAAGGAGAAGAGCGCCGAGATCAAGGTGGTCGACTCGGGTGTGCCCACGTCCCCGGTGGCCGAGATCGAGTCGCGGGTCGACAAGTCCGTGGACCTCAAGTCCGCGACCGACAGCGTGTGGGACGCCGACTGGCAGCTGTCCAAGCCCGTCACCGACGCCCGGGTGACGGTCCGGAACAAGGCCGGGCGCACGGTGTTCACGGGGGCGGCCGAGGAGTACGCCGCCGCTGTCTCGTTCTCGTGGAACGGCCGGACGGGCGACGGCCGGTACGTCATCGACGGCACGTACACCTGGGAGCTCACCGGCACGCCCGCGGACGGCAGCGGCGACGCCCTGAAGGCGACGGGCACGGTCGCGTTCACGGGCGGCCAGGGCACGCGCTGAGGGCGCCGGGCCTCTGACGCCCCTGACGCCACGTGACGCGCCGGGCGCGCACGAAGATCGCCACGGACCGGAGCACACGCAAGGGCGTTTTTTAGCCAAATAGGCTGCCAGTTGGCGCATGTCATGCCCCCAGTGAGGGAATCGCTGGGGGCATGACAACTCCCTCCGCGCGCGACTCCTCGGCCACCGCCTCGGCGCAGGCCGTCTCGGACGAGGAACGGCTGGCCCAGCTGGGCTACACGCAGGTTCTCGCCCGCCGCATGTCGGCGTTCTCCAATTACGCGGTCTCCTTCACGATCATCTCGGTCCTGTCAGGCTGTCTGACGCTGTACCTGTTCGGCATGAACACCGGCGGCCCCGCCGTGATCACCTGGGGCTGGGTCGCGGTCGGTCTGATGACGCTGATCGTCGGGCTCGCGATGGCCGAGATCTGTTCGGCCTATCCGACGTCCGCCGGGTTGTACTTCTGGGCCCATCGACTGGCACCGGCCAGGAGCGCGGCCGCCTGGGCATGGTTCACGGGGTGGTTCAACGTCCTCGGCCAGGTGGCGGTGACGGCGGGCATCGACTTCGGGGCGGCGTCGTTCCTGGGGGCGTATCTGAACCTCGAGTTCGGCTTCGAGGTCACCCCCGGCCGTACGATCCTGCTCTTCGCCGGGATCCTCCTGCTCCACGGACTCCTCAACACCTTCGGCGTACGCATCGTCGGCCTCCTCAACAGCATCAGCGTGTGGTGGCACGTGCTGGGTGTCGCGGTGATCGTGGGCGCGCTGGCCTTCGTACCGGACCGGCACCAGTCGGCGTCGTTCGTGTTCACGGAGTTCGTGAACAACACGGGGTGGGGCAGCGGCCTGTACGTCGTCCTCCTCGGCCTGCTGATGGCGCAGTACACCTTCACCGGGTACGACGCGTCCGCGCACATGACCGAGGAGACGCACGACGCGTCCACGGCTGGCCCGCAGGGCATCGTCCGCTCCATCTGGACGTCGTGGATCGCGGGTTTCGTCCTGCTGCTGGGCTTCACCTTCGCGATCCAGTCGTACGACGGCGCTCTCGGGTCCGCCACCGGGGTGCCACCCGCCCAGATCCTCCTCGACGCGCTGGGCGCGACGGCGGGCAAACTGCTTCTGCTGGTGGTGATCGGCGCCCAGCTGTTCTGCGGCATGGCGTCCGTGACCGCCAACTCCCGCATGATCTATGCTTTTTCGCGCGACGGGGCGTTGCCTTTCTCACACCTGTGGCACACGGTGAGCCCCCGCACGCGCACACCTGTCGCGGCGGTGTGGCTGGCGGCGCTGGGGGCGTTGGTGCTCGGCCTCCCGTACCTGATCAATGTGACCGCGTACGCGGCGGTGACGTCGATCGCCGTGATCGGCCTCTACATCGCGTACGTCATCCCGACGTTGCTCCGCCTCCGCAAGGGCGACTCCTTCGAACGCGGTCCTTGGCATCTGGGGCGCTGGTCGCGCGTCGTAGGGGTGATCTCCGTGGCCTGGGTGGCCGTCATCACGATCCTCTTCATGCTGCCCCAGGTGTCCCCGGTCACCTGGGAGACCTTCAACTACGCCCCCATCGCGGTCCTGGTCGTCCTCGGCTTCGCCGCCGCCTGGTGGCTGGCCTCCGCCCGCCACTGGTTCCTCAACCCGGACCACAAACGCACCCTCGCCCGTCAGGCGGCCCGCACGGGCGCTCCGGATCCGGTCGATCCCTGACGTTCCGCCCGGTTCCGACCGCTCATCGTGGCCGGCTCACCGATACCCGATCGGCGACCCGGCCACGTCCGGCTATGCTCGGGGGAGCAACATCGCCAGGGCCCTTAGCTCAATTGGCAGAGCAGTGGACTTTTAATCCATTGGTTGTGGGTTCGAGTCCCACAGGGCCTACCGGTGGCGGGCGGGGGATATTGCCTCTGACCTGCTACGCAGCGTCCAGGTCGGCTTCGGTCGGCTTGGGCGCTGTCTCGTTTTCGGGGGCGATGCGTGGAGGCGGCGGACCGGGACTCAAGGCTGTCGTGGGACTCAAGGCCGCGTCCGGTCCGGGTTTCCGTCGTGCGGGGGTGGACCGGTGACCTCCACGTGGGCCGGACGCAGCAGGTGGTCTCCGAGCCGGTAGCCGGGGCGCAGGATCTCCGTGCAGGTCAGGCGGTCGGCGTCCGGGGAAATGTGGTGCGTGACGGCGTCGTGGCGGGTGGGGTCGAAGGGTTCGCCCTCCTCACCGAACGCCTGCAGGCCCAGCGAGCCGAGCTGGGTCTCCAGGGTGTCGGCGATGTCCTTCAGGCCTCGCGTCATGGGCTCGTGTTCGCCCGCACGGTCGACGGCGTCCAGCACCGGCAGCAGAGCGCGCAGCACGTTGGCCACCGCGATCTCGCGGACCGCCATACGGTCGCGGCGCACCCGCTTGCGGTAGTTGTCGTACTCGGCCTTCACCCGCTGGAGATCGGCGGTGCGTTCCTCCAGCAGGCGCTGCGACCGGGTGTTCCGCGGCCGGGTCCCGTTCATTGTCAGCCGACCCTCCGGGCTGCGGGTGTGGGTCCAACCTCCCCACTCACCTGGATAAAACTTGAGCGCTGTCCGGTCAAGATGAGATGAGCGGAACGGGGTACAGGAACAGTCGAAGGCGGTTCGAAGGCAATCCGGGCTCCGGAGCCCGGACGGGCATCGCACTCAGGCGAATCAAGGAACCAGAAGCACAGGAGGCCGCCATGGCCATGACCCTGTTCCTGGCGTCGCACTGGGAGAAGAACGGCTGGGCCGTGATGGAGGTCAGGGGGATCCTCGACACCGGCACGGCCCCGGAGCTGCGCGACAGCGTGGCATCCGTGATCAAGGAGGGCCGGCACCCGCTGCGTCTGATCGTGGACCTGTCCGAGCTGTCCTACACCGACGTGGACGGGCTGAGCACCCTCATGGCCGTCCGCACCCTGCTGCGCGAGGGGAAGGGCGAACTGCGCCTCGTCTGCCCCGAGGGACGGGTCCTGCGCATCCTGCAGATCAGCCGCCTGGCCCACGCCGTGCCCGTCTACCCCACTCTTGGCGCCGCCCTCGCCGTGACACGCACGGCCGGTGCCGACCGGACACGAGGCGCCGTGCGGTGATCACCGGACCACCGCCGGTCGGCCACTGATCAGGTCCGCCACTGAACAGGTCGGCCCCTGATCAGGTCGGCCACTGGACAGGGAGGCGCCGGGCGTCAGCTCGCCGTCAGCTCCGCCAGCGGCAGCGTGTGCTGGGTCTGCAGGACCTTCGCCCGCAGGTACCGGACGTTGTGGTCCGTCGTGAAGACGCCCGTCGGGACGCGCCGCTGCACATCGATGTCCAGGGCGCGGAGCTGCTCCGCCTTGTCGGGGTTGTTGGAGAGCAGATCCAGTTCCGTGACGCCGAGCGCCGCCAGCATCTGGGCCGCCGCCGTGTAGTCGCGGGCGTCCTCCGGCAGGCCGAGGGCCGTGTTCGCGGCGTACGTGTCGAGGCCCTGGTCCTGGAGGGCGTACGCGTCGAGCTTGTTGTAGAGGCCGATGCCCCGTCCCTCCTGGCGGAGGTAGAGGAGTACGCCGCCACGCGTGGCGATCTGTTCGACGGCCTCGCGGAGCTGGGGGCCGCAGTCGCAGCGGGCCGAGCCGAAGACGTCGCCCGTCAGGCACTCGGAGTGGAGGCGGACCAGAGGGGTCGCCGAAGGGGGTCCGAGGACGATCGCCACGTGTTCCTGGCCGTCGCTCAGCCCGTGGAACGTGACCAGTTCGGCGTCGACGCTGTAGCCGTCGTCAAAGCGCAGCGGTACCCGGACGCGTGCGCGCGGGGTGGCGGCGGGGAAGTCGGGCATGCGGGTTCTCCGGTCCAATCGTGGTCTGCTTCAGATTTGAAGCAGTTCCTCGGATCGAGACCCTAGCTCATGCTTTAAAGTTTAAGCAACGGTGCGGAGGCAGGTGGTGGCTCAGCTCACGTGCAAGGGGTGGAGGAGCGGCGCCGCCAGGGCAGGTCGTCGGGCGCCGACTGCGCCCCGTCTCCCTGGAGAGCCCGCGCGACCTCCGTACAGATCTCCTCCAGCTGCCCCACCTGCTGCTCGGTGAGGTGCTCGAAGAGGGAGGCGCGGACCGTCTCGACATGGCCGGGCGCCGTACGTTCCAGGAGGGCCATCCCCTCGTCGGTCAGGAACGCCAGACTGCCCCGCTTGTCCATGCGGCATCCTTCGCGGCGTACCGAGCCGTCCTTCTCCAGGCGCGTCACGGCGTAGGTCAGCCGGCTGCGGGTGATCTTCAGCCGCTCGGCGAGGTCGGTCATGCGCAGACAGTGGTGGGGTGCCTCGGAAAGGGCGGCCAGGATGGAGTAGTAGAGGTGTGGCATGCCGGCCTCCTGCTGGAGCTGCCGGTCGATCGCGTCCTCCAGAAGCTGGGAGGCCGCGATGTACGCGCGCCAGGCGCGCTGCTCCTCGGGGGTGAGCCAGCGGGTCGTCATGCCGCCAGTGTAGGTACTGTTTAAAAGTTGAATCAACCTGCGAGATCCTGACGCCCTGATGCCCTGATGAGTGCCAGGTCTCCGAGAGGGAGTGCGCCGATGCCCCGCCCCTACGTCCTGCTGTCCGCAGCCGTCTCCCTCGACGGCTGCCTGGACGACACCGGCCCCGAACGGCTCGTCCTCTCCGGACCTGCCGACTTCGACCGGGTCGACGAGGTGCGGGCGGCGTCCGACGCGATCCTGGTCGGCGCGGGAACGCTGCGCGCGGACAACCCCCGTCTCCTGGTCAACTCCGCCGAGCGCCGGGCGGCCCGAGCCGCCACCGGCCGCCCGGAGTATCCGCTGAAGGTCACCGTCAGCGGCAGCGGGGACCTCGACCCGGCTCTCAACTTCTGGTCCACGGGCGGGGAGAAGGTCGTCTACACGACGGACCTGGGTGTGGCGAAGGCCACAGCGGCCCTGCGCGGGCTGGGCGTCGATGTCGTTCCCGTCGGGCCCGCGCTCGACTGGCAGGCCGTACTCGAGCACCTTCATGACGTACGGGGCGTGCGGCGGCTCATGGTCGAAGGGGGCGGGCTGGTGCACACCCAGCTGCTCCAGCAGGGGCTCGCGGACGAGTTGCAGCTCGCCCTCGCGCCGCTCGTCGTCGGGGAGCCGGACGCGCCGCGGCTGTTCGGGCCGGGCGGCTACCCGGGCGGGGTGCGCAACCGGATGCGGCTGGTGGAGACGCGGCCGGTGGGCGATGTGGTGCTCATGCGGTACGTGCCCACGGCGCCCGGCGTCGGAGAGCTCGCCTCCGCCGCAGACCGGCACTGGCTGGAGACCGCGTGTGACCTCGCCGCCCAGTGTCCGCCCTCGCGAACCGCCTTCAGCGTCGGCGCGGTCGTCGTCGCGGCCGACGGCACGGAGCTGGCCCGCGGGTACTCCCGTGAGTCCGACGCGGTGTCGCACGCCGAGGAGGCCGCGCTCGCCAAACTCGACCCGGCCGACCCGCGCCTTGCCACCGCCACCGTCTACAGCAGCCTGGAACCCTGTGCCCGCCGCGCCTCCCGGCCGACCCCCTGCGCGCGGCTGATCATCGACGCGGGAGTGCGCCGCGTGGTCACCGCCTGGCGCGAGCCCGACACGTTCGTGGCGTCCGCTGACGGGGGCGGGCTGCTGGCCGCGGAGGGCGCCGACGTCGTCGTGCTCCCGGAATTCGAGGAGCGGGCCGCCGAGCCCAACCGCCACCTCCTCCGGGCGGCCGGCGGGCAGGACGGGCAGGGGACGTAAAGCCGTGTGCTGAGGGCCCCGCCGATGGCGTACACTGATCTTAACGACGCGGGGTGGAGCAGCTCGGTAGCTCGCTGGGCTCATAACCCAGAGGTCGCAGGTTCAAATCCTGTCCCCGCTACTGAAGGCTCAGGGCCGGAATCCTATGGATTCCGGCCCTGAGTGTTTTCCGGCCCTGAGTGTTTCCGGGTGTCTTCGGTCCTGTCCGGTGCTTTCTGTACGTCTTCAGCGCTTTTTGGACTTCTTCGGTGCGTTCTTGTAGTTCTTTGGCACCTCGTGGAGTTCTCCAAAGCCTCGTGGAGTTCTTCGTCGTCTTCCCTGTGGCATCGGTGAAGCCGAGCCCCTCACGTGACCCTCGGTAGTCGAACGACCCCACTCCGCGTAACATCTGACACTTCGTCATCAAAGGCCACTGGGTCGAGAGTCAATCAACTCGCCCGATTTACTCCCCTCTTGACCCGTAAGTCCAGGCCAAAAACGTTAACGATCATCCAGAACAGCTTGGAATCCAGTGCCTGCCTCTATTAACGTTCGATAACGCAGCGCGGTCGTCCCAGCCGTCACAAGAGGCGGCTCCGTGCGCACGTGCCGAATCTCGAAAGGGAACCGGGGAACCACCAACTTGGGGTGAATCGGGCGTTGTTCATGGTGTGCGACACCATGATTGACGCGCGTAGGAGACCTTCCTGCTCCGAACCCGTCAGCTAACCCGGTAGGCGAGAAGGAAGGAAAGGAGTGCGCCTACGTGGCGTCCAACCGGCCTGCCCCGCAAACCTCGTCCGCGCCGAGTGAGTTCAATCCCGACACTTTCGGCTACGGCATCCGTAAGGACGAGGAGACCTGGGAGGAGTGGAACCCCACCGAGGATTCCCTCCGACCCGTTCGGGGCCGGCACCGCGTCAGTAAGCAGCGTGGCGGAGGTCTCGCCCGCAGCTCCACGGTTCTGGGCGTCGGCGTCATCGCGGCCGTCAGCGCGGGTGGCATGGCCAGCGCGCAGACCGGCAAGCCGCCCGTCTCCATCTCGATGCCCGATCTGCCGTCCGTGGGCTCGATGTTCGCGGACGACTCCGCGGAAGCCGATGACACGACGTCGCTCAGCAGCGTGGGTCTGACCACCGCCGACGCGGAACAGGGCAACTCGGACGCGGGCGAGGCCCTGCGCGCCCGCATCATGCTGCAGGCCGAGCGGCAGCAGGACCAGGTGGACCGCGAGGCCCAGGAGGCCGCGGAGACCGCCGCCGCGAAGAAGGCCGCCGAGGCGGCCGCCAAGGAGAGGGAAGAGGCCGAGGCCAAGGCCGCCGCCGCCAAGAAGAAGGCGGAGGAGGAGGCCAAGCGCAAGGCCGAGGCGGAGCGTCTCGCGGAACTCGCGAAGAGCTACTCGCTGCCCACCTCCTCGTACACCATCTCCTCGACCTTCGGGCAGGCCGGCTCGCTGTGGTCCTCCGGCTACCACACCGGTCTGGACTTCGCCGCTCCCACGGGTACGCCGCTCAAGGCGATCCACAGCGGCACCATCACCGAGGCCGGGTGGAACGGTTCGTACGGCTACCGCACGGTGATCACCCTCGACGACGGCACGGAGCTCTGGTACGCCCACCAGTCGTCCATCAGCGTCAGCGTCGGGCAGAAGGTCAACACGGGCGACGTCATCGGCCGCGTGGGCGCGACCGGCAACGTCACCGGGGCGCACCTCCACCTGGAGGTCCACACGGCCGGCGGGGAAGGGATCGACCCGATGGCGTGGCTGCGGAGCAAGGGCATCAACCCGTAAGCGGACCGTAAGCGGCAACCCGCAAGCAGCCAGGGGACTTTGAGCACGTACGTCCGAAAGGGTGGGCGTACGTGCGGTGTGCAGGCGTGCGGCGTGCATGGAATACGGCCGTCCGGTACGGCCGTTGACGTCCCCATGCCTTCTCTCACTCTTCGCACGCTGGGCGCGTCAGGCTTCGAGGTCTTTCCGCTCGCTCTCGGTGGCAACGTCTTCGGCTGGACCGCCGACCGCGCGCAGTCCTTCGCCGTACTCGACGCGTACGCCGCCGCGGGCGGCAACTTCGTGGACACGGCCGACACTTACTCGTCATGGGCTCCGGGCAACGAGGGCGGTGAGTCGGAGACGGTCGTCGGCGACTGGCTGGCCGCGCGCGGCAACCGTGCCGACGTCGTCGTCGCGACCAAGGTCGGCTCCCATCCCCAGTACCCAGGACTGTCCGCGGCCAACATCAAGGCCGCGGCCGAGGCTTCGCTGCGACGACTGCGGACCGACCACATCGACCTCTACTACACGCACCGCGACGACCCGTCGGTGCCGGTCGAGGAGATCATCACGGCGCTGGACGAACTGGTGCGGTCCGGCAAGGTGCGCGCGATCGCCGCGTCCAACATCTCCGCAGCGCGACTTCAGGAGTCCCTCGACTTCTCCGACCGCGAGGGCCTCGCGCGGTACGTCGCGCTGCAGCCCCACTACAACCTCGTCTCCCGTGACACATACGAGGGCCCGCTCCAGGACGTGGCGTCCCGCAGCGGGCTGGCCGCCGTGCCCTACTGGGCCCTCGCCTCCGGCTTCCTCACCGGCAAGTACCGGCCGGGCGTCGAGGTCGACAGCGCGCGGGCCGGGGCGGCAGGCGCGCATCTGGAGTCGGAGCGGGGGCCTCGTGTGCTGGCCGCGCTGGACGAGGTCGCGCGGGCACGGGGCGCGGAGGTCGCCACGGTGGCGCTGGCCTGGCTCGCCTCCCGCCCGACCGTCGCGGCACCGATAGCCTCGGCCCGGACGGTGGAGCAGCTTCCGGCGCTGCTGAGGGTGGCGGACCTGGAGCTGACGGACGACGAGCTGGCACGGCTGACGCGGGCTTCGGCCTGATGGCGTCTCACGTGCGATAGGGGTTGTACGCCGGGTAGGGCGCCGGCTGCCCGTGCGGATACCCGTACGCCGAGTAGGGCGCCGGCTGACCGTGCAGATACCCGTACGCCGGGTAGGGCGCCTGCTGCCCCTGCGGGTACCCGTAGCCCGGCCCAGGCCCCGCACCCGACCACGGCCCTGGACCCGGCCCCGACCACGGCCCTGGACCTGGCTCTGACCCCGGCCCCGGCCCCGGCCCCGGCCACGGTGGCGGGACCGAAGCAGGAACAGAAACCGGAACAGGAGCCGGAGCCATCGCCCTGGCCGCGTACGCCAGCGCGGGCCTGGCGACGTCGCGCCGGGCCCACAGCTCCCACAGCAGTTCCCGTTCGCGTACGACGAAGTCGGCGCTCGCGCGGCCGCGGCGCCCCCGGTGGCGCAGGAACGCGAGAGACGTCGCGTACGCCTCGTACTCCGCGACGGCCCGCCCCGCCGTGCGCCCGCCGTGGTGGGCGGCGTACTCCCGCGCCATGCGCCGCGCCCGCATGGAGCCGAGCGCGAACGGCTCGGGCACGGTGAGCCAGCCCGCCATCGCGTACGCGGGGAGTTCGGTGCGCACCGTGCCGAGTTCGCGCTGGCGGGTCCAGATGACCAGCCAGGTGAGCAGCCCGAACGCGGGCACCATGAACGCCGCGTACACCGCGAAGAAGCCGTACGCGCCGAACGCCGACGATCCGTTCCACACGGCGTGCATGCCCATCGCGAGCAGCAGGCCGATGAGCGGGAGCAGCACGCGTCGCACCTGGTGGCGGTCCGCCGACAGCGCGGCGATGCCGAAGCCGATGCCGGTGAGCACGGTGAACAGCGGGTGCGCGAAGGGCGACATGATCACGCGTACGAAGAAGGTGGCGGCGGTGACGGAGGCGAGGCCGCCGTGGCCGTTCAGCTGGTCGGTGCCGAAGGCGGTGCCGAGGTAGAGGACGTTCTCGGTGAACGCGAAGCCGGTCGCGGTGACTCCGGCTATGACCACGCCGTCGACGATCCCGGTGAAGTCCCGTCTGCGGAACAGGAAGACCAATAACACCGCCGCCGCCTTCGCCGACTCCTCGACGATCGGCGCTATGACCGTCGCACCGAGTGTGTCGGCGCTCGACGGGTCCGCGGTGGCCGTCGCTATCCACTGGGTCGCGAAGCTGTTGGCGACGATCGCTATCAGCGCCGCCGCACAGGCGCCCCAGGCGAAGGCGAACGTCAGGTTCCGCCAGGGCCCGGGCTCGACCCGGTCCAGCCAGCGGAAGGCGGCTATGAGCAGCGGGACGGGCAGCACGGCCAGGCCCAGGCCCACCAAGAAGCCTTCCGTGCCGGTCTGTTCGCGGACCATGGCCAGGATCACGAGGCCGGAGAGGGCGAGCAGGGTGCTCAGCGCGCCGTAGCGCACCCACCTGCGCTGCCACCAGTGCGCATGCCGCCGTGCGCCTCCGGCGGGGATGCCGGGGAACGTGGGGGGTTGGGGGCTGGCGGCCATAGCAATGACCCTAACGAGGGACGGGCTGGGCTCGCGACAGTGACTTTGCGCCCCGCCGGGCTCTGGACGACGTGCGGGCGTGTGACGTGCGGATTGTGGTGGGTTGCTCGCGCAGCTCCCCGCGCCTCTTACGGGGCGCAGCGGCGGAACAGCAGATCGTGCACCACATGTCCCTTGTCCAGGCCCTGGCTCTCGAAACGGGTGAGTGGCCGGAAGTCGGGACGGGGCGCGTAACCGCCGTTCGGCTGGGTGTTCTCGAAGTCCGGGTGCGCGGTGAGCACTTCGAGCATCACCTCGGCGTACGGCTCCCAGTCCGTCGCGCAGTGCACCAGCGCGCCCGGCTTGAGGCGGGACGCGGCGAGGGTGAGGAACTCCGGCTGGATCAGGCGGCGTTTGTGGTGGCGCTTCTTCGGCCAGGGGTCCGGGAAATAGACCCGCAGGCCGTCCAGCGAGTCCGGGGGCAGCATCTCGCGGAGCAGGATGATCGCGTCGCCGTTGCCGACCCTGACGTTGGACAGGCCGCTTCGGTCCGCGAGGTTGAGGAGGTTGCCCTGTCCGGGGGTGTGCACGTCGACGGCGAGGACGTTGGTGTCGGGGTCGGCCGCGGCCATCCGCGCGGTGGCCTCGCCCATACCGAACCCGATCTCCAGCACGGCGGGCCGGTCGTTCCCGAACAGCTCCGCGAGGTCGAGCTTCCGCCGGCCGTCGATGTCCAGCCCCCACTTGGGCCACAACCGCTGCAACGCGTCCGCCTGCCCATGCGTGACCCGGCTCCGGCGCGGTTGGAAGCTACGGATCCGCCGCTCGAAGTGGGACCCGGCAGGGTCGGCCCGGGGCCCGTCGGGAAAGCGGGGTTCGCCCTTGACGCGGTGGCGGGGCTCTTCGGAAGTGTTTCGGGACTCAGACACAGTGCTTTGATTCTACGAAGGCGGGAGGTGGGCGCAGCGGCCCTGCTCCAAGCCTCCCACCCACGCAGCCGCACCCACGCACCGGCACCCATGCACCCGGCCCCACGCACCCGCACCCACGCACCGGCACCCATGCACCCGGCCCCACGCACCCGCACCCACGCACCCGCACCCAGAGGGCCCCGCCCCCAGGCCCCCGCACCCGCTCACGCCCGGCCCAGGGCCCCCAGGACCCGTCGGCCCACCTCGCGCCCGATCGGCAGTGAAGCCGTGGCCGCGGGGGAGGGGGCGTTGAGGACATGCACCGTGCGGGCCCCCTCGCGGATCAGGAAGTCGTCCACCAGGGTGCCGTCACGCAGCACGGCCTGGGCGCGGACGCCCGCGGCCGACGGGACCAGGTCGTCCGGAGTCACGGCGGGCAGCAGACGCCGCACCGCATCCGTGAACGCCGCCTTGGACACCGAGCGCCGCAGCTCACCGCCGCCGTACCGCCAGTGCCGCCGCGCTATCCGCCAGGAGCCGGGCCAGGCGAGCGTGGCGCCCAGCTCACGCATCCGGACCGTCGTCCAGCCGTAGCCCTCGCGGGCCAGGGCCGGCACGGCGTTCGGGCCGATGTGGACGCCTCCGTCGATGCCCCGGGTGAGGTGCACTCCGAGGAAGGGGAACGCGGGGTCCGGGACCGGATACACGAGGCCCTTGACCAGCGAGGGCCGCACCAGCGAGTAGTACTCGCCCCGGAAGGGCACGATCCGCATCCCGGGCTCGTCCCCGGCGAGGCGGGCGATCTCGTCGCAGTGGAGGCCCGCGCAGTTGACCATCACCCGCGCGCGTACGATCGTGCCCTCTCCCGTACGGACCGCGACCCCGAGGTCGGGTCGGCGATCGATGTACGTGACCTTCGTCCCGTACCGGATCTCCGCCCCGGAGGCCTCCGCGAGCTGCCGTGCGACGCCCACGAAGTCGCACACGCCCGTCGTGGCGACGTGGATCGCGGCGAGGCCCCGGACCTCCGGTTCGTACTCGGCGATCTGGGTCGGACCGAGCTCGCGGACCGGAATGCCGTTCTCCCTGCCGCGCTGCACCAGTGCGTGCAGCCGGGGCAGCTCGTCGCGGTCCGTGGCGACGATCAGCTTGCCGGTGACGGCGTGCGCGATGCCGTACTCGGCGCAGAACTTGACCATCTCGGCGGCGCCCCGCACCGCGTACCGCGCCTTGAGGGAGCCGGGGCGGTAGTAGATGCCGCTGTGGATGACACCGCTGTTGCGCCCCGTCTGGTGGCGGGCCGGGCCGGGCTCCTTCTCCAGCACGATCACCCGCGTGCCCGGCGCGGCACGCGTGATCGCGTACGCCGTCGACAGCCCGACGATCCCACCGCCGATCACGAGCACGTCACAGTCGTAGGGGATCTCCCGACGCACCTATCCCACCTCCCACCTAGATAGTGCCCTGCGCCACTGACAACGTGCTCAAACCCGCGCCCCGAAGGGGCGCGGGGAACTGCGCGACCAGCCACACACAACCGGTAGCCCCAAGATCGCACAAAGCAGGCAGACGCTTCGGAACCGGGTCAGGCCGGTGCAACCAACAGCGGCCGCGCCCGCTCCCGCAACTCCACCACGCGCGGCTCGTCGCCGTACGGCTCCAGCCGGTGGAGCAGGTCCTTCACATACTCGGTGGTGCGGGCCGAGGAGATGCGCCCCGCGACCTCCACCGCTCGCACGCCCTGCTCGCATGCCGCGTCCAGGTTGCCCGACTCCAGCTCGGCGACCGCGGACACCACGAGGCGCAGGCCGTGGGAGCGTACGAACTCCTCCGTCGGTTTCGACAGTGCCTGCTCCGTGAAGCGGCGGACCTGGCGGGGTGCCTTGAGGTCGCGGTAGCACTCGGCGGCGTCGGCGGCGAAACGGTCGTACGAGTAGAAGCCCAGCCAGGACGGGTCCTGGTCGCCGTCGCGGGCCCGCTCCAGCCAGCCCTCGGCGGCCCGCAGGGCCCCGCCGGCCGCCTGGGCGTCACCGGCGCGCGCGTGGGCGCGTGCCTCGACCAGGCGGAAGAAGCTCATCGTGCGGGCCGTGGCCAGGCCCCGGTTCCGCTCCAGCGCCGCCTGCGCGAGGTCGACGCCCTCGTCGCCGAAGCCACGGTAGGTGGCCTGCAGCGACATCGATGCCAGGACATAGCCGCCGAGCGGTACGTCCGCGGCCGCGCGCGCGAGGCGCAGCGCCTGGATGTAGTAGCGCTGGGCGGCCTCCTGCTGACCGGTGTCGAAGGCCATCCAGCCGGCGAGGCGGGTGAGTTCCGCGCTGGCTCCGAACAGGGCGCGGCCCACCTCGTCCGAGTACGCGCCGAGCAGCAGCGGCGCCGCCTCCACCCTCAGGCACTCCGGCACCATCGACGAACGCCAGTCGCCGCCTCCGTACTTGGAGTCCCAGCGCCTGGCGTCCTCGGCGGCCTCCCGCAGCTTCAGTACGTCGCTGTGGCCGACTTTCATCGGTGCCCCGGAGCCTTCCACCGGGCTCGCGTCGCGCGCCACCGAACTGTCGGCCGGGGTTATCAGCCACCGCGATGCGGGAGTCGCGTACGCGCTCACCGCGAACGATCCGGCGAGCGACTGCCAGATGCCGCCGGAGCCGGCCCGGCGTCCGGCGAGGTCGAGCCGGTACAGCTCGGTCGCCGACTTCACCGCCTGTCCTATGTCACGGGGGAAGGCGAGGCCCACTTCCGGTGCGGGATCCGCGTCCGCCAGACCGATCTCGTGGAGCGGGACGGGGCGGCCGAGCTTCTGGCCGATGGCCGCGGCGATGAGGTGCGGCGCCGCACCCTGCGGCACCATCCCCTTCGACACCCAGCGCGCCACCGACGTCTTGTCGTAGCGAAGAGTCAACCCGCGTTGGGCGCCAAGGTCGTTGACGCGTCGTGCGAGTCCTGCGTTGCTGATTCCCGCGAGGGCGAGAACGGCGCCGAGTTTTTCGTTCGGCCCGCGTTGCTCCCTGGACATGCGCCACCCCTCGACACAGACGGCTGCCGCGCTGGCATAACCACGCGGCATTCGTAAACCCAGCGTAGTTCGCCGCATCCCAAGCGTTAAGAGGCATAATTCCGGATGGCGGGATTGTGGTCCGCACGCAAGTACGCAGCGTCGCGGTGTGCTCCCGCTGTGTGGCTGTGCGCCCGGCCGTGCGCTCTTCTCCGGCCATCGCGGAAGCGTTTCCATGGAACCTGCGTGGGTCGGCCCGCTGTACTGGATCCAGCGGGCTGGGGGACACCGCCGCCTTCATCCCCGCGGGCGGCGGACCGGTCCGGGAGGCGAACCCCGCCTCCCGGACTGTGCGTTGCGCTGAGCATGCACAGAGCGTGTGCAAGCCTGGCTGCCCATCGCCGATTTGGCTGAAAATCGACCACGCTTGCGGGTGCGGAATACCCCCTCCCACCATGGGACTTGAGGGCGCGTTAGGCGTTTTTGGGGAGCGTACCGGGGGCGCATTCACGTCGTCACCTCCTTGTCTCGTGCGTGCGTTCGCCTCATCGCGGGCATCTCCTCAGGGGCGCACTCCGGGGAGTGCAAGCGGGGGCGGGGAGCCTCCGTCGCGCTTTCTTCGTGGCAGCATGGTGCCCAGTTCGTGCGGTGCACTGGTTGTCCACAGCCTGTGGAGGCGGCGATGCGGTGGTTGGTGGGGTGGAGCAGTACCACCGCTGGTGTCTCCGAGATCGGCTCGGCGGGCGCTACCGGCAACAACGGCGAGACGGTGCACCCCGTGGGGTCCCAACTCCTGTGGGGCGACCCCGATCCGCTCTGGGCCGTCGGCGACTGGCGCCCCGACGAGGTGCGCGTCGTGAAGGCCGACGCACAGACCCGGATCGCGGTGCTCGGCACCTGCGGCGCCTCCGACGAAGAGCTGCGCGTGGGCCTGTTCGCCGCGCGCGGCGGGGCACTTCGCCATCTGACGGCCTGGTCCGGCAGCTACACGGCCATCGTCCAGGTCGGTCGCCGGGTGACCGTGAGCGGCGATCTGGCCGGCGCACGGCCGGTGTTCTACACCCCCTGGGCGGGCGGCACGGCGTACGCCACGGCAGCACTGCCCCTCGCCGACCTCATCGAGGCCAACCTCGACTTCGGGCACCTCGCGGCGCTGCTCGCCGCGCCCGACGTCCCCGCGGCCCTGCACGACTCCACGCCCTACCTGGGCGTGCAGCGCATTCCCCCGGGGCACGCGCTGATCCTGCGCGCGGGCGCACGCGAGATCGCCGGTTACGAACCGGTGGCCTCCCTCGCGGTCGCGGCACCCTCCGCCGACCCGGACAGCGCCGTGGACGCCGTACGCGACGCCCTGGTCGAGGCCGTACGCGCACGTCTGGCGGCCCCCCGGCATGTCCCCGGCGCCGATGTGGACCCCGGTCCCGTCCCCGGGATGGGACCCGCCGAACGGCGCGCGGCGCGCGGCATGCCCGTGCCCGGCATCGGGGCCGACCTCTCCGGAGGACCCGCCTCGGGAACGCTCGCCCTCCTGGCCGCCGGCCTCCCCGGCATGCCGGGCACCGTCCTGGGGCACGGCACCGGCGCTGGTGAGCGTCTCCTCGCGGTCACGTTCAACGACCTGGCCGTGCGGGGCCGCGAGGCCGAACTGGAGCGCGCCGGGACGCTGGCCGCCAACCCCCGGCTGCACCACGTGGTGGTCGCGGGCGGCGAAGAGGTGCTTCCGTACGCCGAGTTGGACGGCCCGCTCACCGACGAACCGAGCCCTTCGCTCGTCACGGCGGCCCGCCACCGCGCGAGGCTCGCCTCGGGCAGCGCCGACCACTTCACCGGGTACGGTGCCCGGCAGGTCCTGGACGCACACCCGGCGCGCCTCGCCGACCTGCTGATGGACCGCAAACGACGTCACCTGGTGCGCCCCGTGGCGGCGTTGGCCAGGGCCGACGGCTCCGTCATGGTCCCCGCGCGCGTGTACAGCGCGGCGCGCAAGCTCGCCCGTACGCCCTACCTCGTCGGCGTCCAGGGACTCGCCGACCGGCTGCTGCACAGGCGGTTCGAGGAGCCGGGAGGTGCTGTGGGGGCGTCGCTCGCCGCGCTCACCTGGGCCAGACCCGGGCCCGCGGCGCGCTGGCTGACGGGTGAGGCACTCGCTGAAGTATCGGTTCGCCTGACGGGTGCGACGAGCCGCGCCGGTGTCGGCCCCGGCCAGCGGCCCGGCGACCACCGCGCGCGTGCGGCGCTCGCCCGGCACGCCGCCGACCTGCGCATCCTGGAGCAGGCCGCCGAGGTCCGCTTCCAGCGGCTGCACGCGCCCTTCCTCGACAACCAGGTCGTCCGCGCCTGCCGCGCCCTGCCCGAGGCCCTGCGCGTCCAGCCGGGCGCGCGTGCCGCGATCCTCCGTACGGTCCTGGAGGGCGCCGGCGTCGCCGACCTCCCGCCCGGCTGGGGCGCACCCTCCCACGCCTCCTCCGCGGCCGCCGCCCGCACGGGCCTGCGCGCCGCCGTCGACGACCTGGTCGACCTCTTCGACACGCCCCTCCTCGCCCAGGCGGGCCTGGTCGAGGCCCGCGTCGTCCGCAAGGCCCTCCGGGCAGCGGCCGACGGCGAACCCCTCCCCCTGGAGGGCCTCGCCGACCTTGTCTCCCTCGAACTGTGGCTCGGCCGCTTGCTGGACCGCCGGGGAACGTGCTGGACGGGCACGCCCGCGCGCCAGCGGGCGGTACCTGGCGGGATCGTGCCGCAGCGGGGTGCCTTGGGGGCGGGGGCGGCTCGGCAGGGGTAGAGGGGCAGGACCTCAGATCTCAGACCTCAGACCTCAGGCCTCAGCGCAACTCGACGACCAGGCCGACCGTGTCCTTCCCGGTCAGGGTCAGGTGCGGGGGAACCGCCGACTCGCCTCTCTGGGCCCCGACCAGCCCCTCGTACGCGGCGCACGCGCGGCGGAGATCGATGGTGAACGTGGCCTCGCCGTACACGGTGACGCCGCACTCCCACTCGCTCGACTGCTGGTCCGCCGGGGTCGCGGGCGGTGTGGGAGTCGGCGTCGGCGTCGGGTCCGGTGCGCGGTTGGGCTCCGGCGTGGGAGCCGGTGTCGCTGTAGAAGCCGGTGAGGGTGCGGCTTTCGGGGTGGGGCTGGTGGGGCTCGGTGTCGGATTCGGCTCCGGTGTCGGTGTGCGCGTCGGTGTCGGTGCCGGCGTCTGCCGCTGCGTCGGTGAAGGGGCGGCCGCCGGACCCGGCGGCTTCGGCTCCGACGCCTGCTTCGGCTGCGACTTGTGCTTCGGTTCCGACGCCTGCTTCTGCGGGTTCGGCGACTTCTGCGACTTCTGCGACTTCTGCGACCTCTGCGACTTCGGGGACGACGACTGCGCGCTCGGTCCGTTGTCCGGTTCGAGGTCCGGTCCGATGTCCGGTTCGACGACGGGCGCTGACACCGGCGTCCGGGCGTCGGGCTTCTCGAGCGGGTCGCCGTGGCCCGCCATCGCGTACGCCACCGCCGCGGCGGCCACCGCGATGACGCTCGCCGCGATTCCGGTCTTCGCGGGTGCCCCGAGCCCCTCGGCGGCCGCCCCGCCTCCGGCGCTGCCCGCCGCTCCGGTCGCCGCTCCGGCCGCACCCGCACCAGCACCCGCACCGCCGCCGGCGATGAGCGTGGCCACCTTCGCGTACCCGGCGGCGCCGAACCAACCGATGACCGCAACCGGCACGAGCGCGGGGATCCCACCGGCGACTTCCTCGATCTGACCGGCGGCGAGCCGGCACCTGGCGCACTGCTCCAAGTGCTTGCGCAGCCCTCGCTCGGCCCGCGTGCGCAGCCCGCCGCGGGCGTACGCGCCGAGCCGGTCGGCATGGCGCGCGCACTCCTCGCTCTCGCTCAGCGTCGCGCTCACATGCGCCTGCAGATAGGCCTGCTTGAGGCCCTCGCGAGCCCGGCTGGCCAGGACGCGCGTGCCGTTGGCGTCCAGCCCGAAGAGCGTGGCCACCTCGCTCGGCGACTCGTCCTCGACCTCGGTGTGCCACAGCACGGCCTGCCACCGCTCGGGCAGCGACCGGAAGGCCCGCACGGCCATCGACTGCTCGGCCTCGTGCATCGCCCGCACATCCGCGCCCAGGTCGAGGCCCGTTCCGAAGGTGCCCAGGGCGGCCGTGCCGTCCGCCACCTCGTCGACGCGCGCGGCCTGCGCCACGAACACGGCGAAGTCCTCGACCAGTTGCTCACGCTTCGCCGATTTCATCCAGGTCGCGGCGACGCGGCGTACGGTCGTGAGCAGATACGCGCGTACGGCGTGCTCGGGGCCCGAGCCGCCGCGTACGGCCTGGAGCATGCGGGCGAAGACCTCGGCCGTGAGATCGTCGGCGGTGTGCGCGTCCCGGCAGCACGTGCGCGCGTACCGGCGCACGGACTCGGCGTGGCGCCGGTACAGCTCCTCGTACGCCGTGTCGTCGCCCGAACGCATCCGCGCGATCAGCTCGGCGTCGGACGGCGGCTGCCCCGGCGACGGCGAAAACTCAGAAGCACCCGCCGAGGAAGCACCCGCCGAAGAAGCACCCTTCGACGGACCGCCCCTCCACGGACCGCCCTGACTCGGTACCTGCCGCGAGGGCAGCCCGCCGAAAACCGAACCACCGTCGCAAAGCGACCCGTCCCACCCGTCACCGCTCATCGCGGAAAGCCCCCGCCTGCTCACTCGGACCCGAACACCGGGAAGAGTGCCACACGGTCCCGGCGCCGTGACCAGGAACAACGGACCAACCACTCGTCCGTGGGGACTTGCCACGCAGCAGCGTCAGCGTTCACTCGTCCGGGGAAGACCCAGCCGGTCCTCCCCGGACGGAAGGTGTCTCGGGCAGCTCGCCGCCGACGCGACTCACATGGGACGGGACCGCAGCCCCTCCAGCAGGATGTCCAGCAACCGCGCCGAGGCCGCCGCCTGCTGGGCCGCGTCCGGCAGCGAGGGCGCCGCCGTGGCGATGACCAGCAGGACGTCGGACACGGTCACGTCCGTACGCAGCTCGCCCGCCGCACGCGCCCGGTCCACGAGCCGGCCCACGACCTCGAGCAGCTGAGCCGCCCCGGCGTCGTCCTCGGGCGCCACGACCGCCTCGGCGACCGCGGGCCGCTGCTCCACGAGCCGCAGCTCGCCGTTGACCGGCTGGGACCGCTGCTGCGGCACCCGCGCCCCGTCGAGGGGCAGGCCGTCGTCCGCGACACCCACCCGAAGCACCTGCGGCGGCAGCAGCCGCCCCGCGCCCGAGGCCACGGACGTCCGCAGGAAGCGCGAGAGCGCCGACCACGGCTCGTCCTCCTGCCCGAGTGCCGCCCGCGCCTGGTCGGTCAGCCGGGAGGTCTCCTCCTCGGCTATCCGCCGGACCAGGACGTCCTTGCTCGGGAAGCGCCGGTACACCGTGCCGACGCCGACCCGCGCGCGCCGCGCCACGTCCTCCATCGGCGCGCCGTACCCCAGCTCGCCGAAGACCTCGCGTGCCGCGCGCAGTACGTGCTCCAGATTGCGCTGTGCGTCCACGCGCAGCGGTGTCGTGCGCGCCGCGTCCCCCGCGCCGCGTCCGTTCCCCATCGCCGCACCGACCGCGCCGCCCGTTGCGATGGCAGACGCGGTAGACCAATGAGTGTCCTGAATATGCATAAGTGTTCCCCCGGTAATGACGTCTCCCCCCGGAGACTCTCCCCGCCATTGACAGCCGGAGCGAGCGGAACGGGCTGGGCCCCACGACCTGTCGTGCGGACCCGCCGAGCGCTTCCCCCTGCACCCCGATGACACACGAACATAGTTGAGTGGGAGTCAATTCAGAAGGGGCAGGTTCCGCACGGAGCGCCCCCCGATCGGAGTACGGACGGCTTACGTCCCGATTCCGCCCCCTACGCTCACCTCTCGCGCCCCCGCTGACCTG
The DNA here is from genome assembly GCF_005786655.1 of Streptomyces montanus. Classification (NCBI taxonomy): domain Bacteria; kingdom Bacillati; phylum Actinomycetota; class Actinomycetes; order Kitasatosporales; family Streptomycetaceae; genus Streptomyces; species Streptomyces montanus. Next base: position 60,914 of record NZ_VBZC01000053.1, read on the forward strand.
GGCATACTCTGCGGAGCCTGGCAAATCGGCCAACCCTGCGCGTCTCCGGCAGTCGGTCACACAAATTGTCGGGGCTGTGGACAAACTCCTGAGCTCGTTGCGTCATGGGTGGGTGAAGGAACCAGCGCGCATTCTCATCGTCGGCGGCGGCTACGTCGGGATGTACACCGCCCTGCGGCTCCAGCGGAAGCTGAAGCAGGAGCTCAAGCGGGGCGACGTGGAAATCGTCGTGGTCACGCCTGATCCCTATATGACCTATCAACCGTTCCTTCCCGAGGCGGCCGCCGGAAACATCTCGCCACGCCACGTCGTCGTGCCACTGCGGCGTGTGCTCGACCAGTGCAAGATCGTCATCGGCGAGGCCCAGTCGATCGACCACGCCAAGCGTGTCGCGACCCTCACCACGCTCGCGACCCAGGAAGAGGGCGCGGCCGCGGAACAGATCTCCTACGACGAACTCGTCCTCGCGCCCGGCTCCATCTCGCGCGTCCTGCCGATTCCGGGCCTCGCCGACCACGGCATCGGCTTCAAGACCGTCGAAGAGGCCATCGGCCTGCGCAACCACGTCATCGAGCAGATGGACATCGCGTCGTCCACCCGTGACCCCGCGATCCGCGACGCGGCCCTGACCTTCGTCTTCGTAGGGGGCGGTTACGCCGGAGTGGAGGCGCTCGGCGAACTCGAGGACATGGCCCGCTACACCGCGCGCTACTACCACAACGTCAAGCCCGAGGACATGAAGTGGATCCTCGTCGAGGCCTCGGACCGCATCCTGCCCGAGGTCGGCGAGGAGATGGGCAAGTACACCGTCACCGAGCTGCGGCGCCGCAACATCGACGTACGCCTGGAGACCCGCCTCGACTCCTGCGCCGACCGGGTCGCCGTACTGAGTGACGGCTCACGCTTCCCGACCCGTACGGTCGTCTGGACCGCGGGCGTGAAACCGCACCCCGTCCTGGCCGCCACCGACCTGCCGCTGAACGGGCGCGGCCGCCTCAAGTGCACCGCCCACCTGGCCATCGACGGTGTCGCGCACGCGTGGGCCGCGGGAGACGCCGCCGCCGTTCCCGACATCACGGCCGACGAGCCCGGCAAGGAGTGCGCGCCCAACGCCCAGCACGCGGTGCGCCAGGCCAGGACCCTCGGCGACAATATCGCCGCCTCCCTGAAGGGACAGCCCCTGGAGGAGTACGGCCACAAGTACGCGGGGTCCGTCGCCTCGCTGGGACTGCACAAGGGCGTCGCACACGTCTACGGGCGCAAGTTGAAGGGCTACTCTGCCTGGTTCATGCACCGCACCTATCACCTGAGCAGGGTGCCGACCTTCAACCGCAAGGCCCGTGTGATGGCCGAGTGGACACTCGCGGGTCTCTTCAAGAGGGAGATCGTCTCCCTCGGCTCGCTCGAACATCCCCGTGCGGAGTTCGAACTGGCGGCCGGTGGAAAGCCTCCACAGGACCCGAAGGGGTCGTCCTGACCCGACTTGGGAACTCCCTCGGCAGGGCCGGCGTCTGACGGATGTCGGTCCGGTCGGACACACTGGTCCACGACCATGGGCGGGCCGACCGCTCGCCCTTCAAAACCACGAGGCCTGTCCCACAGTGAACTTCACGCGCTGGAGCGCCCGGCTCCCCGGAACGCAGCGCCGCGCCGCAGCGCGGACCGGCAGCTCGTCGAATGCGCTCCCCCCGGAGAGCTCCGTGCCCGCGGCCCGCGCCGAGCGGCTGACCGACGACGAGGCGGCCCCGCCGGTCCCCGCCGTGGACGACCTGCCGGTCCGCGAGGTTCTCGACCGCATCCCGGCCCTGGTCGCTCTGGTACACGGCCCTGAACACCGCCTCGCGTACGTCAACGACGCGTACGTCGCGGCCTTCGGCGTACGCCCGGTCGGCGAGCCCGCGCGCGAGGCGCTGCCCGAACTGGACGAGGTCGGCCTGCTGCCCCTCCTCGACCAGGTCCTGCGCAGCTCCAAGCCGCGTACCGTCAAGTCCCGCAAGGCCCCCGGCGGCCGCTCGTACACGTTCACCTGCACCCCCGTCGACGTCTCGGCCACCCCCGAAGAGGGCGGCGTACTGATCTTCGCCGCCGACGTCACCGACCACGCCGAAGCGGCCGACCGCCTGCGCGCCAGCGAACGCCGCCAGCGCGAGACCGCGGTCACCCTCCAGCGCTCCCTGCTGCCCCAGGAGCTGGAGGAACCCGACGACCTGCGCATCGCCGCCGTCTACCACCCCGGCGGCACGGAGGCCGCGGTAGGCGGCGACTGGTACGACGTCATCACCCTCGGCGGCGGCCGCACCGCCCTCGTCATCGGCGACGTCATGGGCCGCGGAGTGCGCGCCGCGGCGGTCATGGGCCAACTCCGCACGGCCGTCCGCGCGTACGCCCGCCTGGACCTCCCCCCGCACGAGGTCCTCCAACTGCTCGACGGCCTCGCCACGGAGATCGACGCCAACCAGATCGCCACCTGCGTGTACGCGGTCCACGACCCCAACGAGGGCCGCCTCGTGTACGCCTCCGCCGGCCACCTCCCGATCCTCGTACGCGACGAGAACGGCACCGTCCTGCGCGCCGACGAGCCCACCGGACCCCCGCTCGGCACGGGTGGCTGGATGCACGCCTCGGGGACGGTCCCGCTCGGCCCCGGCTCCACCGCCGTGCTCTACACGGACGGCCTGGTCGAACGCCGCGACGAGGACCTCGACGAGGGCATCACCGCCCTGGAACACGCCCTCGCGGGCGCCAGGGGCACACCCCAGGTGGTCTGCGACCGTCTGGTGCGCTCGGCGGGCGTGGCGGCCGATCACGACGACGACGTGGCCGTCCTCGTCCTCCAGCACCCTGCCCGTACGGGCCCCGACAGCGAGCTCTTCCGGAACGCCGCCCTGGAGCTGCTGGGCGGTGTGGAGGCGGCGCCACGCGCGCGTGCGTTCGCCTCCGGCGTGCTGACGAGCTGGCGGTTCCCCACGGATCTGCACGATCTGGGCGTCCTGGCCGCCAGCGAACTGGTCGCCAACTCCCTTCAGCACGGCACCCCGCCCATGCGCCTGCGCCTGCGCCGCACCGACCGCCGCCTGATCGTCGAGGTGACGGACGGCGACGATCACCTTCCACGCCGCCGCCGCGCCGAGCCGGCCGACGAGGCCGGCCGGGGCATCGCGATCGTCGCCACGATCGCCTCGAACTGGGGCTCGCGGCGTACGCCGGGCGGGGGAAAGGCGGTGTGGTGCGAGTTCGCGCTGCGGGGCGGGGTGACCTGAAAGAGGGGTGTCGCCCCCGCCGATTTTCGAGCCCGGGCCGGCATCAATCAGCCCGTCCGGCGTTTGAGGACGAGGCCGTTCAGGCCGATCGGGGGTCTGGGGGCGGAGCCCCCAGGTTCAGGATGGGACGGGTAGGGGCGGCGGGGGCGAGAAAACCCGTCAGGCATCAGCGCGGTGCGGTTCCGCCGCCGCTCCTCCGCCCCGCGCGACCACCCGGCTCCTCGCCGACGTCGGCTGATCCTGCACCGGACTGAGCTCCCGCCCAAGCCGCACCGCCAGATACGTAATGCCCAACGAGCACAGCAGGAACGTCACGATGTACGGCCCGTGCAGCGACGCCCCCATCGGCCCGCCCACCGCCGGCCCCACCGCCAGCGCAAGCTGCTTCACCAGCGCGAACGCCGAGTTGTACTGCCCCGCCATCCCACGCGGCGCCAGATCGGCGACGAGCGGCGCCACGGTCGGCGACAGCATCGCCTCACCGAGCCCGAACAGCGCGTACGTGGAGACGAACGCCGCCGAGGCCATGGCCTGGCTCCCATGCCCGAGCCCCGCGTACCCGGCCACGCCCCACGCGACCGCCCAGATCAACCCGACGGCCGCGATCACCCGGGACCGCCTGCGCCGCTCGACGAACCTCAGCACCGCGAACTGCGCGACCACGATCACCGCCGTGTTGGCGGCAAGCGCCGTACCCAGCGCGGACGTCGAAATCCCCGCCGCCTCGACGCCGTACGCACTCAGCCCCGACTCGAACTGCCCATAGCAGGCGAAGAACAGCACAAAGCCCAGCACACACAGCTGCACCATGGCCCGGTTGCCGAGCAACCGCCGCCAACTCGACCTCCCGCCCTGCGAAGCATCGGCCCCGAACCTGGGCGCGTGCGGCACCCGCACGGTCGACATCACCACGACCAGCAGCAGGAACATCGCCGCCTCGATCGCGAACAGCAAGGTGAAGGAACTCGCGCGCGAGGCATCGACGAGATGGCCGCCGACGAGCCCACCGACCCCGAGCCCCAGGTTCTGCAGGAAGAACTGCAGAGCGAACGCGCGCGACCGAGTCTCGGCCGTCGAGCAGTCGACGATCATCGTCGCCAGCGCCGGCTGCATCACCGCCTGCCCGGCCCCGAGCCCGGCCGCGGACAGGAGCACCGTCGTCGCATGGCCCGCCAGCCCGAGGCTCAGCGCACCGAGGGCAGCGGTGACCAAGGCGGCGAGCAGCACCGGCAGAGGGCCCCGCCGGACGATGGCCCGTCCGGCGAACGGCAGCACGACGAGCGCGGCCACAGCGAAGACGGCGAGTACGAGCCCCGCCGTCACCGCACCGAGATCCCGCACCTGCGCCACATAGACGTACAGATACGGGACCGTGAAGCCGAGCCCGAACGCGCTGAGCGCGTTGCCCACATGGATCCGGCGCATCGCTGCGCCCATCGCCCTGGTCACTTTCACCTGCCTTGACGGAGAAGCCCTGGCACGCCCGTACGCCTAACCTCAGGCGTTAGGAGTGAAGACTTCAAAGCTAAACTTAGACATTGAAGAGTACACAGCTAAGGACTTCGACGCCAAGCGAGGCGTGCCATACTGCGCCCATGGGCGACAACCCCGGCGTCGGCGAACCGACACTCGAAGAGCAGATCGCCGCGTACCAGCGCGAGTTCCAGGACCTCGACCCCCAGGTCGAGAAGATCGTCTCGGCCCTCGGCCGCCTCAACCGCCGTATGAACGTCGCCTACGGCCGCCAGACGGCCACTCTCGGCATGAGCAACGCCGAGTGGGAGGTCCTCAAGGCCCTCGTCCTTTCCGGCGCCCCCTATCGCATGGGTCCGAGCGACCTCGCCAAGCGTCTCGGCCTCACGCCGGCCGCGATGACGCATCGCATCGACCGCATGGTCGCGGAAGGTCTGGTCACTCGAGAGCGGGACGAGTCCAACCGCGTACGCGTCATCGTCGAGCTCACCTCCGAGGGGCGCGAGAAATGGCTGTCGGCCATGCGACTCGCCTCCGTCTTCGAGGAAGACCTCCTCCAGGACCTGTCCCCGGAGGAACGCGGCGTCCTCGGTGACGTCCTCACCCGTCTGCTGCGCCGGGTGGAGCACGCCCAGCCGGACGCCAACGGCCGCCTCAGCGACCTGGACTGACGGCCCCTCCGATGGTTTGACGTAGCCTCGCGCTGGGGACACTTGACAGTCCCCTCACTGATCCGTAAGGTTCTTCGAGTTGCCACGGGGCCGTAACGGTTCTGCGACAACACCTCCGCCGCAGAAGCGGCAACCCAAACCATCAGCGCGACCTCCCAATGGGACCAATTTCGGCATGCCCGAATTCAATTCCACTGGGACTCGACAGCCCGATTGGGAACTGCCGAGAGCATCCGCTAAAGTTTGGAACGTCGGAACGGCCCAACGGCCGTGATGACAAAGCCAGTTGACTGAAGGTCAGGCCCGAAAGGATCTGATACAGTCGACATCGCCTGAAGGCCGAAAAGCCGGAAAGCAAACCCCCCCTCCGACGGGGAAATCGGACGCGAAAGAGTCTGATAGAGTCGGAAACGCAAGACCGAAGGGAAGCGCCCCGAGGAAAGCCCGTGAGGGTGAGTACGAAGGAAGCGTCCGTTCCTTGAGAACTCAACAGCGTGCCAAAAATCAACGCCAGATATGTTGATACCCCGTCTCCGGCCATTCGGTCGGGGCGA
>NZ_VBZC01000054.1:0-48741 GCF_005786655.1 Streptomyces montanus
CCGGGGCGGTCCGGCCGCGGACCGCCCTGCGAGCGGCCTCCAGCCCGGTCTCGGCGTCCCACCCGGCGACCGCGCCCGGGGTCGCGTAGCGCTCGGCCAGCCGGAGGACCCGCGCGGCGGCCTGCCGTACCCGCTCCTCCGGCAGGGCCCCGGTGCGCAGCGCGTCGAGCACCGCGTCCCGGCAGGCGACCGTGGTCTCCAAGTCCGGGACGGCGACGATGACCTGGTCGGCGCCCGCGGCGAGGGCGAGCCGGGCGCCGGCGGCCTCGCCGTAGCGGTCGGCGATGGCCTTCATCTCCAGTGCGTCGCTGACCAGGACGCCGTCGAAGCCGAGTTCGTCGCGGAGCAGGCCGCTCAGGATGCGGGGGCTCAGGGTGGCGGGGCGGTCGGGGTCCAGCGCCGGGAAGACGACATGGGCGCTCATCAGCATGGGCACACCCGCGGCGACGGCGGCCCGGAAGGGGGCGAGGTCCAGATCGAGTTCGTCGTACGACCGTGGGTCGACCGCCATGTCGTGGTGGCTGTCGGTGACCGTGCCGCCGTGCCCGGGGAAGTGCTTGGCGCAGGAGGCGATGCCGCGCGCCTCGGTCGCGGTGATCCAGGCGTGCACGTGGCGGGAGACCAGATGGGGGTCGGCGCCGAAGGAGCGGGTGCGCACGATCGGGTTCCGCGGATGGTGCTGCAGGTCGGCGACGGGGGCGTACGAGGCGGTGATGCCGAGCGAGGCCAGATGTCCGGCCAGCGCGTCGGCGCACCGGGCGGTGACCTCGGTGTCGTCCACGGCTCCGAGCGCCCAGGAACCGGGAACCTCGGGCGCGCCCGCGTTCACCAGATGGCCGATGCCGCCACCCTCGTTGTCGATGCCCACCAGCAGATCGGGGCGGACCGCGCGCAGCTCCCGGGTGAGTTCCCGCACCTGCCGCGCGTCGCGCACATTGCGGGTGAACAGGATGACCCCGCCGAGACCGCGGTCGATGAGCCGTTTCAGGGTGTCGGGGATGCTCGTGGTGCCCTCGAATCCCGCGACGAGGCAGCGATGGACGGCCTCGTCCAGGTCGCGGGGCAGGGCCGGTCCGACGGGCGCGTGCTCGGAGTGGGTCACCCCGGGAATCCTCTGGCTCGTTCAGCCGAAAGTCAATGATTCGATGGATTACCGATTCAAAGAGGACGTCCGTCAACCCGCAACACGCCCTATAGACGCAGGTCCAGGCCAATCGCTTTACACATCGGATCTCTACCTGAACGTCCGCCATATTGACGCACTGCTGGACCAGTTCTACGTTGCGCCCAGGCGATAGCTCCGATGAATCTCATACATCCACCGACAGGAGCTTGTGACATGAACCCAACAAGACGGACGGTTCTCGCGGCCGGAGGCTTACTCGCCGGAGGCGCCGCCTGGGCGATGAGCCCGTCGACGTCCTCCGCCGCACCCGCGTCCCCCACGGACGGCTGGAAGAAGACCACGTTCACGTACGGCATGCAGAAGCCGTGGAACCTCGACCTGAGCGACCGGTACAGCAACAGCGGCGGCGTCCACCGGATGTGGGTGTACAGCACCGACGAGCCCATGTCGCAGAGCAGTTCCACCGATCCGCGCACCGAGATGCGCTGGAAGCAGGAGTACACGTCCGGGCGGCACATGTGGGACGCCGACGTGTACATCCCGTCCGGCACCGACGGCGCGACCTTCGTGCAGATCCTCCGGGTGATCCACCCCGAGGGCACCCCCGCCACCGACTTCATGCTCAACGCGTACAAGGCGAGCGGCGGCAGCGTGCGGGCGTACGACCGCACGGTCCTGAAGACCAACGCGTACGACTCCTGGTTCAACGTCAAGCTCGCGCACAACGCCTCCGACCGCAGCGTCAACGTCTACTTCGACGACGAGCTGGTGCTGACGACCCAGGACCGCGGTCCGGCCACCCGCCACTTCAAGAACGGCGTCTACCACCACGGCAGCGGCCGAGCCGAGGCCCGCTTCCGCAACCTCACGTACTGGACGCGGTGAGCGTGCGGCTCGATCGAGCGCGACCAGGAGAACCGCCGGTTCACATCCGGTCTGTTGAGCCACCGCCACCCCTCTTGGAGGCACCCGTCTTGGAGGCACCCGCATGACCTCACGGAGAGCAGTTCTCGGTTCGGCGGCCGTCGGCACGGCGCTGGCCGCACTGCCCGAAGTCGCCCACGCCGCCACCCCCTCGCAGGCCGCCACCCCGCAGGCCGCCGCCCCCTCCGGTGCGGCCGATACAGGCGACGGCCGCTGGCGGCTCCGCAACCGTATGGACTCGGACGGCGCGTGGGCCGAGTTCCTGCGCCGGCAGGACCTGGTGTGGCGCAGAATGCCCACGCTGTGGCACGAAGGGCCGTTCCTCGGCGATGGACGGCTGGGCAGCATGGTGTACCGGGAGCCGGGAGCGAACAGCATCCGCTTCACCGTCCAGCACGGCGAAGTGCAGGACCACCGCCCCGAATTCGGCAGCGGCTGGGGCACCTGCCGGCTGCCCGTGGGGCATCTGACCCTCGACCCGGTCGGCACCATCGGCGCGGTCGACTGGCGCCTGAGCCTGTGGAACGCCGAGCTCACCGGCACGATCACCACCGACAAGGGCTCCCTGACCCTCTCCGCCCTCATCCACGACGGGATCCTCGCCGCGCGTGTGACGGCCGACGGCGACGAGGAGGTCCGCTGGACGTTCCACCCCGAGGAAGCCATCAGCCCCCGGAAGATCAGCGAGGCACCGCCCGCCGGATACGTCGCCAACCCGCCCTGGACCACCCGGACCAACGGCGACGTGGAACAGGTGCTGCAGCCGCTCACCGGCGGCGGCCAGACCGCCACGGCCTACCGCCGCTCCGGCGGCTCACTCCTGCTCAACGTCGCCCACAGCCATCCCTCGGACACCCGGGCCGGCGAGGCCTCGCTCAGGAAGATCCAGCGCGCCGCTTCGTACGGAGAGCTACGCAGGCAACACACCCGCTGGTGGCACGCGTTCTACCGCAAGAGCTTCGTCTCGATCCCCGACGAGCGGCTGCAGAGCTTCCACTGGATCCAGCTGTACAAGGTCGCGTCGGCCAGCCGTGCGGGAGGCCCCGTGATGGCCACCTCGGGGCCCTGGCTGGAGCCCACCCCCTGGCCGGCCGTCTGGTGGAACCTCAACGTCCAGCTGGAGTACTGGCTCATCCACGGCTCCAACCACCTGGAACTCGACTCGCTCGCCACCACGCTCCGCCAGAACCAGGAACAGCTCATCGCGAATGTGCCCGCCGCCTACCGGGCGGACAGCGCCGGAGTCGGCCGCAGCTCCGACATGTTCGCGAACCGGGGCGTCAGCACCCCGGGCAGCGGCGGCGAGGCGGGCAATCTCACCTGGGCGCTGCACAACGTGTGGCTGAGCTACCGCCACAGCATGGACGAGGCGCTGCTGCGCGACACGGTTTTCCCGCTGCTGCGCCGCGCGATCAACTACTACCTGCACTTCCTTCAGCCGGACAGCGACGGCAAGCTGCATCTGCCGAGCACGTTGTCCCCGGAGTATCCCGTCGTGCCCCCGAAGGACACCAACTACGATCTGGCGCTGATCCGTTGGGGCTGTACGGCGCTCCTGGAGGCGGCGGAGCGGCTCGGCGTGGACGATCCGCTGAAGCCGCGGTGGCAGGAGGTACTCGCCAAGCTCACGCCGTATCCGGTGGACGACAACGGGTTCATGATCGGCGCGGACACCCCGTACGCCCAGTCCCATCGCCACTACTCGCACCTGCTGATGGTGTATCCGCTGTACCTCGTGAACTGGGAGCAGCCGGAGAGCCGTGAGCTGATCGAGAAGTCGGTGGTCCACTGGCACGCGCTGACCGGTTCCCACCGCGGCTACAGCTACACGGGTGCGGCGTCGCTGTACGCGATGATGGGCCGCGGCGACACGGCCCTGTCGTATCTGAAGAAGTTCTTCGACACCACCACGCGCTACCCGTGCCGGGCCAACACCCACTACACCGAAGCCGGTCCGGTCATCGAGACACCGCTGTCGGCGTCGCAGTCCCTGCACGACATGCTCTGCCAGAGCTGGGGCGGCGTACTGCGGGTCTTTCCCGCCGTGCCGGACTCCTGGGCCGATGTCACTCTGCACGACTTCCGCGCCCAGGGAGCCTTCCTCGTCAGCGCGGTCCGCACCGGAGGCGTCACGCGCTTCGTCCGCGTACGGAGTCTGGCGGGCGAGCCGCTCGAACTCCGGCACGGTCTGACCGGCGGCCCGGTGACCGCACTCCTCGACGACGGAAGCCGCGCCCGCACCCGCCCCACGGACGACGGCACCCTCGCCGTCGAACTCCCCAAGGGCCGCGAGGTGTTGCTGTACGCCGGCGAACGCCCCGACCTCGTCATCTCCCCGGTTGCCCCGGGCGAACCGGGCGAGCCCTGGGGCCTGCCGTAGGGACGGTCGCGGTACGTCATCGGGGGCCCGCGTCCCGGCCAGGAGCTCAGCGGCCCGTAGCTTCTCCGGCTACGGCAGCTCCTGGTCCGTCAGCGCGGGTCCCCGATGGGCTGCGCCCGTCCGGTGACCCGTACCCGCGGATCCGTCGGGTCGACGTCCACCCGCAGTTCGCTGGGGCGCCCCATGTCCTCGCCCTGCCGGAGCGTGAGGGTCATCGGCTCCCGGACCAGCCCGAGGGTCCGCAGATACCCGCCGAACGCGGCGGCGGCCGCTCCGGTCGCCGGGTCCTCCACCACACCGCCGACCGGGAAGGGATCACGGGCGTGGAACACGTCGTCCGCCTCGCGCCACACCAGCTGGAGCGTGGTCCAGCCGTGTTTCCGCATCAGGTCCGCGAGGCCGTCGAAGTCGTACGCGAGGTCCGCGAGCCGGGCGCGGGAGGCGGCGGACAGCACGAGGTGTTCCGCCCCGCCGAAGGCCACGTGCGGCGGCAGATGCGGGTCCAGGTCTCCCGGCGCCCAGCGCAGCGCGGCGAGCGCCGCGTCGGTCTCCTCCGGTGTGGCCGGGCGGGAGCTCGCGGGGACGCTGGTGAGCGTGGCGCGCGCCGACCCGTCGGTGCCGGTGGCCGTCGACACCGGAATCTCCCCGGCCGGGGTGTCGAAGACGAACGTGCCGGGACCGATCCGTTCGGCGAGCGCCACGGCGGTCGCGACGGTGGCGTGCCCGCAGAACGGAACCTCGGCGAGTGGGCTGAAGTAGCGCACCCGGAAACGCCTGTTCGCGTCGTCCCGGTCCGTGATGAACGCCGTCTCCGAGTACCCCACTTCGGCGGCGATGGCGAGCATGCGGGTGGCGTCGAGGGCGGCGGCGTCCAGGACGATGCCGGCGGGATTGCCGCCGACCACGCCCGACTCGGCGAAGTCACCCGGGGTGAAGGCGGAGTAGCGCAGGACGTCCGTGGTTTCGATGGTCATGGTTCCCACGCTCCCACGGGGCGGGCCCCATCGTCACTGCCATATCGTCGGCCACGGTCTCAGCCGAACCAGACGACCAGGCGTACGTTCTCGTCCCCGTGCTCGGCGGCAAGGTCCCCCATCGTTTTCCAGACGGGCGCCCACCGCTCATCATCCGGAGGGGCCTGCATCCGCGCCGTGAGGACCACGGGCCGGTACACCACGCCGTCCAGGCGCACCTCGCCGCCCGGCGGCCATTCCGACGGTGCGAGGAGAAGATCCCCGCCAAAGGTGTCGGCCGCCGCGTCGCCCAGGTCGGGCGTTGCCACCACGACGTCCCGCAGGACGAGTTCGCCGTCCTCCCCCGGCCGCCACTGGCCGGCCCAGGACCAGGCAGGCCGGTCGGCCAGTGGCGCGTCCCAGTCGACCGCGGCCACGTCGGCCCAGGTGGCGTACGTATGGCTGTGCTGGTAGTCGCCGACGCCGGTCTTCCGTACCGGATCGGAGACGTCGTCGGGAAGTCCGCGGCCGGCGAAGAGCGGACGCTCCACATCCCCCGTCCCGCCGAAGCCGAAAAGGCACTCCCACGCGTCGCGGTCCCGCCCCAGCCGGAAGGCCGGCAGGTCGGCCTCGACTTCCCAGCACCCCGCGGCCGAACGGACCTCGATCGCGCCGTCGATGTCTGCCCCCATGAGCGATGAGCCTAGAGCAGTGAACCAGTTGCGTGACGAGTCGGATCGTGGGCAGGCAAGCGGCAAGCAGCAACCAGCTCACTCAGCAAAGGACAGAAGGTTCAGCGCATGACCGACAAGCTCACCGTGAGCGTCCTGGGCACCGGGATCATGGGGGCCGCGATGGCCCGCAACCTCGTCCGGGCCGGACACACCGTCAGGGCCTACAACCGCACCCGGGCCAAGGCCGAGCCGCTGGCCGCCGACGGCGCGCACATCGCCGACACCCCGACCGAAGCCGTCCAGGACGCCGATGTCGTCCTCACCATGCTGTACGACGGTCCCGCCGCCCTGGAGGTCATGCGGCAGGCCGCGCCCGCCCTGCGCCCCGGCACCGCCTGGGTGCAGTCGACCACCGCCGGTATCGAGGCCGTCGGCGAACTGGCCGACTTCGCCGCCGGGCACCACCTGGTGTTCTACGACGCGCCGGTTCTCGGCACCCGTCAGCCCGCGGAGGCCGGGCAGTTGCTCGTCCTGGCGGCGGGGCCGAGCCAGGGCCGTCAGGCCGTGACGCCCGTCTTCGAGGCCGTCGGCGCCCGCACCGTGTGGACCGGCGAGGACGGTGCGGCGGGCAGCGCCACCCGCCTCAAGCTCGTGGCCAACAGCTGGGTCCTCGCGGCCACCACCGCGGCCGGGGAGACCCTGGCCCTGTCCCAGGCCCTCGGCGTGGATCCGCAGAGCTTCTTCGACGCCATCGCCGGCGGCCCGCTCGACATGGGCTACTTGCGCACCAAGTCCGCGCTCGTCCTGGAGGACCGCCTGTCACCGGCCGACTTCACGGTGACCACCGCCGCCAAGGACGCCCACCTGATCGTGCGGGCCGGCGAGCAGCACGGCATCCGCCTGGACGTGGCCGCCGCCGGCGCCGAACGCCTCACCCGCGCCGCCGCCCAGGGGCACGGCGACGAGGACATGGCCGCCGCGTACTACGCCAGCTTCGACGAAGCACGGCCCTCGGGAAGTTGAGTTCGCGGGCACGTGCCGGCCCGGGCGGTTGACCTCGCGGACAGCGCGGACCTTGCGGACCGTACGGGCCGTGCGGTCCGTGCGGACGGTGGAGACGGTGGAGAAACCGCGAAGTGTTCGTGGTGGGGCCCAAGTCCGCACGCGCCAGGGCGAAAACGGGCCAAACCGCGAGGATACGACCGCGACAGTGTGACGCACGGCCGACGGAGCCCCTGATCGGGGCGCTGTCTTACTAGACCATCACCAAGGTTTTCGGTCTCTCACGGTGCGTACGGGCACTTGTACGGATAGCATCCTGCGCACCCCCTCTGCCGTACTGGACGCGTGGCCCCCCACCGCGCCCGTCCCCGTCAACCCCTTCCCCTTTCCCCGCTGTCCCATCCGCTCACCGCTCATTTCATTGCTCTAGGACGACGATGTCTCCACGGACAGGTCCCCGACGCCGTCTCGGCTCCATACGTCTCTCCCTGATCCTTCTGGCGCTGGTCCCGAGCGTCACCCTCGCCGCCATGTGGGGTTTGACGACCGCGCAGATCTTCTCGGAGGGACTGCGGCTGCGGGCCCAGACCGAACTGAGCAGGTCGACCGGGGCCATGGGCACCGACGCGACGCTCGCGCTGCAGAGGGAGCGCAGCCTGTCGGCCGTGTGGCTGGCCTCGCCCGGCGGTTCCAGAACCGCCCTGGACAAACAGCGGAGACAGACGGACGCGGAGGTCGCGAGAATCGTCGGCCGGTCGGAGGCGATCAAGGAGGCCCCCGACCGGATCGGCGACCGGCTGTACTCGGTCATGGCCGGGGTGGGGAGCCTGGAGTACTACCGGAGCCAGGTCGACAAGCCCACCGACATCACCGGCGAGCAGGCACTGGGCCAGTACACGTCGATCATCGACGACCAGATCCACGCCTTCCAGGAACTCTCCCAGGTCGACGACGCGGACCTCACCTCGCAGGCCGGTCCCCTCGTCGGACTGGAACACGCGGCGGAACTGGTCTCCCAGGAGGACGCGCTGCTCACCCTGGCCTGGCCGTCGGGGCAGCTGAAGGAGGCGTCACGGGCCCGTTTCGTCGAGCTGGTGAACGCCCGGCGCTGGCTCATCGAGGACCAGGTCGTGCCCTCCCTGAGCGGCACGGCGAAGGCCCGGACCGAGCGCATCCTCCAGGGTCCGGACTGGAAGACCCTGGAGACCGTCGAGGACCAGGTACTGGCGGCCCGCACGACGGGCAGCGGTGCCGCCCGGAAGATCGACCTGCCGGAGGCGCGGCAACGGTGGAACGGCGCGCTGAACAGCCTCTCGGCCCAGTACTCGAGTCTGATCCGGCAGCAGACCGGGGACCTGCTCGACCGCAGCGGTGACAAGGCCGACGACCTGCTGATCAAGGCGGCCTCCCTGAGCGCGAGCGGACTCGTCGCGCTGCTGCTGTGTGTCGTCCTGTCCTGGCGCATCACCCGCTCCCTCTCCCGGCGGCTGCGCGGGCTGAGGGTGGCCACACTCGGCCTGGCGGAGGAGCGGCTGCCCGACGTGGTGGCACGGCTCGACCGGGGCGAGAAGGTCGACATGGCCTCCGCCACACCCGAGCTGGACTACGGCCGGGACGAACTCGGCCAGGTGGCCCAGGCGTTCAACACCGCACAGCGCACCGCGGTCCACACCGCGGTGGAGCTCGCCGACACCAGACGCGGCTTCCAGAAGGTGATCCTGGGCATCGCCCGGCAGAGCCAGAACCTGGTCAATCTGCAGCTCAGCAAGCTCGACGCGCTGGAACGCGAGCACCAGGACCCGAACATCCTCAAGAGCCTGTACGAACTCGACTCCACCGCGAGCCAGCTCCGCCGCTACGAGGAGAACCTCGTCATCATCAGTGGCGAGCAGCCCCGGCGCAGCTGGACCGAACCGGTCGCGCTGATCGACATCCTGCGCAGCGCCATCGGTGAAGTCGCCCAGTACCAGCGGGTGGAGGTGCACACCGACGAGGAGGTGTGCCTCGCCCCACCCGCGGTGGCTGACGTCATCCATCTGCTGGCCGAACTCATCGACAACGCGACCGCCTACTCCCCCGCCCCCAGCCCGGTCAGTGTGCGGGCCGGTCTGGTGGCCAAGGGCCTGGTCATCGAGATCGAGGACCGCGGCCTCGGCATGTCCGAGGAGGACTACGAGTCGTTCAACGCCCAGCTGGCGGTGGAGCCACAGTTCGACGTGGTGGCGCTGGCCGACGACCTCCGGCTCGGCATGTTCGTGGTCGCCCGGCTGGCCACACGGCACGGCATCGCCGTCACCCTGCGCTCCTCGCCGTACGGCGGGACCACCGGGATCGTGCTGATCCCGCACGACATCGTGGTGCGCGAGGACCTTGACCAGCCTGCCACGGAGGGGCGCCCGGACACGGAGACCGCCGTCACCGGCCCGGCCTTCCCCACGGGATCCCCGGCGGGCTCCCCGGCGGGCTCTTCGGCGGACTCCCCGGCGCCGGAGCCGCTCGTGGCCGCCAACGGGTCCACGGGCACCTCCGTCCCGGGCAGGCCGATCCACGAACGCACACCGGAGGCGCAGCCTTCGGCCGCCCGGGCGCGGGCGTCCGAAGCCCCCGCGACCGACTCCGCATCGCGGTCCGCCACCGCCAACGGCACCGGCACCGCGCCGGGCGCTGCCCGGCGCGACGGAATCGCTCCGCTGCCGCGCCGGGTACCGCAGACCAGCCTGGCCGCCGAGCTGCGGGAGGACTCCGACCCCGCCCAGGCCGACGACGCCTACGAGGACTTCACCGCGGAGCGGGCCGCCTCCTCGCTCTCGGGCTTCCAGCGCGGGACGCTCCAGGCCCGCGACGACGACGCCCGAACGCGGGACGACGAAGGGGAGGGAACCGCACCGGAGGGAACCGCACCGGAGGTCCTGGACGCGCAGGTCCCCGCCGCAGACATGTCATCCCCCAAGCTCTCGGCTTCGCTCGACCAGGGGGGACCCCCATCCTCGACTCCGCCCGCAGACAGTTGATGAAGGACAGAGAAATGACACGCCCCATCCCCGCCACACACAGCCAGCTCGACCAGCTGCTCACCGGCCTGGTGGACCGGGTCGCCGAGGTGAACCACGCCGTCGTGCTTTCCGAGGACGGGCTGGTCGTCAGCAAGTCTCTGGGGTTCCTGCGTGACGACGCCGAACGGCTGGCGGCGACCGCGTCCGGCCTGATGAGTCTCAGCAAGGGCGTCAGCATGGACTTCCGCGGCGGCCCCGTACGCCAGGCACTCATCGAGATGGCCAACAGCTATCTGATCCTCACCTCGGCCGGACCCGGCGCCCACCTCGTGGTGCTCACCAACCAGGGCGCGGACGTCGGCGTGGTGGCGTACCAGATGAACATGCTGGTGAAGAAGATCGGCGAGCACCTCAGCGCGGCACCACGTGGCACCGTCCCAGCCGCCAACGGCGAGTGAGGTGAGCGGAGGCGACGCGGCCGGCCGTCTCGTACGGCCGTTCGCCCTGACCGGCGGCCGGACCCGGCCGGACCGCACGGACTTCACCCTCATCACGACGGTGACCGCGGTGGACCCACCACCCACCTGGGGCGCCCGGCCGCAGCCCGAGCACACCCGGATCCTGCGGCTGTGCGCGCGACCGGTCGCCGTCGCGGAGGTCGCCGCTCATCTCGACCTCCCGGTGAGCGTGGTCGCCATCATGCTCTGCGACCTGCTGCAGGCGGAACGGATCACCATCCATCCGCCCCACCCCGTCTCAACCACCCCGGACCTGGACCTGCTGCAGAAAGTGAGGGACGGCCTTGGCCGGCTCTGACCCCAACACCCGAGGGACGCCAGCACCCGACACGGTCAAGATCCTGATCGCCGGAGGATTCGGCGTGGGCAAGACCACCATGGTCGGGTCGGTCAGTGAGATCGTCCCGCTGCGCACCGAGGAACCACTGACCTCGGCCGGCCTGAAGGTCGACGACCTCGACGGCATCGAGAAGAAGCACGCCACCACCGTGGCCCTGGACTTCGGCCGGATCACCATCAGCCCGAAGCTCATCCTGTATCTCTTCGGCACCCCAGGACAGCAGCGCTTCTGGTTCATGTGGAACGACCTGGCACTCGGCGCCCTGGGAGCCGTGGTCCTCCTCGATGTCCGCAGACCGGAGTCCAGCTTCGCCGCCATCGACTTCTTCGAGCGGCGTGACATCCCGTTCGTCGTCGGCGTCAACGGCTTCCATGGGATGCATCCGTACGAGCCCGAGGAGATCCGCGAGGCGCTGGCGCTGCCGGAGGGGACCCATGTGCTGCTCTGTGACGCACGAGAACGCGAGTCGTGCCGGGACGTACTGATCGCCCTGATCGACCAGTTGATCGCCTCTTCCACCCACGTGCCCCAACAGGGCTGACCATGTGAGGGGAGGGCCGGCTCGCGGGCGCGCGCCGCCCGTCCGCATGGTTCCCCTGGCCGCGCGCATCCCTCACCATGGAGGTCCGGATCGTGGAGGGGGGGACGGTCTGTGGATGCGGAGAAGATCGACGTCTTCATTCTCACTGCCATCGAGACCGAGTACACGGCCGCCGCTCATCACCTCGATCCGGGCCGAGTCAGACGAACCCTTGATGGTGCGACCTATGAGATCGGCCGTTTCTCGGGGGAACACGGCCGCGTGACGGTCGGCGTGCAGTTGGCCGGACCCGGAAACGAGATGGCGGCGGCCCTGTGCGAGCGGGCGATCGCCCTGCTGCGTCCTGCCGTTGTACTTCTCGTGGGGGTGGCGGGAGGCCGCAAGGACGCGGCACTCGGTGACGTGGTGGTGGCCGACACGGTCTACGGCTATGAGACCGGCCGTGACGAGGAGAACGGCTTCCTGCCACGGATCAAGTCGTGGCCGTCGTCCTTCGCCCTGGTGCAGAAGGCTCGTCTGATCGCGGCCGACAAGCGGTGGCAGAGCCGTATCGTGCCTCCTCCCGAGCGGGCTCCCACCGCGCACATAGGCGCGGTGGCGGCGGGGGCCAAGGTGGTCGCCCATGCCCGGTCGGCCTCCGGCCGCCTGCTGAGCGACATGGCGAGTGACACGCTGGCCGTCGAGATGGAAGGGCTGGGTCTGCTCACAGCCGCCCGGATCAACCCTCATGTGCAGGCCCTGGTCGTACGGGGCATCTCCGATCTGCTCGGCGACAAGGACGCGGCGCACGACGCCCACTGGCAGCCGGTGGCGGCCCGTCATGCGGCGGCGTTCGCCTTCGAGTTGATCTCCGTGTCGCACACCGGCCGCCGGTCGCACACCGGCCGCCGGTCCGCGTCGTTGCCGGGAGCGGAAGAGCGGGCTCACCCTCCACTGACCATCCGTCAGCTCGGCACCCTCGCCGGGTTGTTGCTCAAGGTGCCGGGCCTGACCAGTCCCATCTCCTGGCAGCAGCTGCTCGACAGCCTGCCCGGGCTCGGAGTCATGACGAGCCGGCAGCCGAACCAGCACCTGGAGGCGGTGTCACTGCTGCGGACCTGCGAGGCCTACGACGGCTGGACCCGGTTCATGGAGGCGCTGGACTCCCTGTGGCCCGGCGCGCCCGCAGTGGAAGACATTCATCTGTACCTCGTGGAACACCAACTGCTGGAGGAGCGGTAGTCGCACGCGGCGACGAAGGGATGGGGGAATGACTGCCATCGGGGGCGGCGGTCTCGGACTCGTACGGGAGTTGGCAGGAGCCTTGGCGCAGTGCGCCAGTTTGCAGGAGCGGTCCTCGCGGACCCTGTGCCTGCGGCTCATGGCCAAGGAACTCGGTGCGCCTCCGACCGTCAGGGAGTACGACGTGGCGCACTACTTTCTCGTCGAACTCGCCTCGGCCTGCCTGGAAAGCCCGCGCACGATGCGCGCCGACTGCGACGTGGAGGTGTATCGCTGACTCAGCCGCCCGGCCCGGCCTCAGCGGCCGCCCCCGCGATCCAGGCGGCGACCGACTCCGGGGTCTGCCGGGCCACTTGGCGCACCAGCTCACGGTAGACGGCGGCGACCACCTCGGGACGGTGCAGCAGGGCGTCCCGAGCCGGCCCCTCGGGCAGGCTGAGCCCCAGTCCGGCCCAGAGCGTCGGATCGGCCGGGTTCTCGGCGACCCTGCGCCGGTAGCCGGCCAGCGCGGCATCCCGATCGCCCGCGGCCCAGGCGTAGTCGGACGCGGAGGCTCCGGCACCGCCCTGCGGATCGCCGCGCAGGAGTGCGAAACGCTCGGGGTCGCCGAAGCGGATCCGGACCAGCCGGGTACGTACCTCCTGCGCCGTCGGACCGGCCAGCGGGCGCACGGTGGGGTAACGGCGCGGTGGTTGCGTCCGGTGGGCGGCGGCGTCCGCCCAGGCACGGATCGCGGCGGTGTCCGGGTGCAGTTGGGAGAGGCGGAAGACCATCCGGTGGTCGTCCCGGGCCTCGTCGGCGGCCAGGGCCGCCGCGGCGGGTACCGGTTCCTTCAGCAACGCGGCGAGAGTTCTCTCCACGCCGCGCAGGAAGCGCTCGCCCAGGTCGGCGAACGACCCCTCGGCCCACAGGGTGCGGAGCCCTTCCTCCACCTGGCTCCTGCGCAGAGCGAACTCGAAGTCCGCCTCCGCGCGTTCGGCGTCCGAGATGTCCGTCCGCTCGCGCAAGGCCTGCCAGAAGGACGCCACACCCAGAAAGGCGTACACCCCGTGCAGGATCCCCCGCAGCGGCCTCGGGTCTGCCCGCCAGGGTGCGTAGTGGTGCTCCTCGAGTCCACCGTGCAGCAGGGTGACGAGGTCGAGGAGTGCGCTGAGCTTCGTGTGCTGGGCCTCGTGGACCAGTGCCGCGGCCATGTCGACGGGCCGGTGCGGCTTGCTCATCAGCACGCCCCCGTACGCCTCGGGGGCGCTGCCGCTGAAGAGTTCGGAAGGGCTGCGGTCGGGCAGTGGGGTGACCGCGAGCAGGCTGCCCGCGATACCGGCGGGGTCGACCCTGCTCTGTTCGACGACGAGGTGCCAGGCGGCCTCGTACATGTCCTGCCAGGCTGCCGCCTCGCTGTCGCTCATCCGGACGACGGGTGACCGGCGCAGGTAGTGCCGCCACGGGTCCAGGCTGTCCAGCAGTGGAGCGCACCTCAGGTCCCCCCGGGCCGGCCGCAACCGCCGCAACGCCCACCAGCCCGGAGCGTCCTGGCCGAGGTCGTCGGGTAAGGGAACGGTGCCCGAGGGACATCGCACCCCGGCTCCACGCCGGTCCCGGAACACCTCGGCGGCCACGCCGGAGGGTGCACCGGGGAGCACGGCACAGCCGAGCGACGGCAGCAGCACACCGGTGTCCTGGAGCGGGACCGGGGCACGGAACCGTATCCCGGCCTTGAGTGCCGCCGCCGCGGCGACGGCGTGTACCTGCCCGGAGTCACCCCAGACCGGACGCCGCGCCGCGGCACCGGATCCGGCGCGCAGATCGCGCAGCGTCTGCCCCAGCCAGCTGCCCACGCAGGGATGGAGCAGGACGGACTGCACCGCGTCGCGGTCCTCGCGCTCCGCCCGGGCGAGGAGATCCCAGGCCTGCTGCGCCGTCGGCAGCGGGCCCGGCGGAGCGTCGTGACGGTCCACGGCCTCCACCAGGGCGCGCAGCAACAGCAACCGCCGGCTGAGCTGCGCGGCCCGCAACACCGCCACTGCGGCGTCGCCACCGCTGCCCTGGGCGAGTTCCAGGAAGTGGTCCACGGCCAGTCGGTGACGGGCCCATGCGGTGAGGGACGGCGCGGGATCAGACCCGGTCTCTTCGCCTCGGGGCGTGGGTCCGTCAGACGACATCGCTCACCTCACCGAGGGCCGGCCCACGACATCCGTGTTCTGCGGATCTCAGCATCCGGCATCCCTGGCATTGCCCAGCGTCGGCGGATTGTCGACGAGCTCGAGCAGACGCCGGGCGTCTTCGGCCAGCCCCGCGGAGTCAAGGGAATCGATGGCCGCCAGCGGCACTTCCGAGAGATCCACGAGTTCGGTCTCGACAGCGGGCGCCGACAGATCCACGGCCCGTCCCCCTCTTTGCCGACAACACGCGCGTCCCTTCATGGTTACGCAATCGAACGTGTTGTGAAAGACGGCGACCGCCCAACCTCACGACAACTGGCCACCGCGCGTCAGCGCGTGGCGAGGTCGCGGCCGCCCACGACGGCCAGCGCCACGACCAGCAGCGCCAGGACGCCCACCTGGCCGAGGGCACCGCCGAGGACCACGGCGGGCATGGGGACGTCGAGCCACGGATACAGCGCGGCGACACGCACCGCGAGGAGCAGCAGGCCGAGTACCGCCAGGGCGACGCCGCCTCCGGCGGTGCCGTGGTCCGTGCGACGGGCGCGCCACAGCAGCCAGCCAAGCGCTCCGAGGGCGAAGCACGTGGCCGGCGCCCAGACCGCGTCGGCCGCCATGGGCAGCACGGCGGAGGCGCCCATCACCACGCAGCACGCCATGAACACGATCCCGGGCGAGCCGAAGGGCAGGGACGCCTGCGGGGCGTCGCGATGGTGGGCCACGCAGAGCGCGAGCGCCGCCAGCCAGGCGAGGAGCGCGGAGGCGGTGGCGAACAAGGGCTCCGGCGCAACCGATGTGGTCACCAGCGGCGCGAGCAGCGGCCAGAGCGTGGGCAGCGCGGCGATCAGCACGGACGCCCGGGCGAGGCGTCGGCGGTCGTGCAGGAGGGCGAAGAAGCCGACCGTCCACAGCAGAGGCAGGATCCACTCCGTGACCGTGACGACTCCGGCGGGCAGGCCGTGCCCGGTGAAGTCCGAGAGGAAGAGGTTCCACTGCGTCGGCCCGTGACTCGACGCCCAGGTCAGCGCCAGCACGCGGTCGACGACCGCCGAGGCCGCCTGCAACAGGACGGCGAAGAGCGCGAACAGGCGGACCGTAGATCCGACGCGGTCGTAGGGGCGGGGCGCGCCCGACGGCTCCCAGCCGGCTGCGCAGCGCGAGGGCGGCGATGCTCGCCACTTCGCCGAACGTGGGCCGACTCAGCTCCTGGGTCTCCTGGTCGACGTCCCACAGGTAGGTGTCGACCATCTCGTCCTCCCGCGCCCGTCGGTAGTAGGCGGGGAGCAGGCGCAGTACGGTGCGGTAGCGCGTCTCCAGCAGCGTCTTCGTCATGCGCGTGGTCATGCGATGCCTCCCGCGAGCCCGGGGCCGGTGGCGGGCGGGGGGACGGCCGGTCCGGGGGCGCGGCGGCCCTCGGCGATCCGCGACTTCGCCGCGCTGGCTCCGGCCGCCATCCGCTCCGCCTCTGCCGTGAGGGCGCGGAGTCCCTCGTCGGTGAGGCGGTAGTAGCGCCGCAGCCGGCCCTGCTGCACTTCTTCTCGATCCAGCACGATCAGCTGGTCGGCGGTGAGCCGGTCGAGCACTCCGTACAGCGTGCCGACGCGCAGTTGCACAGCGCCGTCGGACAACTCCTCGACCTCGCGCAGGATTCCGTACCCGTGGCGTGGCTGGTCGGCGAGGGCGGCCAGGACGAAGAACGCCGCCTGGGTCATGTTCCTCATTGCCATGCGGCCCAGAATATATCGGCTACCGATATATGTCTCGTAGCCGAGTCACAAACCCCAACTTGCCTGCGGCACAGACGCGGGTGTGTGTGCCGCACCGCTCATAACCGCTCGCTCCCGCATCCTTCGCCTGTATAGGCCGGCGGCACAGCTGGTTCGCCCTGCCCGCCAGGCAGCGCCGTACGACCGGGTGGCGCTCCGCACCGGCCCAACGGCGGCCGACCGCCCGTGAGGACGGCTCGGCCTGGAGAGTGAGCCGCGCGTACGGTCGCCCGTGCACCGCACGGACACGTACTCAAAAACGCGGCGTGTTCGGGTCGGGTACGCGGTTCAACCAGTGCTCGAGGCTGAGGCGATCCGCCTTGCAGTCCGCTCCACCGCCAGGGGCTGCGGCTTCCAGGTCTCCGATGATCCCTTTGAGGATCTCCGCTGCCCGGGCGGCATTTCCGGCCTCGCCTGCCAGGGCGGCGTGGGCCCGGCGATATCGCAGCACCTGCGGGTCGACTCTCGGGAAGACGGACATCGCGTCGGCGGCTATCTCGGCAAAAAGGGTGCCCGCATGGGCCACGTACTCGGAACGTGGCGACGAGTCCCTGCGTCCGAACTCCGCGACGCGCTGGGCGAATTGTGCGCGGGAACGAAGCCCTGTCCTGCTCAGCGAGGTACCGAACGCGGTGTTGCGCACCAAGGCCACGTCCTCGGTGATGTCTGTTGTCCTGTGCCGCGGGGCAGGCAGCGTCCGCTCCGGTTCATCGTCCGACGGGCACGGTGTGGTGGGCACGAGGACGGCCAGTCGCCGGTAGAGAGTGCTGAGGTCGAGGAATTCGGGACCGTCCGGGAGCCCTTCGGTGAGCAACCGCAGCAGCGCGGTGGTGAACCCGGTGTTCCGCTCGTCCGCGTTGGTCAGTGCCCGGTACGGCCTGCCGGTGGCACAGAGCACATGGACGTCGCCCACGGCGCTGTCGTACAGAGCACGTCCCGCGAAACAGCAGTCCAGGATCACCACTTTCCGCTGCGCTCGAACATGCTTGAGCGCAGCAAAGAGGGAGTTGACGGAAAGGCCGGTGCGTGCGGCATCGCGGGGCTTGTCGATCGACTCCGGCAGCGCCAGGCACAGTTGGTCCTCCGTGTCGAGGATGCCGTGTCCGGCGAAGTAGAAGAGGACGAGTCCACGCTTGGTCGGCCCGGGCAGAGTGAGGATGTTGAGCACCTGCGCCGGTGTCGGAGGGTCCACGACCGTGTGCACGGTCAAGGGGTCGAACAGGCCTGTCGGCCCGGTGAGTACCTGCTTCAGATCTGCCACGTTGGCCGCGGCCTGCGGAAGTGGAGGAAGCTCGCTCGGCGCGATGTGGCCGGCCGTGCCGACGAGTACCGCCAGGCTGTCCGAGCGGTCGGGCACACGGGAGGGCCAATGCGTGTACATCAACTGTGCCCTATCGCTGCAGACGCTGGCGAAGGGAGCGCTCGACGGTGGGTACCTGGTCCGGGCTGGTGACCACGACCGATTCCGACTCGCCAGTCGACAGACGGATGGTGAACTCCACGGGTCCGCTTGCCGAGCGCCGGGTCAGCCATGTCCCCAGGAGGGTGATGAGGGGCGGCGCGACGGCGACCACCACCTGCAGGAGATCCGCCAGCCCACCCTGCTCCCCCGACTGTGGCGGAGCAACCCGCGCCTTGGCGTCCACGTCGATGTCCTCGGCCGACTCCAGCCAGTGAGCCAAGCCGCGCGTGTCGGCGTCGACCTCCTTGGGTGTGCCGGCGAATTCGAAGGAGAACTCGAGCACCGCTGCCCCCCGGTGAGTGGTCGAAGAACCCTGCCAATGGGTCAACTGACCCCCAAGCCACCATAGTTGCGCAGTAATCACTTGAACAGAGCATGTCGGCAATATCCCTGTGATGACGTCATTCAGTGCGGTTGGAATGGTTCCGGACAGCCCGCGAGAGACGGCCACGGCACCCACAGGAATCCGGACTCTCAGCCGCCGACGAGGGCGACGAGCTTGATGAAGACCAGGTCGGGATCGATCGTGAGATCCACGACTTCGTCGAGGTCCTCGACCTGGCGATCGCCGGCCAGCACGAAGAACCCGTTGGCCAGGAAGGCGCGTTCGGCGATCTCGGCCTGGCGCTCCCCGTCGATGCGGCGGGGCTCGCGGAGACGGTAGCCGTTCAGCTCCGCCTCGGCGTCGTCGGGGCGGACGAGGCCGTTGAAGCAATCGCTCGGGCGGGCGTTGTGCCGGGTGACCTCCTCGCGGACCCGGAGCCTGATCAGCTCCCGTACGGTCATCCGTTCCGGCAGCCCGGCGACCTCCCACTCGGTGACCGGCTTGCCCGTCGCGGTCTCGTCCCGGAACGTCACGGTGGCCATCAGGCACCTCGCTTGATCTGCGTGAGGATGGTCTCGTCGGTGATCTTGGTGTCGGCGGCGAGCAGGAATGCCTTGCTGAGGATCAGGGAGAGCCGTTCGTCCTCGAACGGCAGGAAAATCTTGCCGGCGCCCTTGCCGCGGGACGGGACGATGCACAGGTAGGCGTCGTCGGGCTCCATCAGGATGTTGGCCGAGCCCAGATGGATCTTGTACGTGCGCAGATCGCCGCGGACGATCAGGAAGCGGCCGTCGAGCGAGCACCGGCCGGCGATCTTCAGGCGCGGCAGGATCCGTTCCAGCGCCTCGCGGCGGACCTCGGCGCTCGCCGTCAGCGCACCGAACGTGGCCGTCCGCCAGTACGCGGCATGGCGGTCCTCGCCCCGGTCGGTCCACTCGGGATCCGCCGCGATCGAGGTCACGCCCACGAACAGATCGACGTCCCGCATCGCCTCGCTGAACACCAGCGGGGGCACCTCGGCCAACGGAACCTCCCGCCGGCGCCGGCCGTCCCGCCGCTCGAAGCGGACCTGGTCCGTCGCGGCGTGCTCGGGCGCGTAGCTGCCGTCGTCGTCCGCGGCGGGTTCGTGGTGGAAGCAGGCCCGCCACTCGCCGTCGCCGAAGTCGGCCCGCGCCTTCCCGTCGTAACCGCCGTCGTGCCGGCCGAGGAAGTTGGCCTGCCAGCCGCGCTCCTTGAACAGCGCGTAGAGCTGCCGGTAGTGGACGATGTGGGCGGCGAACCGGTTGGAGTAGACGCCGGTCTCCTCCTCCGCCGGGGTGAGCAGGTAGAGCTCCCGAAAGGCCTGCTTGAACGGCTGCCGCAGCCGCTCGGCGACGAGCCGCTCCCGCCACGCCCTGATGTCGTCCGTCGACGCCCGGATCGGATGCCACAACCGGACGCGCTCGGGCCGGCCGGGCGGCTCGGCCATCGGTGCCACCGCACGCCACTCGTCGTCGGCATCCTCGACGTATCGGAATTCCCAGATCAGGCCGCGGACGAGGACCCCGGTGACCGGATGGTCGCGGTAGTAGCGGCACCATTCGTCGTACGGCCACTCGCGTCCGGCCGACATCAGCGCCTCGACGCGGGCCCGCTCACCCGACAGTGTCCCCCGCACCTCCTTGGCCAGGGCCTTCAGCTCCTGGAGCTCGTCCGGGAAGCCGTCCTTCACTGCCGCCGGAGCCGTGCGGGACGTCGCCCCGTCGGGGCGCGTGAAGGTGAGCCGCACGGTCGCCGCGTCATCGATCGCCAGCCGTACCCGGTGTCCGCCCAAGTCCCGTTCCAGCGAGCCGTCCGGCGCCAGGCCGTGGTCCGGCACGCTGCGCTCGATGAGCTGCTGCGCCGTGATGCCCTGCTTCCCGGCCGCCGTCACCAGCGCGGTGTCGAGCTGCTTGCGCAGAGCCCGGTGCTTGATCCGGGACTGCAGCCGCCACAGGGCCTCCAGAGAGGCCGGATCGCCCGTCTCGGCCAGCGCGTTGATCGCCGCGCCCGCGAGCTTGAGGTCCTCGACCACGCCGGTTCCGAGGCCGCCGGTCCGCAGAGCGAGCGCGCCGAGGTGCTGCACCGCGGCCGGGCCGCCCGTCAGCGCGGCCGCCCAGACGACGCCGCGCGCCAGGTCCCCGTCGTTCTGGTGGACGACGTAGTGGTAGTGGTAATCGGCTTGGAGCCGGCCGGTGTGCGCACCGCTTCCCCTGCTGCACAGCGGATCGTCCCCGGCCAGCGCCCGCAGGACGTCGGCCACGAGGTCCCGCGCCGACGCCGCCTCCGCGAGTTCGAGGCACGTCCGCCGCCACCTCTGCGCGGGACGCGGACCCGACAGGCTTGCCAAGTGCCGTACGAAGCCCGCCAGTTCCGGCGTCGGCGAGGTCTTCGCGCGGTCGCTCAGCGCGGAGGCCCAGAGAGCGTCGGCGGGGATCAGTCCCTCGGGGATGTGCGCCTCGTCCACGCTCGCGAGCAGCGCGCGGAGGCGCTGGACGAGCGACGCGCGCAGGCGCGCCTCGACCGTGGTGTCCATGAGTTCCGTGTGTGCGTGCCGCAGCCAGGGCATGACCGCACGGCGGCCGTCGGCGTCGAGCTGGTCGGCGGCGTTCAGCACGAGGCCCAGCGAATGGGCGAACCGGTAGCCCATGGCGTACTCGGTGGCGCGGAGCAGCATCACCGCGACCTCGTCGGGCGTCCAGCCGCGCACCCGTGAGATCAGGGGCTCGATCTCGGTGTCGTACTGCCAATAGCTCGTGTTGTCGAAGCGGGCGGCCAGCATGAGGCACAGGACCGCGGCCCTGCCCTCCTCGTCCGCGCAGGCCGCGAGCCGCCCGTCGATCTCGGCCTGGGTCGCCGCGCCCGCCGCCCTGGATCGCCGGTGCTCGTGCCCCATGGACCGCCGGAACTCGGTCCGCTGACGTTCCAGGAGGTCGACGAGCCAGCGGACGCGGTCGAGCGCGGCGGACCTCACGTCGTCGAGCGAGTCGTTCCTACGGGATTCGGCCACCAAGGCGTCGTACAGCATGGCGGGATGATGGCAGAGGGGACTGACAATGCGATCAGCCCGAAGGATCCTCGCGTCTGTTCATGTGATCTCCGGGTCCATCACTCCTCGTCCGCGACCAAGCGCAGCGAAATCGAGTTGATGCAGTACCGCTGATCCGTCGGCGTCGGGTAGCCCTCGCCCTCGAAGACATGGCCCAGGTGGGAGCCGCACCTGGCGCAGCGCACCTCCGTCCGCACCATCCCGTGCGAGCGGTCCTCGATCAGTTCGACGGTGTCGGCGGACTTGGGGTCGTAGAAGGAGGGCCACCCGCAGTGGGACGCGAACTTCGTCTCCGAGGTGAAGAGTTCGGCGCCGCAGGCACGGCAGGAGTAGACGCCCCTCGTCTTGGTGTCGGTGTACTCGCCGGTGAAGGCGGGCTCCGTGCCCGCCTTGCGGAGGACGGTGTACTCGGCCGGGGTCAGTTCCGCCCGCCACTGCTCGTCCGGCTTTTCGACGTCGTACGACATGAAGCCCAGCCCCTTCCTTCGGCGGACGGTTACTTCGGCAGTCGCTTGCTTCGCCCGTCGCTCACGCCGACAGGCGGTCCAGGATCCGCGGGCCCAGGTCCGTCACGTCACCCGCGCCCATGGTGAGAACGAGATCACCCCGCTCGGCCATTCCCGCGATCACGGCAGGGATGTCCGCCTTGTCGTGGACGGGCGTCACGTCGGCGCCCGCGGCCCTCGCCGCCTCGATGATCAGCTCGCTCGTCACACCCGGGATCGGGTCCTCGCGCGCCGGGTAGATGTCCAGGACGACCGAAGCGTCCGCCAGGGACAGCGCCTGGCCCATCTCCTTGCCCAGCTCCTGGGTGCGGGAGAAGAGGTGGGGCTGGAAGACCACCAGGATGCGGCCGGAGGCACCCGCCCGCATCGCCTCCAGGTCCGCGGTCATCTCCGTCGGGTGGTGCGCGTACGAGTCGATGACCTGCACGCCGGCCGCCTCGCCCTTGAGCTGGAGACGGCGCTTGACGCCCGTGTACGCCCCCAGCGACACCGCCAGCTCGGCCGCCGGCACGCCGAGCGCCACGCCCGCGGCCAGCGCGGCCACCGCGTTGTACGCGTAGTGCCGGCCGGGGACCGAGACCCCGAAGGTCAGCTCGGCGCCGTCCAGCAGGACCTTCACCTCGCTCTTCAGACCCTGGGCGGTGACCGAGAGGATGCGTACGTCGGCGTCCGCGGACTCGCCGTACGTCACCACCCTGACGCCACCGGCCGTGACGCGTCGCGTCAGCTCGCGCGCCCCCTCGTGGTCCGCCGCGATCACCAGCGTGCCACCCGGCACGACCTTGTCCACGAACGTCTCGAAGGACTCGTAGATCTCGTCCATGGACGCGTAGTTGGCGTGGTGGTCCAGTTCCACGTTGAGCACGATCGCCACCTCGGGCGCGTACTTGTGGAAGCTGCGGTCCGATTCATCGGCCTCGGCGACGAAGATCTCGCCCTCACCGTGCAGCGCGTTCGAGCCGGGCGCGTCCAGGTCGCCGCCGATCGCGTAGGAGGGGGCCAGCCCCAGCTCCGACAGCGACACCGCGAGCATGGAGGTCGTCGTCGTCTTGCCGTGCGTGCCCGCCACCGCGATCGCCCGCAGGCCGTGCATCAGCGAGGCGAGGGCGTCCGAACGGTGGACGACCGGGATGCCGAGCTCGGCGGCACGGGCCAGCTCGGGGTTGTCGGCGCGGATCGCGGACGAGACGACGACGCAGCTGGCGTCGGAGGCCAGATGGTCCGCGGCGTGCCCGATGTGCACAGTCGCCCCCAGTGCCCGCAGCGCCTCGGCCGTCGCGGACTCCTTGGCGTCGCTCCCCGCCACCTTGGCCCCACGCTGGGCGAGGATCTTCGCGATGCCCGACATTCCGGCGCCGCCGATGCCGATGAAGTGCGGTCGGTCCATGGCGGTAGGAAGGCCGGCTGCCATGCGTGTTTCTCCCCAAGATCCGATACGACGAGGCTGGCGCTCGTGGAAAGAGCGCGCCCCCACCCTATTCCGTGCCGAGGGGCGACCGCCCACGCACGCGGCGCGGGTCGCCCCGCAAGGGGCGCGGGGCTGTGACATGTGCGGCTCCGCCGCGCGGGCGCGGCCAGCCACACACATCCCGCACCCAACGAACCACAGCAGCGCCCACGTCGCCCACGGCCCAGCCCAGCGGCAGCGCCACCGCTACACCTTGCTGTGCGAGAAGAGCTTCAGCACCGGTACGCCCACCTTGTGGCGCGCCCGCGAGGCCCAGTCCCGGTGGAAGAACTCCTCCACGTAGTGAGGGTCGGTCAGCACGATCACCTCGTCGGCGTCACTCTCGTCGACCAGGGACTTCAGCGCGTCCAGCGGGTGGTCCTCGATGAGCCGCCCCTCGGCCTGGCTGCCCGAGGCGCGCAGGGCGACCAGAGAGACTTCGAGGGCCTGCTGCCCCTGGCCGGCCGCTTCCTCGCCCTCCGGGGTCTCGCGCTCGCGGGCAGCCTCGTCCAGCTCGCCGAGCGCCACGTCGTCGATGGCCCGCAGCAGCCGGTCCGCCTGGTCGCCGCGGGGCTGGAGCAGCACATGGAAGGCGACCTCCTCGTCCCCGTGCAAAGTGGTGACGAACTCCACGTCGGCGGACGTCAGGGCCTTCTCGATCATCAATACGCTTGTGAACACGACAGGCGCCCCTTCGGCAGGTCCGTAATGACAGGTCCGTAGCAGTAGGTCTGTAGCGACAGGTCCGTTTTGTCAGGTTCGACGGTATCGACTGAAGAGAAACCCGGCCTCCTCCAGCAGAGAGACCAGCTCGAACCTCTTGGGTACGGCCGGCGCGGGCCCTCCGGCGATGCGCTGCGCGTCGCCCACGGTGAGCATCGGGGAGATCGTCAGGCAGAGCTCGTCCAGGACCTCGGACGCGACCAGCTGGCCGAGCAGGCGCGGCCCGCCCTCGGTCAGCAGCCGACGCAGACCGAGGTCGCCCAGTGCGCGTACGGCCCGCGCGGGGTCCACACCCATGCCGTCCCCTGCGATCACCACCTGGGCGCCGGCCTTCTCGGCGGCCGCGATCCGGTCGGGCGCGGCGGCGGCTCCCGTGAGCAGCAGCGTGGGCACCAGGGGCGAGGTGAACAGCGGGAGCGCGAAGTCCAGGTCGAGGCTCGCACTGACCACGGCGATGGCGGGCGCGGGCCCCTGCCCGGCCGCCTCCCGGAGCGCGGCGAAAGCCTCACGCGCGCGTGCCGGACGGTATCCCTCCTGGCGTACCGTTTCCGCGCCGACCAGCACCACGTCCGCGAG
Organism: Streptomyces montanus; assembly: GCF_005786655.1. Lineage (NCBI taxonomy): Bacteria > Bacillati > Actinomycetota > Actinomycetes > Kitasatosporales > Streptomycetaceae > Streptomyces > Streptomyces montanus. Next base: position 24,704 of record NZ_VBZC01000054.1, read on the forward strand.
CCCTCGCAGGGTGCCGAAGATCCGCATGTCGGCTTCGCTGGAGATGGGCTGCGAGTGACCCTCGTGCTGGGCGGCGCCGTCGAGCGTGGAGACCATGTTGGCGCGCAGCCAGGGTTCGTGGACGTCGGGATAGGCGTAGGCCTCGGCCAGCTCCTCCAGGCCCCACCCACGATCCGTGGCGTCGTCCGGCGCGTCCCTGCCGCGGGCCCCGCCGGAGGCCCCGGCCACTGTCTCGTCGGTCACAGGGAACAGGCGTCGCATATCGTGCAGTGTTGCACGGCCCGTAGAGTGGGGAACCGTGCCCACCTCCACCGCCGCCTCCGCGACCGACCCGATAGCCGATGAGTCCCCGCTGTCCCTGTGCGCCCGTGAGCCGCACGTCCCCGCGGACCGGCTGGTCGCCGAGATGGTGCCGCCGCCGCGCTTCGACTCCGTCCGCTTCGCCACGTACATTCCGGACCCGAACCAGCCCAGCCAGACCGAGGCCGTCACGGTGCTGGACCACTTCGCGGCCGGTCTGGGTGGCGCGCACGCCACCGGTGCCGGCAAGCGCCGCTGGTTCTCCCGCAAGCCGGAGAGCCGGCCGGCCGGCCCCCGCGGTGTCTACCTCGACGGAGGCTACGGCGTCGGCAAGACGCACCTCCTCGCCTCCCTGTGGCACGCGACCCCGGCGGAGCCCGCGCTCAAGGCCTTCGGCACCTTCGTGGAGCTGACGAACCTGGTCGGCGCGCTCGGCTTCCAGCAGACCGTACGGACGCTGAGCGACCACCGCCTGCTGTGCATCGACGAGTTCGAGCTCGACGACCCCGGCGACACCGTCCTCGTGTCCACCCTGCTGGGCAAGCTGGTCGAGGCGGGTGTGGCACTCGCGGCCACGTCGAACACACTGCCCGGCAAGCTCGGCGAGGGCCGGTTCGCGGCGGCCGACTTCCTGCGCGAGATCCAGGGTCTGTCGGCACACTTCCGTGCACTGCGCATCGACGGCGAGGACTACCGCCACCGCGGGCTGCCCGAGGCCCCCGCGCCGTACTCCGACGAGCAGGTCACGAAGGCGGCGTACGCCACCGCGGGCGCCTCGCTCGACGACTTCCCGCATCTGCTGGATCATCTCGCCCGGGTCCACCCCAGCCGGTACGGCGCGCTCACCGACGGACTCAAGGCGGTCTGCCTCACGGACGTGCAGCCGGTCCCGGACCAGTCGACCGCGCTGCGGCTCGTCGTGCTCGCCGACCGGCTGTACGACCGCGAAGTGCCGGTGCTCGCCTCGGGGCTGCCCTTCGATCAGTTGTTCAGCGAGGAGATGCTGAACGGCGGCTACCGGAAGAAGTACTTCCGGGCGATCTCGCGGCTCACCGCGCTGGCACGCGACGCCAAGGGGCTGGTGAAGGGCTGATCGCCCGGATCGGATCACCTGGATCGCCCGGACCACCCGCACGCCCTCGCTTCGGGACCCCCGGGCCCCCGGGCCCCGCTTCAGCTTCCTTCAGCCTGCTTCAGGTTCTCTTCAGGGTGAAACGTTAAGTTAACCCTGCAAACAACTTCCCGGGTTAACCTACGTGTTGACGAGAGAAGTCTTGATGGGATGCGACCGAGAGGGGGCACATGTTACGAGGCACGACGGCCCGGACGCAGAGCGTCCTACTCGCCGCCGTCCTACTGGCCCTGCAACTCTTCGCTCCCACCGTTTCCTTCGCGTCCGCACACCCCACCCACGTCATCTCGTCCGAGGACCGCACCGCACCTGAGACACAGGCCGTCCGTGACGCCGCAAGGATCAAGAGCACGGTCGGCACCGAGAACAAGGTCGGCACGGAGACCGAGAGCGCGGCCGACGCCGCGACCAAGAGCTCGGTCAACACCGAATCGGTCAGCTGCGGTACGGACAAGCACCTCGACGGCAAGACGCCGCCCTTCCGGGTCCGCGACCGGCAGCGCTCCGCGGACTCCGCTCCACAGACGCCCACGCGCCCGCTGCTGACCCGGGATCCCACGATCGCCGACGGGGACACTTCACACACGGTGGGCGCCGCGTCGCTCCGTACCACCAGATCATCAGCTGCCCACTCCACAGCGGCACTTCAGGTTTTCCGCTGCTGATGTGACCGTCGGGCGCCAGCCGACCACGACCCACCCTCACCACGCCACGTCCGCCGAGCGCGTCGACGTGGGGGTCCTGTCGGCGTGCCCGCATGCGCTCTGTTTTGTACACCGACGCGCCATCAAGGCGCGCCAGGAGGAACTGACACATGCAGCCCCTCATCGATCACGCACGCTCCTTCGGCAAGCAGTCCGCTGCACGCCCCGAGGAGTTCGCCCGCCTCGCCGAAGGCCAGTCCCCGCAGGCCCTGTTCATCACCTGCTCCGACTCCCGGGTCGTCCCGGCCCTGTTCACCGGAGCCCGGCCCGGTGAACTCTTCGAGCTGCGCACCGCGGGCAACATCGTCCCCCCGTACGCCTCCGGGCAGCCCACGGGCGAGGCGGCCACCATCGAGTACGCGGTGGAGGTGCTCGGCGTCAGCGACGTGGTCGTCTGCGGCCACTCCCACTGCGGCGCCGTCGGCGCGCTGGTACGCGACGAGGACCTGACCGCCGTGCCCGCCGTGCGCGACTGGCTCGCGCACGCGACGCCCCGTCCGGAAGGCACGGTCGAGGACCCGACCGTCACCGACGCCGTTCAGGCCCACATACTGACCCAGCTGCTGCGGCTCCGCTCGTACCCGTGCGTGGCCCAGCGTCTGGCAGACGGGCAACTCCGCCTGCACGGCTGGTTCTACGAGATCCATACCGGATCCGTACTGGCCCATGACGTGCACTCCGACGCTTTCACGACGCTGTGAGCGCCCCGATGAGCGATTCCGTGAACAGCTCGAACCTCTCAGAGAACCGGATGAAGTTCCCTCATCTGCGGCAGGACTTCGCCGCCTCACTCGTCGTCTTCCTCGTCGCCCTGCCGCTGTGCGTGGGCGTGGCGGTCGCCTCCGGTGTACCGGCCGAACTCGGCCTGGTCACCGGCATCGTGGGCGGACTGGTCACCGGATTCCTGCCCGGCAGCAGCCTGCAGGTCTCGGGTCCGGCCGCGGGTCTGACCGTGCTGGTCTTCGAGGCCGTACGCGAGTTCGGGCTGCCCGTGCTCGGTGTCCTCGTGCTGGCCACCGGTCTGATCCAAGTCCTCATGGGTGCCCTGAAGTTGGGGCGTTACTTCCGGGCCATCTCGGTGGCCGTCGTCGAGGGCATGCTGGCCGGCATCGGGCTCGTCCTGATCGCGGGACAGCTCTACTCGGTGGCGGGCATGGAAGCACCCGCCTCGGGCCTGGCCAAGCTGGGCGGACTGCCGGGGATGCTCGCCGATGCCGCCGGATCCGCCGAGGCGCTGGCCTCGATCGGCCTCGGAGCCGGCACCATCGCCGTACTCGTACTGTGGAGGCGCCTGCCGAAGCGGGTGCGTACGGTGCCGGGGCCGCTCGCCGCGGTCGCGCTCGCCACGCTCGTGACGCTGGTGTTCGGACTGCCGGTGGCGACCGTCGAGGTACAGGGTCTGCTCGGCTCGCTCCAGCCGCCGGGGATGGATGCCTTCGGTGAGCTGGGGAACGTGGCGGTGCTCGGCACGGTCGCGGCCTTCGTCCTGATCGCCTCGGCGGAGTCGCTGTTCAGCGCCGCCGCCGTGGACCGGCTGCACGAGGGGCCGCGGACCGAGTACGACAAGGAACTGATGGCCCAGGGCGCGGGCAACACCGTCTGCGGCATGCTCGGCGCCCTGCCGATGACCGCCGTGATCGTGCGCAGCTCGGCGAACGTCCAGGCGGGGGCGCGGACCAAGGCGTCCCGGGTGATGCACGGCGCATGGCTGCTGCTGTTCGCGGTCCTGCTGCCGGCCGCGCTCGCCTACATTCCGCTGCCGGCGCTCGCGGGCATCCTGGTCCACGCGGGCTGGAAGCTCATTCCGCTGCGGGAGATCGCGGCGATGTGGCGCGAGCACCGGGGCGAGGCGCTGATCCTGGTCGTCACGGCCGTGTCGATCGTCGCGGTGAACATGTTCGAGGGCGTCCTGATCGGGCTCGGCCTGGCGATCGCCAAGACGGCCTGGGAGGCCTCGCACATCAAGCTGGAGGTCATCGACAAGGGAGCGGGGCCGGTGCAGGCGTACCTGTCCGGCAACGCCACCTTCCTGCGGCTGCCGAAGATCCTCGACAACCTGGAGTCGCTGCCCCAGGACCGGCCGGTGGAGCTCGACATGTCCGGCCTGCATCACCTGGACCACGCCTGCCGTACCGCCCTGGAGAACTGGGCCGAGCGGCACAGCGCGACCGAGCCGGTGAAGGTCACCACGCCGTAGTCACCACGCCGTAGTCACCCCGGGACTCAGGGCGATCTCCTGGCGGGCTCGCCCAGAGCCCTTGGCGGGCCCGCCCTGATCTCCTGGCGGGCCCGCCCTGAGCTCCCGCCGCGGCACCCGCCCCACACCTGGCCCGAGGCTCGACCAGAGCCTTAGGCCAGGCATATTGTGATAACAAGTTCACAGTCGGACATTTCGGCGACTCGAACGACAGCTCTGGCAGCGCGAAGGGCAGGGGGTCGTCATCATGGTTGAGGAGCTGGTGGCCGCGGGCGTGACGGCCGGTATCGCCGGGCTGGTGTACCTCTCGGCGGCGGCACGGATCGTCAAGCAGTACGAACGGGGTGTGGTCCTGCGCCTCGGGCGTCTGCGCGGAGAGCCGCGCCCGCCCGGTTTCACGATGATCATCCCCGCCGTCGACCGGCTGCGCAAGGTGAACATGCAGATCGTGACGATGCCCGTGCCCGCCCAGGAGGGCATCACCCGGGACAATGTCACGGTGCGTGTCGACGCGGTGGTCTACTTCAAGGTGGTCGACGCGGCCAACGCGGTCATCCGGGTCGAGGACTACCGCTTCGCGGTCTCGCAGATGGCGCAGACCTCGCTGCGCTCGATCATCGGCAAGAGCGACCTCGACGACCTCCTGTCGAACCGCGAGAAGCTCAACCAGGGCCTGGAGCTGATGATCGACAGTCCGGCGGTGGGCTGGGGCGTGCAGGTCGACCGGGTCGAGATCAAGGACGTGTCGCTGCCGGAGACGATGAAGCGGTCGATGGCCCGGCAGGCCGAGGCCGACCGTGAGCGCCGTGCCCGGATCATCAACGCCGACGCGGAGCTCCAGGCGTCGAAGAAGCTGGCGCAGGCCGCCGGAGTGATGTCCGACCAGCCCGCCGCGCTCCAACTCCGCCTTCTGCAGACGGTGGTGGCCGTCGCAGCCGAGAAGAACTCGACCCTCGTACTGCCCTTCCCGGTGGAGCTGCTGCGGTTCCTGGAACGGGCGCACCAGGGGCTGGAGACCGACCAGCCGCCGGGCGGGAAGCAGCGGGCCGGCGCGGACGGATCGGCCCTGGCGGAATCGGCCCTGGCGGAATCAGTCCTGGAGGAATCGGTCCTCAAGGAACCCGCCGTGGAGGAATCGGTCCTCAAGGAACCGGCCGTGGAGGGACCGATCGTGGAGGAACCGGTCATCGAAGAACCGGTCACGGAGGATCAGGTCAGCCCCTTGACTCCCCCACCGTCCACGTCATCCGACGATCAGTGAGAGCGCCACGCTACGCGCGTGGTTCACGTCGTCCGGACCACGTGATACACACAGGCGGGTCAACATCCTGTCCGCCAACAGGAAGGCTGCTCCATGTCCGCCACACGACGGCAAATGCTCGCCCGTTCCGGTGCCCTGGGAGCGGGCATCGCGTTCTCCGGGGCCCTGTCCGAACTCTTCGCCGGCACGGCAGCGGCGCTGGGCCACACCGGATACGGCCCTCTCGTTCCCGATCCGGACGGCCTGCTCGACCTGCCGGAAGGTTTCCGCTACCGGGTGCTGTCGCGTGAGGGCGACGAGCTCCGATCCGGTGAGGGCCCGGTGCCCAGCAACCACGACGGCATGGCCGCCTTCGCCGGGGCTTCTGTCGGCAGACACCGCCGGGTCCACCTCGTACGCAACCACGAGAACCGTGTCACCGCGAAGTTCCAGGTCCCGACGGTCGAGGGGCTCACCTACGACCCGATGGGCAAGGGCGGCTGTACGGCGCTGACGCTGGACGAGCGCGGGAAGGTACTCGGGGAACGCGTCGCGATCGCCGGGACGGCCGTCAACTGCGCGGGTGGGCCCACCCCTTGGGGCACCTGGCTGACCTGCGAGGAGACCGAGGACAAGGCCGGAACGAACGGCTACACCAAGGACCACGGCTTCATCTTCGAGGTCGACCCGGCCGACCCGCACCGCACCGGGGCCGTACCGCTGACCGCGATGGGCCGCTTCCAGCACGAGGCGATCGCCGTCGATCCGCGGCACGGCATCGTCTACGAGACCGAGGACGCCTTCCAGAAGCCCTTCGGCCTGTTCTACCGGTTCCTGCCCAAGAAGCCCGAGGGCGGCCGCGGTTCGCTCCGCGCGGGTGGGCGGCTCCAGGCGATGCGCGTGCCGGGCGTACCGGACCTCTCCACGATCCAGGAGACGGGCGCCACCTTCGACGGCATCGAGTGGGTGGACGTACCGGACCCGCTCGCGGCCCAAACCCCCATCCGTCTGCAGGACTTCGGCCCCAAGGGCATCACGCACGCCCAGAAGCTGGAGGGCTGCTACTGGGGCGGGAAGAGCGTGTACTTCGTCTCGTCCTTCGCCCGCAGTGCCGAGGGGTCGGCCGCCGACCACTTCGGCCAGATCTGGCGCTACGACCCGGGCGCGCGCCGACTCACCCTGGTGATCGTCTTCGGCCCCGACACCGACGTACAGCTGCCCGGCGAGGAGCCGGACAACATCTGTCTCGCGCCCAGCGGCGGCCTGATGGTCTGCGAGGACGGCGAGGGCGCGCAGCACGTCTTCGGCGTGACACGGCGCGGCGAGGTGTACGCGATGGCGCGCAACCGGCAGAACATCGGAACACCCGAAAAGCCGGAGTGGGGCGAATTCGCGGGCGTCACCTTCTCCCCCGACGGCAGGACCATGTACGTGAACTGCTACACGCCCGGCACGACGTTCGCGGTGACGGGCCCCTGGCACAGGTAGCACTGCGATCCAAGGGATCCAAGGACACCACTGCCCAGGCCGGACCGACCGACCGGCCTGGGCAGGTCCGCATCCGTCGCTGCCCCGCTGCCGGCCCACCGGCCTACGCTGGAGTCATGAGCGAAGAGATGAGCGAGCGCCGCGCCACCGGGGCGCCGGGGCCACCGCCCGACGGCGGCCCGCCCTTCGCCGAGTGCGTCCTGTGCCGCGAGCCCACCGAGTACCCGGAGTCGTACAAGGGGATCACGCTCTGCCCCGTCTGCGAGTGGCGGGAGGCGGAGCGCACCGCTTGCTCGGGGTGATCAGGTCCGGCGTGTGGTGAGCGTGCGGAGCGTGAGGTCGACGCCGCGCAGCGGAACCGATCTTCCGCCTGGCAGACTGGACGGCGTGAGCAGCGACGAGACGATCACTCCCCCAAGTTCTCGGCTTCGCTCGAACAGCGGGGACCCCCATGGCGGCGGGCCCCGTACCGAGGACAGCCCCTTTCGCCACGAGGCAACCACCCGTGACGAGGCACCGCAGTTCGTGCTGCCGCTCGTGGTCCGCATCGAGCGGAACGAGCCCCCGGCACGCACGGACGCTCTCGAAACCGCGGCCCGCGCGGTTCTGGTGATGCTCAGCGACGAACGGTCGCTCGGGGACGGCGACTGGGCGCAGGCCGTGCGGGACTGGCAGGACGCCCGGATCCGCAAGGTGGTGCGGCGGGCGCGTGGCGCCGAGTGGCGGCGGGCCGAGTCGTTGCCCGGCATCACAGTGACGGGGAAGTCCGCGGAGGTACGTGTCTTTCCTCCCGTCCCCCTGAACGGCTGGCCGAAGGACCTGGCCCGCCTCCAGGTCTCCGGCACGGACCTCGACGACCCGGAACCACCGGCGGACGCCGACACCACGGCCCCCGTGCTGTGGCTGAGCCCCGATGTCGACATGTCGGCCGGCAAGGCCATGGCCCAGGCAGGCCATGGCGCCCAACTGGCGTGGTGGGAACTCCCGGACGAGGCCCGAGCGGCCTGGCGCGACGCCGGCTTCCCCCTCGCCGTCCGCACCCCGACGCCCACCCACTGGTCCCAACTCACCACGAGCGGCCTCCCGTTGGTACGCGACGCGGGCTTCACGGAAATCGCACCGGGCTCCTGCACGGTGGTCGCCGACCATCCGGCACTGCGGGGCGCGTGACCGCCTACGCGTCGGGGTGTTCGACGCCGGAGGGCCTCGCACTCGAGGAACCGTGGGGGAGCATCAACGCCGAGTCCGCATGGAGGCTGATGCGTGTCGGTATGAGGTCGACGGCGTCGGCCGGGGACTCTCCGGTGCCGGAATTGCGGGCGTAGCGCGGATGGGCACCTCCGCTGATCTGCCAGCGGATGCGGTGGCCGGCCAGGAAGCGGTAGCTGGTGGAACTCATGGGTACGGTGACCTCCGAGGGTGTCTGCCCCACCGTCCGCAGCTGAGCCAGCCCGTCACAGACGTTGGTGGAGCGGCCTTGCTCATCCACATCGCACAGGCGGGTGAAGACATCGGCGTATCCGGTGTCCGTGGAGATGCTCAGCCGCGCCGAGACCGGGCCGAGGATGTCCACGGGTTCGGCCAGCGGGGGGCCGGTGAACGTCAGGACGTCTTCCCGGGCCTCCAGGGCGCTGTTGTCCCGGGGGCCGGCGGTGCGGGAGAGCAGCGGGCCGCCGAGGGACGGGGTGGGGTCGGCCGGGTCGTAGCGGAAGGACGTCAGTGGTGCGGAGTTCGTGGGGGCCTCTCGGGTGAGATGCCCGTCCGAGGTGGGGAACCATGAGCCGGTGGCCGGGGAGAACGGCCAGTCGACGAGGTCACGCCATGCGTTTTCGCCGCCGATGTGCACGCGCACGCCGGTGGGGCGCAGGCCGGAGGGATCGGCGCACAGGTGCGCGCGCAGCCAGGCGAGACTCTCGGCGAAAACTTCGGGCCAGCCCTGCTGCAGTGCGGACGTATGGGTCCAGGGGCCGACGAGCAGGGCGGCGTCGCATCCGGCCCGGCGCAGTCGGGCGTACTGCTCGAAGGTCTGGTCGACCAGAGCGTCGTGCCATCCGGTGATCAAACTGGTGGGGACGCTCAGCCGCTCGGCCGCCCCTGCCAGGGACGCGCCGCTCCAGTAGGGGTCGTTGGCGTCCTGGTGCGTCACCACGTCGTCCAGCCAGGGCACTTCGTCTCCGAAGGCGGCCACGTACGCCCCGCGCAGCGGCCGCGCGGTGACGATGTCGCGCAGTCGGCGCTGCAGGCGCAGCGTCGCCCTCGCGAAGGGCGCGATCCCCCGGTGCTGGTACGCAATGCCTACGCCGACCACGAGGGCGTTCTCCAGCTGGAGGGCACCGTCCGCGTGGAACAGGGCGTAGGGGTCATGCAGTCCCACCTGCACCACCATCGCCTTCAGCTCGGGCGGCGGGTCCAGGGCAAGCGCCCACTGCACGTATCCCAGGTAACTGGGGCCGACCATCCCCAGCGTTCCGTTGAACCAGGGCTGCTCGCGCAGCCAGGACACCGCGGCCTGGCCGTCGGCGGCCTCGTTGCGCCACAGATCGAACTCACCCCCTGAGCCTCCGGTACCGCGGCAGCTCTGCAGGACCACGTGGAAGCCCTGTTCGGCGAAGAGCAAGCCGTACTGGGGGGACCACGGCAGGCCCCTGCCGTACGGCGAGCGCACCAGCAGGGTGGGGAAATCGCCGTCTGCCCGGGGGAAGTAGTGGTCCGTGATCAACGGGCTGCCGTCGGCGGCCGGCACCACCAGTCCCGGCTCCCAGCCGACGTCGTACCGCTTGGCCGGGAGACCACGCCAGATCGCTCTCATGATCCGTGAGGACAACGGCGGTTTCCTGGAAGGCGGTGCCCAGACCGGGCTCGGCACAGCGTCTTGGGTGCGTGATGCCATGGCTCCTTCATCCTCTCCTCTATTCTCGTACTACGTACGAGAATAGAGGATGCTTGGATGACACCCGCAAGGGCCTCGGTGACCGGGAAAAGGAGCACGAAGACCGTGACGCGTGATGGCGGGTCCGGCGCCACGGGCGTCGACCCTCAACAGCTCTGGCTGAGCACCGGCCAGTCCCGCAGGGGCCGCAGGCCCGCCTTCAGCCGCGAAGCGATCACGGCGGCCGCCGTCGCCCTGGCGGACGCGGAAGGCCTCGAAGCGGTCACCATGCGGCGGGTCGCCGCGCGGGTCGGAGCAGGGGTCATGTCGCTCTACAGTTACGCCCCCGACAAGGAGACACTGCTGGAACTGATGGTCGACCACGTCAGCGGCGAACTGCCGACGACGGGGCCCTCCACCGGTGACTGGCGCGCCGAGCTGAAGACCATCGCCCACGTCCAGCGCGCCCTCATGCTGCGACACCCTTGGCTGCCCGCCGCTCTGTCCACCCGCCGCAGCCTCGGCCCCAACTCCCTGGCCTTCCTTGAACACTCACTCGCCGCCTTGCGGCCGACCGGGCTGGACGGTGGGGCGAAGCTGGAGGTCTTCGCCCAGCTCACCGCATTCGTGGCCGGGCACGTAGCCCACGAGATCACGCAGGCCGCGGCCGCCCAGTCGCCCGACCGGGCCGCGGCCGAGGCCCGCTACCTTGCCGCTGTCGCCGCGGACGGCCAGCACCCGGAACTCGCCGAAGTCCTCTCCGCACCCGGGCGCCCTCTCGACCCCGAAGCGACGTTCGCCCGGTTCCTCAACCGCCTGATCGACGGCCTCGGCACGGACTGACGACCCGGCTCGCACGGGCGCTCGACGTCTGAACCTCAAGTTGAACATCGGCAACGTTCCGTACGTATTCCCTGGTACTGGCCAAGCAGGGCACGTGACAAGTACATGTTTCAATGAGCGGTTCGATCCCCTGGTGGAGGCTCATGTGCGGCTTCCCGGCAGCCGTGGCGGTCCTGCCGGAACCTCAAATGTTGCTCTGAACGTCCCCGCCGATGGGTTCGGCTCCACGTCCCGGGGCCATGACTCGGTCACGCCGGATTACAGGACCGTCGAAGGAGACGACACACACGTCCTGGTGAAACCGTGGTGAAGGAGGGGGACGATGCAGCAACTGGGTACGGGAATCGGATGGCGGCCGGAGATCGCCGACGCCGTGGAGCGCATGCCCGGCATCGACTGGGTCGAGGCCGTGGCGGAGAACGTGTGCCCGGGACATCTCCCCGAGTCGCTGGTGCGCCTGCGCGAGCGCGGTGTCACCGTCGTCCCGCACGGTGTCTCGCTCGGCCTCGGCGGTGCGGAGCGGCCCGACTCGGGTCGCCTCACCACCCTTGTCGAGCGCGTCGAGGCACTGGGCTCGCCCCTCGTCACCGAGCACATCGCGTTCGTCCGCGCGGGCGGCGCCCTGACCGCCTCCGAGCGGCTGGAGGCCGGGCATCTGCTGCCCGTCCCGCGCACCCGGGACGCCCTCGACGTCCTGTGCGAGAACATCCGTATCGCGCAGGACGCGCTGCCCGTACCGCTCGCCGTGGAGAACATCGCGGCACTGATCTCCTGGCCCGGAGAGGAGATGACCGAAGGGCAGTTCCTGTACGAACTGGTCGACCGCACCGGCGTACGCCTCCTCATCGACGTGGCCAACCTCCACACCAACCACGTCAACCGCGGCGAGGACCCCGCCAAGGCCCTCGACGAGCTCCCCGTCGAGGCCATCGCCTACGTCCATGTCGCCGGCGGCTTCGAACGCGACGGTGTCTGGCACGACAGCCACGCCCACGCCGTGCCTCCGGCGGTCCTCGACATCCTCGCGGACCTGGCGTCCCGGGTACGTCCGCCGGGGGTGCTCCTGGAGCGGGACGAGAACTTCCCCGAACCGGCGGAGCTGAAGCGGGAGTTGGGGGCGATACGGGAGACAGTGGAGAAGGGGACTCCCGCGGAGAAGGGCAGCGCTGCCGCGACGGCGGCAACCTGCAGCGATGCCGCATCCGAAACCTCCGCCGACGCGCCTTCTTCCTCGCCCGACGAGGCCCAAGAAGCCCGAGAAGCCCAAGAGACCCAAGACGCATCGCCGCAGACGGACACCGATCCCGCACGTCAACGCCTGGCCCTCGCACAGGCCGCGCTGCTCTCCGCACTCGTCGCCGGGACCCCGGTGCCCGAGGGCTTCGACCGGGGACGGCTGGCCGTGCAGGCGCGCGCACTCGCCTCGAAGCGGGCCGACGTGGTGGCCAAGGTCGCTCCGGAGCTGCCGGAGATCCTCGCGGGGGCGTACCGGACGGCGTTTCTGGCGTATGCGCACGGTCACCCGATGACCGACGGCTACCGGCACGACGCGATGGCCTTCGCCGAGTATCTGCTCCTCGACGGCCGACTCGAAGACGCGGACGTGCGCCGGAAGGTGAGGGACTGGTGGCTGGAGCGCTCGGGCCCCACCCCGCTCTCGCAGCGCCCGACGGCCCGGCTGGCGCGCGCCACCCGGCGGGTCCTGCTGAGGCGTTGAACGGCCTCGGCACCGAAGGCACCCAAAGAAGTAGGTGTCGAGGGGCTCTCGACGGAGGCGTAACTGCCGTCGGGGGCACGTGATATCGCTCACTCGAACGATACAGGCGCCCAGCCGTACGAGAAATCAAGCCACTTGCCTGCTCAGCGGCGCCCGGGCCTCGCCGGGCCGCGCGCCCGCGCACGCGGCGGAGATCCAGCCCGCAACGGTCGGACGCCGGTCCGCACCAGCACCGATCGCCCGCCGCCACTCCGCCTTCCACCTGTGCAAACGCCCGGTGCGCTAACCGACGAGCGCGTCCTCGTCCCAGCCGTCCAACGCCCTACCTCAGTTGGCGTACTCATCGCATTAAGGTGCCAAGCCGCACCCAAAGCCCACTAACGTGCGGTGCCGCAACAGGAGGCACCATGCGATCCATCAACAGCCGCGCGGTCTTCAGCGGTACCGGCATCATCATCACGGGTCTGGCGGCGACCCTCGTGGCCCTGTTCCTTCCACTGTGGTCGTACGCGGACCGTTCAGGAACCGGACTGGACACGTTGAACGCCGACACCGTGCCGACGCGTTTCGGCCCGTTGTCCGCCCAGGACCGGGACTTCATCACCAAGGTACGGCTCGCGGGTCTGTGGGAGCTGCCCGCCGGTCAGCAGGCCCAGGAGCGCGGCACGACCCGGGCCGTACGCACGGCGGGCGAACACCTCATCGAGGGCCACACGTTCCTGGACGCCCGCGTGCGCGACGTGGCTTCTCGGCTCAGCCTCGAACTGCCCAACCAGCCCAACGAGCAGCAGCGGGAATGGCTCAGCACGCTCAGTGGGGCTCGGGGCGAGGAGTACAACGTACAGTTCGCGAACATCCTGCGCAGGGCGCACGGCAAGGTCTTCGGCCTGGTCGCCCAGGTCCGCGCGCACACCCGCAACTCACTGGTGCGCGCTCTCGCCGACGACGCGAACACCACGGTCCTGGACCACATCACGGTCCTTGAGGCCACCGGGCTCGTCGACTTCGACGCCCTGGCCCAGGACGCGGCCATCGCGAGCACTCCGCCGATGACCAACTCCCCCGCTCCGCCCGGCCCGACGTCCTCCCCCAGTCCGGCCGTCCCGATGTCCCCCTCGCCGAGCTACTCGCTGCCGTCGGCCGCGAGCAGCCCACCCCCGGAGAAGACCGGACAGCACAAAGCCTCCGGCACCGGCAAGAACAAGAGCACGAGCACGAGCACGAGCACGAGCAACGACAAGAGCCAGGGACAGAGCAAGGACAAGGACAAGGGCGAGAACTAGTCCGAGCACGAGCAGAACAGGACGTCAGTCCACGACGACGCCGCTCCGGCCAAATCGTGAATAAACGATGGCGCCTCGTAGCCCCGTCGCATAGAAAATCCGCATGTTCTGGGTCTTACTCCTGCTCCTGGCCTGGGCCGTGGCCGGCACCGCATGTATCCGGCTGTGCCTGGCCGCCGTACGCGCCGCGGCCGTCGGCACGGAAGCCGCTTTCGGACGCGATCTGACGCTCTACGAGGCGGCGTTCCTGTCGGGCGGTCCCGCGCGGGTCGCCGATCTGACGCTGGTGTCGATGGCCCGGCAACGCCGGCTGCTGCTCGCCCACACGGGCTGGGCGACCGTCGTGGACCCGCACGCCCGGGACGAGATGGAGCGCACGGTGCTGGGCGCCATAGGCCCCGACGGACAGTCACGGATAGCGCCCGTCCGGACGGCCGCGGCGACCGCGGAGGCCGTACGCGCACTCGCCGACCGGCTTGTCGCGGCGGGCCTCGCCGTGCCGGACACCGCCCGCTCCACCGTCGCGGACGCCGTGCGTCATGTGCGGAACGCCGCGGCCGGCGTGGTGGCCCTCGGCACGATCGCGCTGCTGATGCCCTCTCAGGCCACAGAGGGCCAGGCGCTGGTCGCCGTCTGGTTCACCCTCCCCCTCATCCTCACGCTGAGCTGCCTCGCCATCGCCCGTGTCGAGGTCCACCCGTACACGCGCTGGGCGTCCCCGGCCGGCCAGCGGCTGCTCGGCGGCCTCGTACGGCACGCGGACAGCGCCGGCGACGACCGTACGTACCTCACCTCGGTCGCCGTACGCGGCATTCGCGCCATCGGTGAGCCGGACCTGCGGGCGGCCTTCGCGCATCGCAAGCCGCACCGCTAGCCGGGCATCGGGGTCATAGAAACGACACCGGCGGACCGGTGCTTTACTTCGCCACACATCAAACGAAATATCCCTTTGTTGTCGTTGTCGTTGTCGTTGGCGTTGTCGTTGCTGTTGTCGTTGTCGCCGTGCGCCGAAGGGATACACGATGAGAGCTGCCGCGCTTTACGGGGTCACCGGGGTCTTGGTCCTGACCGCCGCCGTCGTCGTCGCCGCTCCCGCGGGCAGTGCCGAGCCCTTGCCCGGTCCGGCCGAGCGACAGGGCGTGGCCGTCGCCGCCGCGCGCGCCGCCGCCGAAGGGATCCGCTTCGGGAAGTGCTCCGAGGAGCAGGACACCCCGGGCAGTCTCCAGTGCGGCACGGTGACGGTGCCGCTCGACTACGCGCACCCCGACGGCGAGAAGATCGAACTGACCGTCAGCCGCGTACGGGCCACCGGCGAGAACGCCGGCCTCAAGGTCCCGCGGCTGGGTTCGCTCGTCTTCAACCCGGGCGGTCCCGGCGCCTCCGGCATGTACTTCCCGCTGGCCGGCCTGCTCCCCGAGTGGAAACGCGTCGCGGCGGCGTACGACCTCGTCGGCTATGCCCCGCGCGGGGTGGGCCGCTCCGCTCCGCTGTCCTGCCAGGAGCCGAAGCGGCTCCTGAAGGGGCCCTCCCAGCTGCCGACGGACCCCTCGGAGTCGTACAAGAAGGAGCGCATCGCGCAGGCGAAGACCTACGCGCGCGGCTGCCTGCAGCGCTCCGGCAGCCGGCTGCGGCACTTCTCGTCGCTCAACAACGCGCGCGACCTGGACGTCCTGCGGGCCGCGCTCGGCGAACGGAAGCTGACCTTCATGGGCGCTTCGTACGGCACGTACTTCGGCGCCCTGTACGCGACGCTGTTCCCCTCGCACGTGCGCCGGATGGTCTTCGACTCGGCGGTGAACCCGGACCCCGAGCGGATCGGGTACCGGAACAGCCTCGACCAGTCGGCCGCCTTCGAACGGCGCTGGGCGGACTTCCGCGCATGGGTCGCCCGGCACGACAAGGTGTACGGACTGGGCAGCACGCCCGAGCAGGTGCTGCTCGGCTACGAGAAGGCGCGGGCGCGGCTCGCCGCCGAGCCCGCGGGCGGCAAGGTCGGACCGGGGCAGTTGCAGGCGGCGTTTCGGCAGGCCGCTTACTACGACGACTACTGGCCGCAGCTCGCGCCGGCGCTCTCCGCGTATCTGCGGGGCGATCCCAAGCCGCTGATCCAGCAGGCCGGGCCGTATCCGGAGGTGGTGACCGAGCAGGAGAACGGCAACGCCGTCTACACGGCCATCGAGTGCAACGACGCCTCCTGGCCGACGGACTGGCGCGTCTGGGACCGGGACAACACACGCCTCGCGCGCGTGGCCCCCTTCGCGACCTGGGACAACGTCTGGACGAACCTGCCGTGCGCGTACTGGCCGGTGCCCCACCAGAAGCCTCTTGACGTGCGGACATCACCGGGTGAGCTGCCGCCGACGCTGATCCTGGCCGCCGAGCGGGACGCGGTCACGCCGTACGCCGGGGCGCTGGAGCTGCGCCGTCGGCTGTCCGGCTCGGTACTGGTGACCGAGCGGGCGGTGGGCACGCACGGCATCGGGGGCGGCAGCAACGCGTGCGTCAACGGCCACCTCGAGGCCTATCTGCTGGAGGGCCGGCTTCCGGCGCGGCGCGCGGCATGCGCACCGCGCCCGGAACCGACGCCCAGCGCATCGCGGGACGCGCGGTAGCCCGGTGTCAGGCGAGCCGAGACCGGGCGCGCACGGCTGTCAGGCGAGCCCGGCGACCAGCTCGGCCACCGACTTGCGTCGGCCCGTGTAGAACGGGACCTCTTCGCGCACGTGCATACGCGCCTCGGAGGCGCGCAGGTGACGCATGAGGTCGACGATGCGGTACAGCTCGTCGGCCTCGAAGGCGAGGATCCACTCGTAGTCACCGAGGGAGAACGAGGCGACCGTGTTGGCCCGCACGTCCGGGTAGCCGCGAGCCATCTTGCCGTGGTCGGCGAGCATGCGGCGGCGGTCCTCGTCGGGCAGCAGGTACCAGTCGTAGGAGCGCACGAACGGATAGACGCTGACGTAGTCGCGGGGCGTCTCGTCGGCGAGGAACGCCGGGATGTGCGAGCGGTTGAACTCGGCGGGCCGGTGCAGCGCCATGTTCGACCAGACCGGCTCCAGAGCACGGCCCAGCTTGGTGCGACGGAAGAGGTTGTACGCCTCCTGGAGCTGGTCGGCCGTCTCCGCGTGCCACCAGATCATGAGGTCGGCGTCGGCGCGCAGCCCCGACACGTCGTACGTGCCGCGGATCGTGACGTCCTTGGCGGCGAGCTGGTCGAAGAGCTCCTGCACCTCGTCCGCGTAGCCGGCGCGGTCCTCGGGGAGGACGTCTCGCAGCTTGAAGACGGACCACAGGGTGTAACGGATGACCTCGTTGAGGTCCTTGGCCAGCTTGCCCTTGTTCGCGATCTTGGCGGGGCCGGTGGTGGGGGCGTCGTCACTCATGAGGCTATTCTCCCGCGCCGCCGTGCAAGCTCTGCACCGGGTTGGTGATCAACTCGTCCAGTCCGCCGTGGTCGCCTCGCAGCTGGTCCACGGCGGCGCTCGCGCTCGCGATGCACGCCGGGATACCGACGCCGTCGTACGCCGCTCCGCACACGGCCAGCCCCGGCAGCTTGGCGATGTGCTCGCGGATCCGCGCCACGCGCGCGTGGTGCCCGACCGGGTACTGGGGCAGTCCGTCGTACCAGCGCGTCACCCGCGTCTCGACCGGCTCCGCGTCCAGACCGGTCGCCGCGCGGAGATCCTTTCGGGAGACGTCCACCAGGTCGGCGTCCGGACGCTGAAGGACCTCGGTCTCCTGATACCGCCCCACGGACGTGCGGAGCACGACGAGGTCGGGGTTCTCCTCGGCGATCCAGCCCCATTTCTGGGACGCGAACGTCGACGCCTTGATGGTGCGCCCGTCGACGGGCGGCACGAGAAAACCGCTGCCTTCGGGGAGGCGGATCTCGCCGCGCCGGTAGGCGAGGGTGATCAGGGCCATGGAGGCGTACTCGACGGTGGCCA
This sequence comes from Streptomyces montanus, assembly GCF_005786655.1. Lineage (NCBI taxonomy): Bacteria > Bacillati > Actinomycetota > Actinomycetes > Kitasatosporales > Streptomycetaceae > Streptomyces > Streptomyces montanus. The sequence continues at coordinate 42,424 of NZ_VBZC01000054.1, forward strand.
GCTCGGCAGCGGCGGCGGGCGCCTCGGCGCGCAGCAGGGATGCGGCCGCGGACGCGGGGACCGCGACGATCACGGCGTCGGCGTGCAGGACGCGGCCGCCCGCGACGATGCGCCAGAGCGCGCGCGGCTGCGACGGCTCGGCCCTGCGCAGTTCGGTCACCGGGGAGTCGGTGACGATCTCGCCGCCTCGCGCCCGCACCGACTCCGCCACCGCGAGCGGCAGTTGGCCGACGCCGCCCTCGATGCCCATGAAGACCGGCCCGGTCTGCTGGGCGGCGGCCGCCCGGGCCTGGATCTCGCGGACCGCCTCCGTCAACGACGTGTGCGTGCGGGCCGCCGCGTAGAGCTGCGGGACGGCGGAGCGCATGGAGATGCGGTAGGCGTCGCCCGCGTACACACCGCCCAGCAGTGGCTCGATCAGGCGGTCCACGACCTCGCGGCCGAGCCGCCGCGCGACGTACTCCCCCACCGCCACGTCGTCGCCCACCTCCGTGCGCGGCAGGTCACGGTCGCGCTCGATGCGGCGCAGACCCTCGTCGGAGAGGACTCCGGAGAGGACGGACGCGTCCGCCGGGACGCCCATGACGTGTCCCTTGGGCATGGGCCGCAGCGCGCCCCGCGTCCAGATCGACGCGCTCGCCGTCGCGGGCACCTGGAGCCGGGCGTCGAGGCCCACTTCTCGGGCCAACGCCACGGCTTCGGGCCTGCGGGCCAGCATCGACTCCGCGCCGAGGTCCACCCGCGCGCCCGCGATCTCGCCGGGGAGCAGCTTGCCGCCGAGCCGATTCGAGGCCTCCAGGACGGTGACGCGCGCACCGCCGTCCAGCAGCCGGTGGGCGGCGGCCAGACCGGCGATGCCGCCGCCGATGACGACGACATGACCCGTGCCCGTATGGCTGTCTGCGTGCATGTCTCCACTCTCCCAGACCTCTCCCCGAGCCCCGTCCCGGGTGCCGGTGTCCGGGACGAGTCCCGACCGTGACCTCTTCGGGACCGGATTCGTCCAACGTCGCGACCCGCTCGGGCGTCGTAGGAGCGTCACACTTCACGACACCCTCGGGGGTACGCCGACATGCAGACACGTGGCACCACGTCCAGGCACCGATTCGTACGACCTGTGCAGACCCTCTCGGCGCTGCTGCTGGCCGTTGGCCTCGCCCTCACGGGGTGCACCGGCGCGAGCGACAGCGGCGCCAGTTCGACATCGGCCGACAAGGCCGCCGCGCCGGGAGAAGACGCGGGCGCGGGCGCGCAGTCCGGCAGCGACGCGCGCGGCGGCAAGGGCGACCAGGCCGCCGCCCCGCCGAAGCTGACCACCCACATCATCCGCACCGCGTCCCTGACCGTGCAGGTCAAGGACGTGCCGAAGTCTCTCGACGAGGCCCGCACCGTGGTCGAGAACGCCGGCGGCGTCGTCGGCAGCGAGACCACGGACCGCGACTCCAAGGGCCATGAGCGCTCGCGGGTCGTGCTGCGGGTGCCCTCGGACAAGTACGAGGAGGTACTCGCGGACCTGGAGGGCTCCGGCAAGCTCATCGACCGGAGGGCGAAGGCGCAGGACGTCACGGAGCAGGTCGTCGACGTGGAGAGCCGCATCAAGTCGCAGCGCGCCAGCGTGGCCCGCATCCGCGAGCTGATGGACCAGGCGACCAAGCTCAGCGATGTGGTCACCCTGGAGGGCGAGTTGAGCAGCCGTCAGGCCAACTTGGAGTCCCTGCTGGCCCAGCAGGTGTCCCTGAAGGACCGGACGAGCCTGGCCACCATCACGCTGTCACTGTCCGAGACCCCGGTGAAGAAGGCGGCCGAGGACGAGGACCCCGGGTTCGTGGACGCGCTCGCGGGCGGCTGGGACGCGTTCGTCACGATGTTCCGCTGGATCGCGCTGGCGCTCGGCGCGGTGCTGCCCTTCGTGGTGGGCGCGGCCCTGCTTCTGCTGCTGTGGGCGCGTTTCCTGCGCACCCGGCTGCCGCGCCGTCCCGCCGCGGCGACCGCGACCGCGGGTGCGGGTGCGGGTGCGGGTGCGGGTTCTCTGCCGGTCGCTCCGCCCGTGCGGGAAGAGGGCGGCGAACGGGACTGAAATGCCGCGCCCTCGTAGCGTGTTCGTATGAGCATGAGCCGTACGAGCGGTACGAGAGAGCGACTGGTGATCGTCGGAGGGGACGCGACGGGCATGTCCGCCGCGTCCCAGGCGCGCCGTATGAGGGGCCCCGAGGAGCTGGAGATCGTCGCGTTCGAGCGCGGCCACTTCAGCTCCTTCTCCGCGTGCGGCATCCCGTACTGGGTGGGCGGTGACGTCGCCGAACGGGACCAGCTGATCGCGCGCTCGCCCGAGGAGCACCGGGAGCGCGGGATCGATCTGCGGATGCGTACGGAGGTGACGGAGCTCGACGTCGCGGCGGGCCGGGTGCGTGCCCGTGACCTCGAATCCGGGGCCGAGGAGTGGACGTCGTACGACCAGCTCGTGATCGCGACGGGCGCCCGCCCGATCCGGCCGCCGCTGCCCGGTGTCGACGCCCCCGGTGTGCACGGCGTGCAGACCCTCGACGACGGACAGGCGCTGATCGACACGCTGGCCCGCACGCACGGCCGGCGCGCGGTCGTGGTCGGCGCGGGCTACATCGGCGTGGAGATGGCCGAAGCGCTGATCAAACGCGGGTACGAGGTGACGGTGGTCAATCGCGGCCCGGAGCCGATGGCCACGCTCGACCCCGACATGGGCCGTCTGGTGCACGAGGCCATGGAGGGCCTGGGCATCACGATGGTGAACGACGCCGAGGTCACCAAGGTCCTCACCGGGGAGGACGGCCGGGTGCGGGCGGTCGCCACGGAGGACGCCGAGTACCCGGCGGACGTGGTGGTTCTCGGCATCGGCGTACGGCCGGAAACGGCGCTCGCGAAGGCGGCGGGGCTGCCGCTGGGCGACTACGGCGGGCTGCTCACCGACCAGGCGATGCGGGTGCGCGGGTACGAGAACGTGTGGGCGGGCGGCGACTGCGTGGAGGTCCTCGATCTGGTCTCGGGCCGCCGGCGGCACATCGCGCTGGGCACACACGCCAACAAGCACGGGCAGGTGATCGGTGCGAACGTGGGCGGCGGGTACGCGACCTTTCCGGGCGTCGTCGGTACGGCGGTCAGCAAGGTCTGTGATCTGGAGATCGCCCGCACCGGGCTGCGGGAGAAGGACGCGCGGCGGGCCGGCCTCCAGTTCGAGACGGTCACCATCGAGTCGACGAGCCGCGCGGGCTACTACCCCGACGCCGCGCCGATGAAGGTGAAGATGCTCGCCGAGCGGCGCACCGGGCGGCTCCTCGGAGTGCAGATCGTCGGACGCGAGGGGGCGGGCAAACGCGTCGACATCGCGGCGGTTGCGCTGACCGCGCGCATGACGGTGGAACAGATGACGACCCTGGACCTGGGCTACGCCCCACCGTTCTCCCCGGTCTGGGACCCGGTACTGGTGGCGGCCCGCAAGGCGGTAACGGCGGTACGCCTCCGCGGGTGACGCGCCCCTTCAGGGGCGCGGGGCTGTTACCTATGCGGCTCCGCCGCGTGGGCGCGACCAGCCACAGCCAGCCCGCAGCCGAAATGCGAACCCCCTCCCCGGTGCGGGCCGGAGGCAATCGCACGCGCGCGTGGCTCTCCGCGCCGGCCACGCGCGCGTGCAGCACGACAACCCGACCCAGGCGCCCCGAGCCCAAGGACACCTGAGCCGGATGCCCCCAGGGCGCCTCAGGCCCCCTGAGCGGTCCCGGGAGCCGTGCCGTTGATCTTCTCTATGGCCTGCCGCGCCTGCTCACCCGGAGAACGCGGAAGCGACGAGACGGTCGACACCTGCGGCTGCGCCGACTGGGGTCGCGCGTGCGTACCGGGCTGACGGCTGCGCAACCGGTGACTCGCGGCCTCGTCGAGGGTCACCGGCCGCTGCATGCTCGCGGCAAGCCGACCGGCTTCCTGGCCGAGCGCGGCCACGTCCTCCCACGGCAGTCTGAGCACGATGGCGACTTCCGCCTCGCCATCCGGCGTGGCGATCATCGGCGGAGTGACTCGGTCGTTCATGACCTGTTCCTCACGTGTTGCTGGAATCACGGGCGGTTGCCGAGACATACGCACGCGCCCGCTGTCGTGTTCAGTGCCGTTCAGAAGGGCCGTGTCACGGGCAGGAGACCCTCGTGGTCATTCCCGTCCATGACGTGAACCCGGTACGTCGCACACCGTTCGTGACGTACGCGCTGATCTGCGCCAACTTCGTGGTCTTCCTGGCCACCCCGGGCGTGGTCGATTCGCTGACGGGCGAGAGCGGTCTGGCACAGCTGTGCCGCCTGCAGGCGTTCCTGGACCAGTGGGCAGCCGTGCCCCAGGAGCTGATCCACCAGCGGACGCCGCCCGTCGTGCCGACCGGCGACGTGGGCCTGGGCCCGCAGGGCCCGGGCTGTGTGATCGGTCCGCCCGACTACGACAAGTCGCCCCCGCTGTCGGTCCTCACCGCGATGTTCCTGCACGGCAGCTGGCTGCACCTGCTCGGCAACATGCTCTTCCTGCTGATCTTCGGCAACAACATCGAGGACCGCCTGGGGCACGTGCGCTATCTGCTCTTCTACGGGGCATCCGGCTACGCGGCGGCGTACGCCTACGCCCTCGCCAACAACACCTCCGACGACCCGCTGATCGGCGCGTCCGGCGCGATCGCCGGTGTCCTGGGCGCCTACCTCGTCCTCTATCCGAAGGCCCGGGTCTGGGTCCTGGTGCCGTTCCTGATCTTCCTGCCGCTGCGCCTGCCCGCCTGGATCGTCCTGGGCTCCTGGTTCGTCCTGCAGGCGGTGTACTCGTCCGGCGCGGGCGTCTCCGCGGCCGGCACCGTCGCCTACCTGGCCCACGTGGCCGGCTTCCTGGCGGGCATGCTCCTCGCCTGGCCCCTGCGCCCCGGCACCCCGCCCCCACCGGAGCCGCGCGGCCTGCTGTTCGGCAGACGGGCACGCCCGGGCCGGTGAGACGCCAGGGGCACCTCCCCGACGCGCTACCTCAGGGGCGAGGCACATTGAGTCGCATACCCCAGAGGGGTATCTTGAGGTTGAAGGCGCGGCCCTGACACTCGTGAGGGTGGTCGCCCTACGGCCGACGGAGGAGACGAGCACGATGAGCATTGAGGGTTTCACCGAGCCCGGGTACGACGAGGTGCGTCAGGTCTTCCAACGACTTGTGGACAGCGGCCGGGAGACGGGTGCGGGTCTGTCGGTCTGGCGGGAGGGCCGCGAAGTCGTCCGGCTGAACGCGGGGTGGGCCGATACCGGTCGGAGCCGTCCGTGGCGCGGCGACACCTTAGTCATGCCGTACTCGCTGTCGAAGGCGTTCGTCACGCTCGCCGCCCTGTCCGCGGTACGCCAGGGCGCGTTGGCGCTGGATGAGCCGATCGCCAAGTACTGGAGGGAGTACGGAGGCCGGGGCAAGGAGGGGACCACCCTCCGTCACGTACTCACTCACCAAGCCGGCCAGCCGCGCTTCCCGGCCGAAGCCGCGGGCCTCGACCTGCTGGACGACGCCGCGCTGCGGGACAGCCTGGCTCGGGCGGCACCGGAGTACGTGCCCGGAACGTCCCTCGGGGAACATGCACTGACGTACGGCCACCTGGTCGATGGCATTCTGCGCGCGGCCGCCGGAACGACGTTGGGCGCGCTGTTCAACGACGTCGTGCGGCCCGCGCTGGATCTCGACGCCTGGTTCGGAGTGCCGGACTCCGCCCTGGACCGCGTCGCCGACCTCGAGTACGCGCACCACGACTGGCCGCAGCAGCTCCACGCCGCGCCCTGGCTGGGGATACCGGCCGGCGCCCTGGACACCGAGCGGACGAACTCCCAGGTCTGGCGGCAGTCGGTGTTCGGCGCGGTCAACATGCACACGACGGCGACCGCCATGGCGGAGTTCTTCTCTCGTCTCACCAGCGAGGACGGGCCGGTGCGCCAACTGCTGGGGCCGCAGCTGCACACGGAGCTGCTCACCTCCCAAGTCACTGATCACGACGAGGTCTTCGGCACCCGGATCACATGGACGCTGGGCTTCGTACGGGACAAGGGAAAGATCGCCAAGGGCGGTATCGGCGGCTCCGCGGCATGGTGGTCGCTCCGGCATCACCACGCTTGCGCCTACCTGACGCGCCGATTGGACGATCACTCCCGCGCCGCCGAGATCGCCGCGGCGCTGGGTGACGACCTGACCGTGGTGGGCGAGGACTGAGTGTCGGAGCGGGGGCGAGCGGATGTCATGCCGCTCGCCCCCGCCCCATCGCGCGACGGCCCGGAGAACGGTGTGGCCGGCCGACGGCGT
>NZ_VBZC01000054.1:48751-66197 GCF_005786655.1 Streptomyces montanus
CCTGGCGATGTCAGCTCTTGCCGACCATCTTGTTCATCTGCTGGATCTCAGCGGTCTGGGCCGTGATGACGTCGTCCGCGAGCTTGGTGGCAGGACCGTACGTGCCGTCGGCCTTCTCGGTCTTGGCCATCTCGACGGCGCCCTCATGATGCTCGACCATCATCTCGAGGAACATCTTGTCGAATTCGGCGCCGGAAGCCTTCTCCAGCTTGTCCATGTCCTCGCCGCTCATCATGCCGGGCATGGAGGACGACATGTCGTGACCCATGTCGTGGCCCGCGTCGGACATGTCCTCGGGGACCTGCTCGCCCCACGAGGTGAGCCAGCCGGACATCGTCTTGATCTCCGGGTCCTGCGCCCCCTTGATCTTCTTCGCGAGGTCCTCGACCTTCTGCGAGGAGGCGCGGCCGTCGGCGAGTTCGGCCATGTCGACGGCCTGGCGGTGGTGCTGGATCATCTCCTTGGCGAAGTCGACGTCCGCGTCGTTGTGGCCACCGGCCTTGGCCGAGGCGGACGCGGACGGGCTGGAGTCGGAGTTCATCGACCCCATGTCGTGACCGCCGCTGTCGCTGTCGCCGCCGCATGCGGCAAGCGTGAGAGCGGCCGCACCGGCTGTGGCGGCGAGGGCGGCACGACGGATGAGCCTGCGGTGTGCAGTCATGGTTGAGCTCCTGCGTTCGGATCTTTCGGTCTGTTGAAGGGCATGCCGAGGCACGTCGCCACATCCGCGTGGGCATGCGGCGGCGTGCGGGCCGCTCTAGATCCGCAGGAGTTGGAGTTCGGAGAGTGAGGGCGGGGCGCGCCCGCCATCCGGACCACTGCCCCATGGAGACGTCCGCACATCGGTCGGCTCGGCGCCGGCCACCACGTCGGGCAGCAGTACCGGCGCCACCGCGGGCGCCCCGGGCACGGACGCTGAAGCACAGGTCGGATCCGCGTGCGTCGCGTGACCCGTACCGCCGCCCTCGCCGTGCTCACACTCGCCCGGCATCGACGCCACGACTTCCGTGGCACCCGTGTGCGCGGTCGCCGCCGGCCGGTCATGGCCAGAAGAAGGCGCGAGCTCAGGGACCGGCCCGAGACCGTGCATGCCGAGCAGGCCCAGCAGCAGAGCGCACACGAGCAACCCACATGACCGCAACGTCAGTTGCGGTCGCATGCGCTGTCCGAGGCGGGTCACGGCCTCATCGTAAGCATGGATCACGGGTCCCTTGCATCCCGGGGGCCACCGGAGTAACAAGAGGTCTCGGCGCTCGAAGCCGTCACGAACTCACCGGGCGAGCCTGATCCCCCTCCACCTCTGCTGCTCCAAAAGGCTGACAGGCCAGCCATCTACTATGGTCTTGCGTATTCGCTTGCGCATCAGGTGGCGAAAGGGAGTCGGGGCCATGCGGCGGCTGGGGGATCTCGAGGCGGAGATCATGGATCGCCTCTGGACGTGGAGCCGTTCGGCGACGGTGCGCGAGGTCGTCGACGACATCAACAAGACCCGACCCATCGCCTATACGACGGTGATGACGGTCACCAACATCCTGTACACCAAGGGCTGGTTGCTGCGCAGCAAGCAAGGCCGTGCCTGGTTGTACGCGCCGGCGCGCAGCCGTGAGGCGTACGCCGCCGCACTCATGGAGTACGGCCTGGGAGAGAGCAAGGACCGCCCGGCCGCCCTGGTCCATTTCGTGGAGAACATGTCCGAGGAAGAAGTGGCCGCCCTGCGCAAGGCCCTGCGGACTGTGGGACGACAGGGGAAGTCGTGAACGCGGCCCCCCTCCTGGTCGGTTACACAGCGGCAGTAGGTTTCATCGCTCCGCACTTGGTCCTGCGTGCCCGCTGGCCGCACCGGGCACCCGCCCTGGCCGCCGCGGTCTGGCACGCCCTCGCGGTCTCTTTCTCGCTCGGGGCCGCGCTGACCGCGTACAACCTGGCCATGCCGACCGAGCACCTGCACACGGGTCTGCTGGGTCTGCTGCACTCCTGCGGACTGGACATCAGCGCGGGCGATCCCGACCCCACGACCGCCCACCGGCTCGCCGTCGCCCTGCCGGCTTCGATCGGAGTCGCCCTGGCCTCGGCCTTCACCTTCCACGTCGCGCGAGCCCGTCGAGCGCGGGCACGACACCGGGAAGCGGTGGACCTGGTGGGCCGCCACTCGGCCCGACTGAGCGCCACCGTCCTGCCGTACGACACACCGGCCGCCTACTGCCTGCCCGGCCGCCACCCCAGAGTCGTGGTCAGCGATGCGGCCGTGCGCGAACTGACGCCTGAGCAACTCGCCGCCGTACTGGAGCACGAGCAGGCCCACATCCTGGGCCGTCACCATCTGACCCTGGCCGCCGTGGAGGCGTTCTACTCGGTCTTCCGCCGACTCCCGCTGGCCAGGCATGCCCGAGAGCAGACGGCACTCCTGCTGGAGATGGTCGCGGATGACCGTGCTCTGCGCGGCCACTCGGACGAGGCGTTGGCGACCGCCATGTACGAGATGGCGGCGGCGCGGACCCCGAAGGGCGCGTTCGCCGCGGGCGGGCACATGGTGCTGATCCGCCTGAAGCGGGTGCTCGGCCCTCGCAGGGCTCCTCACCCCGCCGTCTGGGGGTCCGTGGCCGCCGTGGCCGTGGCCGTTCCGCTGCTGCCGCTGCTCGTCGCCTGTCCGCCCGGCCTCGGCTGACCGCCGCCCCGTCCTCGACGGGCCGACTTGCGTGAGACCCCTGCGACTTGGCCTCACTTGCGATACGAACTACTAATCTACTAAGTTCCAATCCACTTACTTCCGGCTGACCAACATCATGAGACGCCGGTTCCTGACGGCGAGTCCTGTGGCGCTGCTGCTCGGCGCCACCGTCGCCTTGTCCGCAGACGCGCAGAGGAGTCGCCCGAGCATGGGAACGCACCGTCGGCCGAAGCCGCCCAGCCGCGCCCGGATCGCCACGCTCGGCATGGCCGCCGGCGCCGTGAGCCTCCTGCCGACGCAGAGCCAGGCGGCCCCCAAGCCCACGGTGGACGAGGTACGCAAGCAGGTGGAGAAGCTCTACGAGGAGGCCGAGGCCCCCACCGAGGAGTACAACGCCGTCAGCGAAGAGCAGAAGAAACTGCAGCGCGAGGCCGTCCGCGCGCAGGACCGCCTGGCCCGCAAGCAACAGGAGATCAACGAACTGCGGGAGGCGATAGGCCCGTTGGCGGCCGCACAGTACCGCAGCGGCGGCGTCGACCCAAGCGTGCAGCTCTTCCTGTCCGGCGACCCGGACAGCTACCTCGACCAGGCCGAGATGCTCGACCGTACAAGCAACCGGCAGGCCGAATCCCTGCGTGCGATGCAGACCAAGCAGCGCGAACTCACCCAGGAGCGAGAGGCCGCCCAGAAGCGCCTGAAGGCTCTGGAGGAGACGCGCACCAAGGCCGGCAAGAAGAAGAACCAGGTCCAGGACAAGCTCGCGAAGGCGCGCAAACTCCTGAACAGCCTGACGGCCGCACAGCGCGCCAAGATGGAAGCCGATCAGAAGCGCGACGATGCCGCCGCGGGCGCCAGCGACTCTCCCTCCACCTACAACGGCCCCGCCAGCGGTCGCGCCAAGACCGCACTCGACTTCGCCTACGCCCAGCTCGGCAAGCCCTACGAGTGGGGCGCCACCGGACCCAACTCCTACGACTGCTCAGGACTCGTGGGAGCGGCATGGCGCTCGGCGGGCGTGTCCCTACCCCGCACCGTCAAGCAGATGTACGACGCCGGTCGCAAGGTGTCCAAATCGGACCTGCAGCCCGGCGACATCATCTACTGGTACAACGACAACCAGCACAACGGCATGTACGTCGGCAACGGCAAGGCCATCCACGCGCCGCGCACCGGCAAGAACATCGAGATCGTCCCGCTGGACTCCATGCCGTTCTTCGCCGCGAGCCGGCCCTGAGCACCAACATTCGTACCGTCCAAGGAACTTCCGTGACCGGCCACCGCCGTCCACCTGCACGCACGCCTCTGACCACCGCGGGTACGGCTCTCGCCGCCCTGCTCCTTGCCGCCTGCGGGGGTGAGGGGTCCGACACGGGCGAGGGGTCGGAGGGCGCGGAGCTGTCCCATGTCCATGGCCTCGGCGTCAGCCAGGCGGACGGCGATGTGTACGTCGCGACCCATGACGGCCTGTATACGGTGACGGAGGGGCGGCAGCCGAAGCTCGTCGGCGACCGCAAGGACGACTTCATGGGCTTCACCGTGGCCGACGAGAGCACCCTCATCGCCAGCGGACACGGCGCCGAGGGCAGCGGCCGCCCGGGAAACCTCGGCCTGATCCAGAGCACTGACGCGGGCCGGACATGGACGGCCCGGTCGCTGGAGGGGGACGCCGACTTCCACTCCCTGGACTCGGTCAAGGGAACGGTCTACGGATACGAGGGCGGTCGGATCCGGGTCAGCAGTGACCTCGAGAGGTGGGACGACCGGGCCTCGTTGGAGGCACTCGACCTGGCGGTGAGCCCGGCCGGGGACACGCTACTGGCCACCACGGCCGAGGGTGTCGTGGCCAGCACGGACGGCGGGCGCACCTTCGGCGAGGCCGCCAGGCCCGTGCAGGCGTTCGCGTCCTGGCCCGCGGACGAGTCCCTGTTCGGCATCGACGTGTCCGGAAAGCTGAGCCGCAGCAGTGACAGCGGCAAGACATGGAAGCAGCTCGCAACCGTGCCCGGCGGACGGCCCCAGGCGCTGACCGCCGTGAACGCCGGACGCATCCTCGCCGCGACACAGGACGGCGTGTACGAGTCCCGCGACGGCGGCAAGACGTTCACCGAACTCGCGCCGCTCGCTTCCTGACTCCGCGACCGGGACGCTGTCCGTTCCACTTGGCCGAGAGGCAGCCTCCGGACAACCCGAGACAGGAAAAGCGCGCCGTCAGGGAGCTGCCAGCCCCGTCGACTGATCATCGCGTACGTCAGGCCGCTGCCGATGCACCTCCTGCCGCCTGCGCCACCCATAGCGGGTCAGCCCTCGCGGCTTGTACACCGACAGCACCACCGCAACCAAGAGCACGACCAGGGCGGCGGCGGCATCAGCGATCAGCTGGACCCGCATGCCGACGAGGTCATCGCCGGACAGGCTCGCCTCGACCGCGGCGTCGGCGACGTGGCCGACCACCCGCATGTGCACGAGCAGCAGGACGGTGGCGATGACGTTGATGAGCAGTTTGAACAGGACCCAGTAGTGACGGAACAGGCCCCACGCCGTGCCCAGGGATTGGACGAGCCCTGTGAGGAGCGAGGCGAAGCTCAACGGGACCAGAACGAACCAGCCGGTCACCTCCATCGCGACATAAACACCCCGCACTGTCGGGGTGCTCTCACCGAGCAGACCCACGACGGCGAGCACGAGGAAGACGGCGACCGCGCCGAGCCAGCCGACCGAGGAAGTGATGTGTGCGGCGAGCGTGAGCTTGCGGAGGCGAGAGTTCATGGCCATGGTGCTCAGTGGCCGCGCATGCCGCCGCTGAGCAGATGCATGAGCACGAACGCCACCAGCAACGCGGCTCCGGCGGCGAACCCGAACACCTTCGCCCAGCGCGGCATCCCGGGATGCGCCAGGGCGTCTGGCTCACGGCCGTCCGCGTCGGCTCGAGAAGACGAGTCAGTCATGTGAGAGGCCCTTCGTCGCGCTCGGATGCCATGCGGTCATGGCCGGCAGGTCCACAGCGTTCCGCAGTTTACGAGACACAGTGTCTATAGTGTCAACCAAGATGTATCGACACCGTCGCCGCGTACACTGACCGGGTGCCGAAGCTGTGGAACGAGACGATCGAGGCGCACCGCCGCGCCGTGCGCGACGCGATCCTGACCACCACCGCCGAGCTGGCCGCCGAGCACGGCGTCCGGTCGGTGACGATGTCGCAGATCGCCGAGAAGGCCGGAATCGGTCGGGCCACGCTGTACAAGTACTTCCCAGACGTCGAGGCGATCCTGCTCGCCTGGCACGACCGTCAGATCACCGAGCACCTGGGACAGCTGGCGGAGGTCCGGGACCAAACCGATGGAGCCGGCGAACAACTCGAGGCGGTCCTGAGGGCGTTCGCCCACATCTCACGCGAGTCCCGAGGGCACCATGGCACCGAACTCGCGGCGTTCCTTCATCGCGACGCACGGGTCGTACGAGCGCAGCAACAGCTCCACGGCATGGTCCGAGACCTGCTGGCCGAGGGCGTGCAGAGCGGCGGCTTCCGCGGGGATGTCGCGCCCGACGAGCTCGCGACGTACTGCCTCCACGCCCTCACAGCCGCTGCCGCTCTCCCCTCAGAGGCGGCGGCCGACCGTCTCGTGACGGTCACGTTGTCCGGACTGCGCGACACGCACGCCGCGCCGGACGACGGGAAGCCAAGGACAAGTCGACACGGGCACCACAGCCATCGCGCACAGCATTCTGATCACTGAGCGCGCTCGCAAGCCCAGACATCTACTAAGATTCTTAGGAGGATTCGGGTAGCGTAGGGATCACCCCGTCCAGGGGGGAACCGGAGGGGACATGACCGGATTCAGTGATGCCTGCCCTGGCTGCACTGCCAGCAGCATTACCGATGCCATGCATCTCGCATCAGACGTCAGGGACGAGCAGGGCGGGCTCCTGTCAGGATTTTCCACGCTCGGGGTCATAGCGATGGTGCTGGTCGTCGCCCTCGTGCTGGGCCTGACCGCAGAACTGGCATGGAGAGAGCGGCGGCAGCGCGGACAGGAAGAGCCCTGGGCACCCTCCCCTCAACGCGGTCCCCACGAGGGCGAAAGCCCAGGTGACCAAGGAGGCGCTGACTAGTGGCTACTCCGTCGACTGCACACCCCCGGGAAATGGCTCACCTCCCCACGTGTCCGGACGCGCCCACCGGCGGTCGATGAGCCCGTCCGGACGGACAGCGCGAGGTGAGGGTCAGGCTCGATAGGCCACGTTCGCCATCATCCCGGCCTCGCCGTGGTACGCGTTGTGGCAGTGCAGCATCCACTGGCCCGGGTTGTCGGCGTCGAAGTAGACGGACAGCTTCTTCTTGGGCAGCACGATCGCGGTGTCCTTCCGCGGCCCATGGGTGCCGAGTTGGTAGGTGTGGCCGTGCAGGTGCATCGGGTGCCACATGTCGGTGTCGTTGACGAAGTCGAGCCGTACGCGCTGCCCTTCCTCGATGAGGATCGGGGTCGCCTGGGGATCATTCATGTCGAACGGCTTGCCGTTGATGGCCCAGTTGTACTTCATCATGCCGCCGGTCAGCTTGATCTGGTGCGTGACGTCGGTCTTGGCGGACGTGAGCCGTACGTCGTCGGCCGCCCGCAGCTGGGACGCGGTCACGATCACGCCGTCGAGTTCCTTCGGGCGGACGGTCACGGACGGCGTGCTCCCTGAGCCCGTGCGCACGAGAGCGAAGCCGTTCGCGTCCTTGCCCTCGGCCACGGCGACGAGCGGGAAGACCCCGTCGCCGAGGGTTACGAGGACGTCGTAGCGCTCGCCCATGCCGACCAGCAGCGCGTCCACCTCCTGATGCTGGACCGGGAAGCCGTCGGTGTGGGTGATGGTCAGCTTGTGGTCGCCAAGGGCCACCCGGTACGCGGTGTCCCCACCCGCGTTGATGATCCGCAGCCGCACCTTCTTGCCGGGCTTGCCGGTGTAGACGTCCGGGTCGGCCGCCACCCGCCCGTTGATGAGGTGGTGCGGGTACTTCACGTCGCCGGCGTCGCCGCCGAGCAGGTCGCTTTCTGCGCCCATGAGCATGAACTTCATCGACCTTCCGTCGGAGGAAGCGGAGGCCGAGGGGGACGGGGAAGCACCCATGTCCATCCCGCCCATGTCCCCCATGTCGTGCCCCTCCATGCCGCCCATGCCCTGCCTGAGCTCGGCGAAGACCTCGTCGGGGGTGCCGGTGACGCCGTCGACCCAGTCGTCGAGGAGGACGACCCACTCGTCGTCGTAGTCGAGGGTCTCCTTGGGGTCTTCGACGATCAGCGGGGCGTACAGGCCGCGGTCGAGCTGGACGCCGACGTGGGGGTGGAAGAAGTACGTGCCCGGGGCGTCGGCGATGAACTCGTACGTGAAGGTGGAGCCGGCTCGTACGGCGGTCTGGGTGGTGGGCGGAACCCCGTCCATGTCGTTGCGCATGGCGATGCCGTGCCAGTGGATGGACGTGGTGGTCTTGTTCGGGAGCTGGTTCGACAACTCGGCGACCAGGGTGTCGCCGACGGAGAGGCGGATCTCCTTGCCCGGGGTGCGTCCGTCGTAGGCCCAGGTCTTGGGCATGACGCCGCCGCCCAGATCGATCACGGCCGGTGCGGCCGTCAGGGTGACCTTCTGCCGGCGTCCGGTGCTCTTGCGCTTCTCCTCGGCAGCGGCGACTGCCGAGCCGGAGGGGTTGATCAGAGCGTTGCTGCTGCTGGAGCCACTCCCACTGGTGCAGGCGGCGAGCGCTCCGGCGCCTGCGGATCCCAGCCCGGCGAGCAGGACGGAGCGGCGGTTGATGCTGTTCATTTGTGTGGTGTCCTCTGTCTCGAAACTGCCGATGCGGTCGCGGAGGGACGGCACATCACGCGGTCACGCGCCGTCCGGAGCGGCCTAAATGCGCAGTTGCGAGAGGACGGACAGATCGGGCGGGGCACGGCCTACCGCACTGGCGGGGGCACGGCCTGCCGCCTCCAGTTCCGGGTCCGCGGGCGGGTCGAGCACGCTCTGGCCCGGCACGGCCAGTTGTACGGAAACGACGCTCGCCGTGGTGCAGTGCTGCATGCCGGACATGGCACAGGCGCCGGAATCCATGCTGTGCGTGGACGATTCCGATGCGGAAGGTGCCGCCTCACCCTCCGTCGCATGAGCCGTCTTCGCCATCGCATGAGCCGCGTGGGCAGGAGCCGGCATAGGCAAGGAGGTCGACATGGGCGACGCGGCCGTCATGGACGTCATGGACGTCTCGTGGTGGAGGAGTACAGCCAGCGCGACGCACAGGGTGAGGAACGCCCCGTACGCCCAGCGGGCGGCCATGCCGCCGCCGTGAGCTGCCCGTATCACCATGAGTTCCACCTGTGCCGTGCTGACTGGTCACTGGAGCCGCATACTACCCCCTGGGGGTACCCCGCGTCCTCACCGCCCGACTCGACCAGCGCCGGAGCGACACAGGGGAACGTCCGGGACCCTGACGCCGACGGCGCGCTTCGTGGCGACGTCAGCGCGAAGTGGCGGCGCTGGGACTCCCGCCATGCACCGAGTGCAGCAACTCCCCCACGAGCGCTCCGACTTCGGCGCGCGCTGCCGCCGGATCCGTAGCCTCTCCGATCACCATGGCCGCCTCGCTGAGCATCCGGAAGAGCACTCGCGTCAGCAGCGGACTCGGCTGGAGCCGTGACTGCCCCGACTCCGCCAGCTCATGCAGCATCGCATCGAGCAGGCCCATCATGCGGGCCTCGAGTTCGCGGCATCGCTCCCAGCCCAGTACGGCTGGAGCCTGCTGCAGGCAGATGCGCTGGTACTCGCGATCCAGACAGGCGTCGAGGAACGCGTCCAGGCCGCGCGTGAGGCGCGCCCACGGCCCGTCTTCGCCCGCTCCCGCCCCGATGACGGTCTCCGCGATCCGGTCGTTGACCGTCTGCAGCACCTGCTCGAAGAGCGCCTGTTTGTTGGCGAAGTGGTGGTAGAGGGCACCCTTCGTCAGCCGCGCCGCGGCAGCCACTTCATCCAGCGACGTCTGAGCGAAGCCCTTCTCCGTGAAGAGCTCCGTCGCCGATTCCAGCAGCGCGGCGCGGGTGGCCTCCACGTACTCCTGACGCCTTCCCTTGACAGTCATGACCCCTAGGATATTCCATACTCGGAGTATCTGACCAACTGTGAGAATGCACCCTCAGGGGGACCCATGCTTGCCCGACTGGCGTCGCTCGCCCTACGGCGACGACGGCTCGTCTTTGTTGTCACCGTCCTGGGATTCGCCATCGCGGCGGCCATCGCTTCTCCGGCCATGAAGGTGCTCTCCGCGGGCGGTTTCGAAGACCCTGACGCAGAGTCGTCAGTCGCTGTCGACGTCCTGCGAGACCGCTTCGACACCGGCGATCCCAACTTCGTGCTCCTCGCACGCGCTCCCGAGCAGGTCGACTCCGCCGAGGCCGCCGCCGACGGCCGGGCCCTGACCGACAAGCTCGCCGGGCAGAACGGTGTCGCCGAGGTGACCTCGTACTGGGCTGCCGGCCGTGCGACCGACCTCCGCTCCGAGGACGGTCGCTCGGCTCTGGTTCTTGCCCGCCTCAGCGGTGACGACGACCAGGTCCTGAAGGCGGCCAAACGCATCGCCCCACTCGTCACCGGGGACCAAGGCGTACTGGAGGTGAAGTCAGGAGGGCGCGCCGAGTTCAACCGGCAGGGTTCCGAGCGCATAACAAGCGACCTGACGCGCGCCGAGGGCATCGCGGTGCCCATCACCATCCTGCTGTTGGTTCTTGTCTTCGGATCGGGGATCGCCGCACTCCTGCCTCTCGCCGTGGCCGGAGTTTCGGTGATCGGCTCGTTGGCGGTGCTGCGGCTGCTCAACGAGGTGACCGGCGTGTCGATCTTCGCCGTCAACCTCTCCACGGCGCTGGGGCTCGGACTGGCCATCGACTACTCGCTGTTCATCGTCAGCCGGTACCGGGAGGAGTTGCGCAGAGGCCTCGACACGGCGGCCGCGCTGCGGATCTCGCTGCGCACGGCGGGGCGTACGGTGATCTTCTCGGCGCTGACCGTCCTTCTGTCGCTGTCCGCGCTCCTGGTCTTCCCGCTGTACTTTCTGCGGTCCTTCGCCTACGCGGGCATCGCGGTGGTCTTCTTCGCCACATTGGGCGCGGTCGTGCTCCTGCCCGCGCTGCTCGCCGCGCTCGGGCCACGCATCGACAAGTTCGACATCCTTGCCAAGCTGCGCCGTCGCGGACCCGACGCGCAGTCCAAGAAGCCGGAGGAAGGCTTCTGGCACCGGCTGGCCACGGCCGTCATGCGGCGCCCGCTGCCCGTGCTCACCGTGGTCCTGGTCGCCCTCGCCATCATCGTGATGCCGTTCACCAAGGCCTCGTTCGGGCTTCCCGACGACCGCGCACTGCCCAAGGACATGGCCGCGGCACAGGTGGGCACCGCCACGCGGAGCGAGTTCCCCTCCTTCGCCGGGCAGGAACTGAAGGTTGTTCTGCCGGACACCAGGCCGAACGACGCCGCGCTGACGGCCTACGCCGAGTCCCTGTCCAAGGTGTCCGGCATCGAGCGCGTCGACACAGCGACCGGAAGCTTCAGTAGCGGTACTCGTGCGGCTCCGCCTGCCGCGGGCGCCGCGCAGTTGTTCACCGACGGCAAGGGCGCCTGGCTTTCCCTGACCACAGGGGTCGAGGCCTATTCCGAGGCCGGCCAGGACCTGGTGTCCGGCCTACGGGCGATCGATCCGCCCTCGGGCACGGACGTGCTGGTCACGGGGCCGGCCGCCACGTATACGGACACGTTGGAGAGTCTGTGGTCCGCGCTGCCGTACGCGGTACTGATCATCGCGGTGATGACCTTCATCCTGCTGTTCCTCTTCACCGGCAGCGTCGTCATGCCGGTCAAGGCCATTCTGCTCAACCTGCTCAGCCTGACGGCGACGTACGGCGCCATGGTCTTCGTCTTCCAGGACGGCCATCTGCAGTGGCTCGTCGGGGACTTCACCGTCACGGGGCGCATCGACGTGACCATGCCGATCCTGATGTTCTGCATCATCTTCGGACTGTCCATGGACTACGAGGTGTTCCTGCTGTCCCGGATCAAGGAGGAGTACGACCGCACCGGTGACAACCGCCTCGCCGTCGCGGCCGGGCTGGAGAGCACCGGCCGGATCGTGACGGCGGCAGCCGGCCTTCTCGCGATCTTCTTCCTCGCCCTGGTCAGTGCCGGGGTCACGCACGTCAAGATGCTGGGACTCGGCACCGCACTCGCCATCGTCATGGACGCCTTGATCATCCGAGGTTTGCTCGTGCCGGCGTTCATGCGGCTGGCAGGCCGTGTGAACTGGTGGGCGCCATCTCCCTTGCGACGTCTCCACGACAGGATCGGATTCAGTCACGGTCCGTCGCCCGACGCGGACGAGAGCCCGACTCCCGCACCAGCCGCCGCCTCTACCGATGCCGCAACGCCGGCACGAAAGGTGATGCACTGAATGGACTGAGGCGTACGACCGTGGGGCCGACACCGAGGTGTGTCGGCCCCACGGCTGTTCGCACCGCCCGGCTCAGCACCACAGCATGACCGTGGCCACGAGGACGGAGGCAGGGGCGAGGACAAGGCCGACGAACCATCCGGCACCCGTCGCCACCGACCGCCTCTCATCCTCCTGGGCCAGGTCGAGAAGACGGTTGATGCGTTCGGCCACGTGATCCGCCGACGCGTTGAGGACGGTGACTCCCATGTCTCCCCGGCCTGCCCGTGCCGCGGCAAGGAGGGCCAGCCCGCGCGCCACGGTCTGTCTCCGCGCGACCCGAGCCGCCGCGTCATCGGCCGCCATCTCCGCCAGACGCGCGACGGCAGGGCCCGCCGCGGCGAAAAGGGGCACCCTGGGAAAGGCCCGGGCAAGGGATGCCGCAGCGGTGGTCAGCACGTAATGGTGCCCCCTCAGGTGAGCCCTCTCGTGCGCCACCACGGCGGACAGTTCGGCCTGCGGAAGCGTCCTCAACGCGGCCGTGGTGAGGACCACGCGGCCTCCGCCTCTGGCTGCGACGCAGTAGGCGGCCGGGCACTCGTGATCGACCGTCACGGCTCGGCCGCCGAACACCTGCATCGGTCGGCCCAGCAGGTCGAGGGCCTCGGCGTGACGCCGCTGACCGCGCCGTAGCCGGAGCAGCTCCCCCAACACGACGGCGCACACCCGGGCCGGCACGGCGAACGCGAGAACTGTCCCCACGGCCACGGGGATGTCTTCGATCCTCGATGATCCGGCGCTCCCGAGGAAGGACAGGCAGCACTCCCACAGGCCGCGGCCGAAAACAGCTTCGGTCACCTCGCAACCGAGCAGAAGGGCACCACCCAGCGAGGAGACGAACAGCCCGAACCACACGGCGATGGCGATCCGGGGTGCGCGCACAACCCAGCCGGCCCGACGCAGCAGCAGGGGCACCACCACCGCGACGGCAGTCAGGTGGACGGCCAGGAGGAGTACGGTCATGCGTCGCTGCCCAGGGCCCGGCGAACCGCAGCGACAAGGTCGGGGGAACCCGTCGACGTCACCCTCTCGACGAAGTGCAGCAGCACCGACTCCGGATCGCTGCTGCCGGTCAGGGCCTCCGTCATCAGCCGGGCCGTGCAGGCGTCGCGGGTCTCACGGGGTTGGTAGAGGTACTGCTTCCCGGAACGGGTGCGATCGAGCCATCCCTTGCGGTGGAGCTTGGCCATGGTGGACATGACCGTCGTGTACGCCAGCGGTGACGTACGGTCGGCGTTCATGGCTTCGACCATATGTCGCACAGGAAGCGGATGATCGGCGGTCCACATCCGCTCCATCACTTCTGCTTCAAGCGATCCCAGATTCCACACGCTGCCCTCCGCCCGGCTCCGGCTGCATCGTACCGGTGCTCGGGCAGGGGACTGAGGGGCCGTGTGGCGTCGCGCTGGTGCGCACGGACCCCACACGGCCCCTCAGCCTGCCGCTGCTCAGCCGACGGTGCCGGGCGAGAGCCAGCTCCGGAACGTCTCGGCCAGCACCGACCCGCGGGTGCCCCTCTCATGGACAGAGGACGGCTGCCGCATCGCCTCGTCGGCGCCCCGCAGTTCGGCCATCAGGTTCTTCAGCAGGCGCTCGCCCTCCAGTTGATCAGCACCCAGGCAGGTCAGGCCGATCAGCAGCTCGCCTTCGACGGTGCCGCAGAGCACCTCGAACCGATGCCGCAGCGGTGTGTCGGGGTGAACAAGCGCCCCCGGCCGATGGGCGGACGGCCGCAGACCCGATACGGAGTACAACTCGTCGACTGCGCCGAGGTAGTTGAACGCGAACTCCGGCGCATCGGCGAGGGCACCACCCGCGTGAGCGGTGCAGCCGTGGACGGCGAGGGCGTCGTCGAGGCCTCCGTTCGACCGCGCGGCACGCGCCTCGGCAACCCCGCGAACCGTGTCGTCGGCGTTCCCCAGAGCCGGTACTTCCAGGTGGTAGCGGACCGAGAGCCTGCCGACGGTGCGCGACAGGTCGGCGGCGGCATCCGTGACTCCGGGCAGCACAGCGGCACGCCCGTGCCCGTCCACATCCACCTGGATCGACTCGCCGAAACCAGACGTACGAGCAGACCTTGCGAGGGCCGCCAGGAGCACGTCCCCCATGGTCACCGCGCCGTTCACCTCGTCGCGCAAGCGGCCGACGGCCGGAGCGTCGATTACTTCGACGAGCGTCACGGCATCGCGAGCGACTGCCCCGGGAGTTTGGGCCGGCGATGGCCTGTCCTGTTGCTGAGCGCCTTCCCTCGCGTGTTCCGCGTAGCGCGCCAGCTGACCGGCCCACACCCCGGCGGGCACGGTGGGCGGAGGAAGCTCGGCATGTCCTTCCTGCGCTATCTGGGCGTGCGCGGACAGCAGTTCATCCAGAACGAGCCGCAGCGAGAAGTTGTCCACGGCCAGCCAGTGCGCGACCAGCAGGAGTTCCGGGCGCCTGTCCCGTCCCCGGTCGAAGTACAGCACCCGCAGCAGCGGCGGCTCGCTGAGGTCAAAGCTACGCTGCGCCCCCTCGGCGAGTTGCTCGATGGTGCGATCCTGCTCCTCGACGGCCATGTCTGCGAGGTCAAGCCACTCCAAGGGCGCTGTGGGTGCCTCGTCCACCGATGCCACGCGCTGCCGCCAGCCCTCGGTCCCGTGGACGAAGCCCGTACGAAGGGCGTCGTGGCGGCTGATCAGCGTGCGCAGCGCGACGCGCAGCGCCACCTTGTTCAGCGGATCGTCGAGTTCGAAGAACAGGGCGTAGTTGTGGTGGCGTGCCACCGAACCTTCCAGACCGGCCAGCAGCATGGCCTGGGCCGGGAGCAGCGGCGCCTCACCGACGACCTGGGCCTGAGGTTCGTCGGTCGGGCGAGGAGCGGCGAGCGTGGCCACCCCCGCAAGTTCCGCGACGGTCGGGTTCTCGAAGAACTGCCTTGGCGTGATGGACAGGCCCGCTTCGGCTGCCTTGCTGATCACCCGGAGTGCGCGCAGTGAATCGCCGCCGAGTTCCCCGAAAACGTCGTGGATGCCGACGACTTCGACACCGAGTACTTCCCTCCAGATGTCCCGCAGTCGGCGTTCTATGTCGTTGCGAGGTTCGGGTCCCTGGGCACTACCCGGATCCGCGGCGCTCTGTGGCCGGTCGGCCGCCGCTTGCGGGACCGTGGTGGGCAGGGCGCTTCGGTCGACCTTGCCATTGGCCGACAGCGGCAGCGCGTCGAGCGGAACGAAGTGACGCGGAATCATGTAGTCCGGGAGAATGGCGTTGAGCACTGCCCGCACTTCCGCGACGAACTCGTCCGGGTCGCTGGTTGCGGAGCCAGGGGCTTGGGTGAGGTAGGCGGTGAGGTGGTTGTCGGTGGCGGTGACGACGGCGTCCCTGACCCCCGGGTGGGCGGTGAGCCTGGCCTCGATCTCACCGAGCTCGATCCGATAACCGTTGATCTTCACCTGGTGGTCGTTGCGGCCCAGGAACTCGATCGTCCCGTCCGGATGATAACGACCCAAATCCCCCGTCCGGTACAGCCGTTCACCGGTGACCGGATGCGTCAGGAACCGCTCCGCGGTCTTGTCCGCATCACCCCAGTAACCGCGCGCGACCCCGACACCGCCGATGAACAACTCCCCCGGCACCCACGTCGGAACCGGACACAGACCCCCATCCAGCACATGGAAAGTCTGATTCGCCAGCGGACGCCCGTACGGAACACTCGGCCAGCCCGGGTCCAGCTCCCCTATCGGATGCCAGATCGACCAGATCGACGCCTCCGTCGCACCCCCCAGACTCACCAACTCCGCCTCCGGCACCACGCCCCGGATCCGATCAGGCAGGGACAACGGGATCCAGTCCCCGCTCATCAGCACCAACCGCAACCCACCCAGCGAGTCCCGCACCTCCCGCGACTCCTGACGGGCACCGGCATGCTCCACCAGCATCTCCACCAACGCCGGCACCGAATTCCACACGGTGACGTGATGAGCACGAAGTAGTTCCAGCCACACAGCCGGGTCACGGTGCGCCTCCGGCCGCGGCAGAACGAGGGTGCCGCCG
Organism: Streptomyces montanus; assembly: GCF_005786655.1. NCBI lineage: Bacteria > Bacillati > Actinomycetota > Actinomycetes > Kitasatosporales > Streptomycetaceae > Streptomyces > Streptomyces montanus. Next base: position 64,951 of record NZ_VBZC01000054.1, read on the forward strand.
GCGGCGAACACACCGAAGACATCCCACACCGACAGGTCGAAACTCAACGACGACAGCCCCAGCACCCGGTCCCCCGCCGTGATACCGAAACGGTCGTTGATGTCCGCCACCGTGTTGGCCGCCCCCCGATGGTCGATCATCACCCCCTTCGGCTCACCCGTCGAACCCGACGTGAAGATCACATACGCCAGGTCATCCGGCTCCGCGACCTGCGGCACAGGACCGTCCTCGACGCCCTCCCACACAGATTCGTCATCCACCGCCAGCACCGTGACGTCGCTCGGCCACTCCAGCATCCGCGCCAACCGCGCCTGCGTCAGCACCACCCGGCACTGGCCCCGGCCCAGGATGTGGTGCACCCGCTCCACCGGCCACGCCGCGTCAACCGGCAGGTACGCAGCCCCCGACTGCAGCACACCCAACGCCGCCACCGGCTGCTCCCAGCCCTTGTCCATCACCACACCGACCAGCGTGTTCGGACAACACCCCAACTCCCTCAGCCTGCGAGCGATACGCGCCGCACGCCGATCCAACTCCGCATAACCGACCGTCCGATCCATCGCGATCACGGCCGGAACCTCACCCCGAGCCCGCAAAGAACCGCCCAGCTGATGCAGCAGCCCCGTCGGCAGCACCGCCGCCGTCGCGTTCACCTTCTCCCGCGCCACCAACTCCGCAGGCCCCACGAGCTCGAGTCCGGACGCGTCCCACACACAGTCGTCGTCAGCCAGCCGCTCCACCAACCCGCCGAACGCGGCGAACGCGGCATCGATCAACCCCGGCGGGAACAACTCCTCCACCACCGCCCAATTCACCCGCAGCACACCACCCAGCTCGAACACCTGGCAGTCCAGGAAGACCTGGGGAGTCTGAGTGATGGTGTACGTGAGCTTGCCGAACTCCTGCGCCGCCTGGCCAAGGCTCGCCTCGCCGTCGCCGAGCGCGCTGGTGAAGACGACCGGCATCGTGGCGTGGGCGGTGGCGTCCGCACGAGCGAGTTCACGCAGCACTCGTATGCCGCTGAACGCCTGGTGTTCGAAGTCGTTCCAGAAGCGCTCCTGCAAAGCTCGGGCCTGCTCGCGTACGGGTGCCGTGGCGTCGAACTCTGCTGCCAGCAAGACCACTGAGGTGTACTCGCCGATGACGCGGTCGATGTCGGGATGCAGCGGCAGCCGCTCGTTGACCGTCACGTTCAACGTGAACGCGTCACTCGCCGACCACGCCCGCAACGTGGCCGCATACGCCCA
>NZ_VBZC01000055.1:0-1022 GCF_005786655.1 Streptomyces montanus
AGCAGCAGGGCGGCGGCGCTCCCGCCGACGACCCCTGGGCGACCGGCGCGCCGGCCGGCGGCGGCCAGCAGGGTGGCGGCGGTGGCGGCTGGGGCGGAGGCTCCGGCGGCTCTGGCGGCGGCTACTCGGACGAGCCCCCCTTCTAAGGGCGGGTTCGCACCCACACTTCTTGATCACACAGGAGAATCACCATGGCGAAGCCGCCTGTGCGCAAGCCGAAGAAGAAGGTCTGCGCTTTCTGCAAGGACAAGGTCACGTACGTGGACTACAAGGACACGAACATGCTGCGGAAGTTCATTTCCGACCGCGGCAAGATCCGTGCCCGCCGCGTGACCGGCAACTGCACGCAGCACCAGCGTGACGTCGCCACGGCCGTCAAGAACAGCCGTGAGATGGCGCTGCTGCCCTACACCTCCACCGCGCGATAAGGGAAGGGTGACCGACATATGAAGATCATCCTCACCCACGAGGTCTCCGGCCTCGGTGCCGCGGGCGACGTCGTCGACGTCAAGGACGGTTACGCTCGCAACTACCTGATCCCGCGGAACTTCGCGATCCGCTGGACCAAGGGTGGCGAGAAGGACGTCGAGCAGATCCGTCGTGCTCGGAAGATCCACGAGATCCAGACCATCGAGCAGGCCAATGAGATCAAGGCCCGCCTCGAAGGCGTCAAGGTTCGTCTGGCAGTCCGCTCCGGCGACGCCGGTCGACTCTTCGGTTCCGTCACCCCGGCCGACATCGCCTCGGCGATCAAGGCCTCCGGTGGCCCCGAGGTCGACAAGCGCCGCATCGAGCTGGGCTCGCCGATCAAGACGCTGGGCGCCCATGAGACGTCCGTGCGTCTGCACCCCGAGGTGGCCGCCAAGGTCAACATCGAGGTCGTCGCAGCGTAAGCGCTGCGCTCGCTGAAGCAGTGTGGGGCCGCACCCTGTTGGGTGCGGCCCCACGTGCTTGCCGTCCACCGCGCAGTCGAAACGGGCTTGTGTGCGCGCTGTTTCACGTGAAACAGCGCGATCTCGAGG
>NZ_VBZC01000055.1:1032-63534 GCF_005786655.1 Streptomyces montanus
AGCGCGATCTCGAGGTGGGCGCTGGGCCCGTGGGCCCTCAACGCAGCGGCGCGTCTCCTCAACGCAGCACTTGCGTCCCCTCAGCGCGTGGCGCCCGTGACGATCCAGCGACCCGAGCGGGAGCGCTGCCACAAGGTCAGCATGCGCACCGCCATCATCAGAGTCATCGCTCCCCAGAGCGCCGTCAGGCCACTGCCGAGAGCCGGGACGAGCAGTGCGGCGGGCGTGAAGACAGCGAGCGTCACGAGCATCGCCCGTGCCAGATAAGGGCCGTCGCCGGCGCCCATCAGGACCCCATCGAGTACGAAGACGATGCCGCAGATCGGCTGGGAGAGGGCCACCACGAGAAGGGCGGGCAGCGCCGTGTCCTTGACCACCGAGTCACTGGTGAACAGGGGGAGGAAGAGCGGGCGGGTAATGATCACCAGCAGACCGAGCGCTACGCCGACCGCGATGCCCCACTCCACCATGCGGCGGCAGGCGTCGCGGGCCCCCTGGGCGTCGTTCGCGCCGAGGTAGCGCCCGATGATCGCCTGACCGGCGATGGCGATCGAATCCAGGGCGAAGGCAAGCAGGTTCCACAGGCTCAGGATGATCTGGTGTGCCGCGATGTCCGCGTCCCCGAGCCGGGCAGCTACGGCGGTGGCGATCATGAGAATGCCCCGTAGCGAGAGGGTACGGACCAGCAGGGGTGCCCCAGCCTGGGCACAGGCGCGTATCCCGGAGGCGTCCGGCCGTAGCGAGGCGCCGTGCTTCCGGGCCCCGCGTACGACGACCGCCAGATACACCGCGGCCATGCCGCACTGGGCGATGACGGTGCCCCAGGCGGAGCCGGCGATGCCGAAACCGGCGCCGTAGACGAGGATCGCGTTGAGGGCGGCGTTGGCGATGAAGCCCGCGATGGCGACGTACAGCGGTGTCTTCGTGTCCTGCAGCCCCCGCAGGACACCGGTGGCGGCGAGCACGACGAGCATCGCGGGGATGCCGAGCGCCGAGATCCGCAGATACGTGGTGGCGTAGGGCGCGGCGGTGTCCGAGGCGCCGAAGAGTTCCACCAGGGCGGGCGCCGCGGGGACGACGACGGCGATGACGGCGGCGCCGAGCAGGAGCGCGAGCCAGATGCCGTCCATGCCCTGGCGTATGGCGGCCTGTGCATCGCCCGCGCCCACGCGACGGGCGACGGCTGCCGTGGTGGCGTACGCGAGGAAGACGAAGATGCTGACGGCCGTGGTGAGGAGGGCCGAGGCGACACCGAGACCGGCGAGTTGCGCGGTGCCGAGATGGCCGATGATGGCGCTGTCGGCCATGACGAAGAGCGGCTCGGCGACCAGTGCGCCGAAGGCCGGGACGGCGAGGGCGACGATCTCTCGATCGTGCCGGCGCCGGGCGGCCTGGGACGCCGCGGGAGCCTGTGTCATGGCCATCAATGTAATCTTCCACAGGTAAGAGATGCAAATGTCTTGAGCCCCTTACTTCGCCTCCCGTGGGGCGTGCCGCCGCAGCTTGGTCGCGGCAATCTTGGTCCACCCGGAGGACTTTTTCTTCTGCACAGCCGGTGGACGGTAAAAATGCAGGTCAGTGGCGGTGTGGAAAAGGAGTCGCGTGCTTGTTCACAAGCCTGTCCACCGGGTCGTGCACAGGTTTTGCAGAGTTCTCCACAGCATCGGGGCCGTCGTCCACATGGCCTGTGGATAACCAGATTGGCTGACGGTGCCCGCGGGCCTACCGTAGTCCGGCGCCCGCTCTCTCCTCCGTCTTTGGAAACCAGGCAAAACCGACGCGCCAGAACCGGAGTTGGGCCTCTTATTTGTCAGTGCCGTGCCGTAGGAATGAGGGGCACGGCGAAGTCCGCGCGGCGGACGGGAGGAGGTGGCCCGGTGAGTATTTCCGAGCCTTTGGACGACCCGTGGGCCGACAGCGGTCCCAGTGATCGCCTGCCTGCCTCCCGCCAGCGCCGCGATGGTGGCCGGGGCCGTGAGGAGCAGCACGAGCGCGGCCGGGACAACAGCGAATGGGACGGCGGAAGTTCGGCCTTCGAGCGCGTGCCACCGCAGGACCTGGACGCCGAGCAGTCCGTTCTCGGCGGCATGCTGCTGTCCAAGGACGCCATCGCGGATGTCGTCGAGGTACTCAAGGGCCACGACTTCTACCGGCCCGCGCACGAGACCATCTTCAGTGCGATTCTCGATCTCTATGCCAAGGGCGAGCCGGCCGACCCGATCACGGTCGCCGCCGAGCTCACCAAGCGTGGTGAGATCACCAAGGTGGGTGGGGCCCCGTATCTGCACGGCCTGGTGCAGACGGTCCCGACGGCGGCGAACGCCGAGTACTACGCGGAGATCGTCCATGAGCGCGCCGTGCTGCGCCGCCTGGTCGAGGCCGGTACGCGCATCACGCAGATGGGATACGCGGCCGACGGCGATGTGGACGAGATCGTCAACAGCGCCCAGGCCGAGATCTACGCGGTCACCGAGCAGCGCACCACCGAGGACTATCTCCCGCTGGGCGACATCATGGAGGGCGCGCTCGACGAGATCGAGGCGATCGGTTCGCGGTCGGGGGAGATGACTGGTGTGCCGACGGGATTCACCGATCTCGACCAGCTCACCAATGGTCTGCATCCGGGACAGATGATCATTATCGCGGCCCGCCCCGCGATGGGTAAGTCGACGCTGGCACTGGACTTCGCGCGAGCCTGTTCGATCAAGCACAACATGCCGAGTGTGATCTTCTCGCTCGAGATGGGGCGCAACGAGATCGCGATGCGTCTGCTGTCGGCGGAGGCGCGTGTGGCACTGCATCACATGCGTTCGGGCACGATGACCGACGAGGACTGGACCCGGCTGGCCCGCCGGATGCCCGATGTGTCGGCCGCACCGCTCTACATCGACGACTCCCCGAACCTGTCGATGATGGAGATCCGCGCCAAGTGCCGGCGTCTCAAGCAGCGCAGTGACCTGAAGCTGGTGGTGATCGACTATCTGCAGCTCATGCAGTCGGGCGGTTCCAAGCGGGCCGAAAGCCGGCAGCAGGAGGTCTCGGACATGTCGCGAAACCTGAAGCTCCTGGCCAAGGAGCTGGAGCTTCCGGTGATCGCGCTGTCGCAGCTGAACCGTGGACCCGAGCAGCGTACGGACAAGAAGCCCATGGTGTCCGACCTGCGTGAATCCGGTTCCATCGAACAGGACGCGGACATGGTCATCTTGCTGCACCGCGAGGATGCGTACGAGAAGGAGTCGCCGAGAGCCGGCGAAGCGGACATCATCGTGGGCAAGCACCGTAACGGCCCTACGGCGACCATCACGGTTGCCTTCCAGGGGCACTATTCACGCTTCGTGGACATGGCGCAGACCTGATTTCTGTCTTGTAGGGTCTCGCGGCTGATGTCGTAATCTCACGGGCGTACCGATGTCGTATACGACATCACCGTGAGACTAGCGCGTGGGTGCTGCTGCTCAGCGCCTCGTCTCGTACTTGGTCAGGATCACGCCGCCGGGAAACGTCCGCGTCTCCACCAGGTTCAGGTTCACCCAGTTGTCCAGCGCGGTGAAGAACGGCGTGCCGCCGCCCACCAGGACCGGCGCGGTGGCCAGCACGTACTCGTCAATCAGCCCGGCCCGCATGGCCGCCCCGGCGAGCGTCGCGCCGCCGATGTCCATCGGGCCGCCGTCCTCGGCCTTGAGCCGGGTGATCTCGGCGACCGCGTCGCCGGTGACCAGGCGGGTGTTCCAGTCGACCTTGTCGATCGTCGAGGAGAACACCACCTTCGACATGTCCCGCCAGCGGCGCGCGAACTCGATCACCGCCGGGGTGGCGTTGGGCTGCTGGTCGCCGGTCGGCCAGTAGGAGCTCATCGTCTGCCACAGCTTGCGCCCGTACAGCGACAGGTCGGTTGCCTGCAACTGGTCGGACCAAAACTGGAACAGCTCGTCGCTCGGCACGCTCCAGCCGATGTCGTCGCCGGGCGCGGAGATGTAGCCGTCCAGGGTCAGGTTCATGCCGTAGATCAGTTTCCGCATGGCGCCAGCCTTCCGTGAGTCGGTCTCACGCGTACAGACCGGCGCGGCGCGGGAAACTCATTGGTGCGCGATCTGAGCTCACATGTAGTCCTCGTGCTCGGTGGCTCAGCCGCAGACTCATCGTTCCGCCGAGGAAATGGCATCGATCTGAGACTGATCTTGGGTGACATCGCGGTGAGACAACAGAGAACCAGCAGGTCACAGAAGATCGACATGTCATCGGCGGCGAGACCCCACAGTCTTGTGGGACCTCAGGATCCTCTGCACAGTCTCAGCGAGAACTGCATTCCAACAGCACTTATGCAGCGAACATGAGATTTGCTGCTCAGGTCTTCACTCACACGCGTGGCGCCGTCCCAACAGGCACTGCGCCCGAGGCGGCGGCGAGCATGAGTGACACACCGGCCGCACTGCTTGGAAAAACCATTTCGCGCCGCCAGTTGTCCAGTCCGGCGGCGCCCGCAACATTGAGGGTCTCGCCCGCCCACCGTGAACCCGGCGCCAACTACCGGTGAACTCCATACAACCAGCTCCGCCCTTCGACGGTCACACCAGATAACCCGCACCCCGTCGACCGAGTGGGAGCCTCCGTGCCACACAGCTGCCGCATCCTGACGTACGCCATCGCAGCCGCCGCTGCGGCCACCGCCGGGTTCGTGTTCCCGTCCGGCGCCACCGCTGCCGCACCCCGTACCGCCACGAGCGACTTCAACGGCGATGGCTACGCGGACCTCGCCGTCGGCGTCCCGGACGGGACCGTCGGCGGCCAGGCCAAGGCCGGGTACGTGAACGTCGTCTGGGGCGGCCCTAAGGGCGTCGGCGCCTACGGAAGCATCCGTGTCACCCAGGCCACTCCCGAGGTTCCCGGCACCCCGGAGGCGGGCGACCGCTTCGGCGCATCCGTGGCCCTGGTAGACCTCAACGGCGACGGCATCGCGGAACTGCTCGTCGGTGTCCCCGGCGAGGATGTCATCGACCGCGGTATGGACGCGGGCATGGTCATCGGGGTAGGCGGCTCGAAGGACGGGCCGGGACCGGGGTCGACGGTCCTCACCGGGCCGTCGCCGTCGGCTGCGTACGGCAAATCGGTCGCGGCAGCCGACCTGACCGGCGACGGCAACAAGGAGATCGTGATCGGCGGCACGGACAAGGTCGTCGCTCGTGTCGCTCAGGGCGAAGACAGCATGGTCACCACGGTTGTCGCCGCCCCCATGGGCGGCCGCGCCCCCGTCCTGGTCACCGGCGACTTCGACAGCGACGGCACGGCGGACCTGGCCGTGGCGTACTGGACCGCGGGCGACCCCAACACGCAGTCCCATGTGCGCCTGTGGAAGTGGGACGCCGACCGGTCCGCGATGGCCAACTTCTGGAACACGGACAACGCCGGCGTGACCGCCCTGGCCGCCGGCGACTTCGACGGCGACGGCCACGACGACCTGGCGCTCGGCGAATGCCGTGAGATCGCCGACGAGAACATCGACGACCCGTGCGGCCCCGAAAGACTCGCCAAGGGGGGCGGCATCCACATTCACTACGGAAGCCCCGCGGGCGGCCCGTTCGGCAGCCGCGCCCAGACCTTCAACCAGGACACGGCGGGCGTCCCGGGCGTGGCCGAGGACGGCGACCGCTTCGGCGCCGCCCTCGCCGTCGCCGACGTCAACCGCGACGGTCGCGACGACCTGATCGCGGGCGCTCCCGGTGAGGCCATCGGAAGCAAAGCGGGGGCGGGCGCCGCCTGGCTGCTCTACGGCGGCGCTCAGGGCCTGCTCGACGCCAACGGCGCTGCCACGTCCGTCTCCTGGAACCAGGACACGCCCGGCGTCCCGGGCGTCGCCGAGGCGGGCGACACCTTCGGCGCGGCGGTCGCCTCGGGTGACGGCAACGCCAACGGTGTACCGGATGTCACGGTCGGATCCCCTGGCGAGAACGCCTCCCTGGGCGCAGTATGGCTCCTCTCCAGCGCCTCGGCCGGGGGCTCTGCGGCCTTCTCGCCCCGCACGCTCGGCCTCCCGTACCTATCCACGGCTCAGAAGTACGGCAAGCCGCTGAGCAGCCGCTGAGTGCGCCTTACGGAGGTTGCACCCGCCTCGCAGCGTCGGCCCGCCCGCCGGGCGACGAGCCGATACCTACCTGCCCGGAGCACTCGATGTACGCCTCGACAGCTCGCAACGCAGAGGCGGTGGCAGACCAGACTCCGCGGCGCCCGTGAGTTCCTTCGTTGAGGCCGCGGTGGCCAACTATCCCTGAGCAAAACGGCCAATCACGGCTGAGCACAGGCCGCCCGCCAGCGGGCGCAATGGCTGCTTGGTCAGCTTCATGGCTCTGCCGCGCGCAGCTCGTTCCAGCAGGGGCTGTCCGAGGTCTCCCTCAAGCTGGTGGCTTGGACAACAGCTTTGGCAAACGAGTGGTCAGCGCGATCAACAAGATCCCTGCCGCGGAAATGACACGGCCATGAGGCAGAGGTCTTTGGCCGCGATGTGCGACAAAACGAGAAGTTTCAGGTCACAGCACGACACGTATGTCACGGACAGTGAGAACCTACAGACCTTGCAGGGTCTCAGATTCCGTCAGGTTGGAAGAATGCGAGCATCTTCCGGCTGGCGTCCGGCGACGTCAGCAATTCGTGCATGTCCGCGGACATCCGGGCGGCAGCGCTGGTGCGTTCGAACATCTCGCGTTCGTATTCTTTGACGGCGGCGGGAAAGTCGTCCGGGTGCGCGGCCAGCGCGAGACCGAGCAGGGCGCCGTCGAGCAGCGCCATGTTGGCGCCCTCTCCCACCGGCGGCATCAGGTGCGCGGCGTCGCCGAGCAGCGTGACGCCTGGCGTCGACGACCAGGTCAGGCCGACCGGGAGAGTGGTGATCGACCGCGGCACGACCGTGTCGTCGCACGCCGCGATCAGCGCGGTGAACCGTGAGTCCCAGCCGGGAAGCAGGTCGATCAGCCGCGCCCGGGCGGCGGCCGGGTCGTCGAACGGGATCCCGCTGGTAGCGAACCAGTCCTCGGCGGTGTTGTAGAAGCTGAGGCCGATGCGAACGCGGCCGTCGCCGTTGCGCTGCGCCACCAGGGATAGTCCGTGGCCGATCACCCAGTAGTTGCCGCGTCCGACCATCGCCGCGAGGTCGGGGTGCGTGCGGTCGATGTCGGGAATGCCGACCTCGATGATGTTCTGGCCGATATGCGCCGGGTGGGCGTCGGTGAGCAGCGCTCGGACCCGGGACTGCGCGCCGTCCGCGCCGACCAGCAGGTCATACGTCGCACTGCTGCCGTCGCCGAAGTGCAGCAGGCCGTTGTCGGCAGATTCGAACGCGTGCCCCCAGCGCACCACGTCTTCGGGGAGGGAATCCAGCAGCAGGTTGCGCAGATCGGCACGGTCGACCTCGGGTCGATCAAGCGGGGCGTCGTCGGGCGTGTCCTCCTGGAGCAGGAGGGTGCCATCCGGCTCGAGAAGACGCATGTCCTGGCCTTCACCACGGGCAATCGCGTAGAACTGGTCGATCAGACCGGCCTCGCGCAGCGCCCGCTGGCCGGAGTGGATGTCGAGCATGCCGCCCTGACCGCGCGCACCGCGTGACGATTCACGTTCATACACGACGGAATCTATGCCGTTCACGTGCAGCACACGGGCGAGAGCCAGGCCGCCGAGGCCGGCTCCGACGATGGCAATGGTCATGGTTGCTTCCCCTTCGATACGCCGTACTGGTCGATACAGTGTATCTTCCCATGCGATGTATCGTTAGCGGCATGTTGGTGTGGGAGAGGCCGGAGCCACCGAATCGACCCGTGCCGGCCCCGTTGAGCCGGGAGCGGATCGTGCGAGCGGCGATCCAGCTGGCCGACGCGGACGGCCTGGACGCGGTGTCGCTGCGCAAGGTCGCCACCGTGCTGGACGTCCGTCCGATGCGCCTGTACGGCTACATCGCCAGCAAGGAGGAGTTGCTCGACCTCATGGTCGACGCCGTCCACGCCGAGATCCGGCCGGTCGGAGACGACTGGCGGGAGGTGCTCCGGTCTCTTGCCGAAGCCACTCGGCACGCCGCTCACGAGCACGAATGGCTCGCCGATCTACTGGGTGGCCGACCCCAGCTCGGGCCGCACGCGCTGGCCAGTGGGGAGACCGTGGTGGCCGCACTGGGCGGCGTCGACGTGGACGCCATCATGCCGGTGGTCGCCGCAGTCAACGCGTACGCGATCGGCGCGGTGCGTCGGGAGGTCGCCGAGCGGCGTGCCGAGCGGGCCACCGGGATGGACGAGAAGCGTTGGCAGGCCTCACTCGGGCCCTATCTGGAGCGGACCTTCGCCACCGGCCGATTCCCCGCGCTGGCCACGGTGGTGCGCGATGCCGCTCACCTGGACGCCGACCACACCTTCCGGATCGGCCTCGACTTCCTGCTCGACGGCATTGAAGCCCGCATCTCAAGGTGACGCGCGGCCGAAGGACCGGACCGGTACCGCCCAAGCAGTCACGAGATCCGCGGTGAGCCTGTACGCGGTGTCGGTGGCCCAGCCGCGCGGGAGGCCCGTCAGCCACTCCACGAACGCCGGTGACAGGCGTGGCTCAGCCCGGGCGGAGGTTCGTGACTGGCAGGCCGTGCTCGGCGCGCAGGTGCGCGGCCACGAGCGAGCGGTGGCATGCCTCCGGATCGCGCTCGACGCAGAGAAGGGCGATTGCCGAGTCGCTCGGAAGCTCGGCCACGAGCGCGCCGAGGTCGAACGGGGCGAGGATCTCACGGGTGTAGCGCTCGGCGTACTCGGGCGCCAGCGCGATGCGGTTGCGCTTGCCCACGCCCTGGCGGTCGTCCTCGCGGTACTGGAGCCGGCGCAGCTCGGTCGTCGGCGCCAGCTCCTTCACGTGCCGGTAGCCGATGTCCGCCGCGGCGAGCGCGCGCTGGAGCCGCGCCGAGTTCGCCCAGGAGTAGTCGGGGCCCCGAACGCCGCGGCGCTGGCGGAGGTCGAGCAGCAGCCCCACGCCGCCGTCGGCGAGCTTCGCAAGGAAGGCTCCGGCCGTGAAGCGGTAGACGCCGATCGTCGCGATGCGCCTCATCGCAGCATCCGGCCGGCTCGGTGGCGTAGTGGGACGTCAAGTCCATGTCTGAGGCACTCGCCGAAAGCGGTGCGGCGCGCGCGCCGCTCGTCCGCACGCCGCTGAGCGGCGGTGGGCTCGGTCACGCCGGCCCACCGCCGCCCCGCTACGGCGCGAGTGCCGGCTGGTCCGCGGCCCATAGCCACGACCCGTCCGGCTGGCGACGGGCGACCTCGACGGTCACGTCGCCGTTGGTCTGTGTGGCCGCGGTCAGTGCCAAGTCGCCGGTCACCAGCGCTGGGTGCTGCCTACCCGGTGAGAGCACCGGCGCGGCCGCGACGAACTGCTCGTACACTTTGCGGATTTCCGCGTGTCCGGTCGCGAGGTTGCCCGGTGGGAACGCCAGCACGGCGTTCGGCTCGTACAACGCCACCAGCCCGTCGACGTCGCCCGCGTTGGCGCGCTCGATGAAGTACCTGCCCAGGTCGTTCGGCTCAGTGGCCACCTTCTTGTTTGTCATGCTCATAAGCCTCCCCATGAATACGCGACACCCTGTGTCGTGTATTCCTGTAGGTTTTTCGCATGCGCGCCGACCGGTTGGTCTCGCTGGTGCTGCTGCTTCGGCAGCACGGTCGGCTGTCCGCGACCGCGCTCGCCCGCGAGCTGGAGGTATCAACCCGCACCGTGCTGCGCGACATCGAGGCGCTGTCCGCAGCCGGCGTCCCGGTCTACGCCGAACGCGGTCGGCACGGCGGATTCGCATTGCTGCCCGGTTTCCAGACCGAGCTCACCGGACTGAATCACGACGAGGCACTTGCCCTGCTGGTCGCCGGATCGCGGCGCGGCGCGCAGGCATTCGGCCTCGGCGCGGCGCTCGCTTCGGCCATGCGCAAGGTGGTTGACGCGCTGCCCGAAAGCTATCGGGCCACCGCGGCCGGCGCGGCTCAGCGATTGCTCATCGACCCGGAGACCGACCTCCTCTCGCGTCGGCTGGTTGCTGAGGAGGTGCCTGACACCATCGTGGCCGAGGTCCGGCGCGCGGTGTTCGCCGGACACAAGTTGCGCATTCACTACGCAGCCGTGGACCAGACCCCGAAGTGGCGCACGGTGGACCCGATCGGCCTGGTCACCGTACGCGGCCAGGGCTACTTGCTGGCCACGAGGTCTGGCGCGGACCGCACCTACCGGCTGTCCCGGGTCTTGGCCGCCGAGGAACTCGCCGAACCGGCACAGCGACCAGACCGGGTCGATCTGGACCGGGCCTGGCAGGAACGCAGCACGCAGTTTCGGACCGGCGGCGACCAAGTCACCGTGCTGGTGCGGGTGAACCCGGCGCGGCGGCAGGACCTGGTGGGCACCGCGCTGGCCGTCCGCGCCGAAGAAGCCGACGCAGACGGCTGGCTGCGGCTGGAGGTGACCTTCCAAGATTCGAGACACGCCGAATGGGCGCTGTGGCAGCTCGCCACGAGCGCGGAAGCCCTGGCCCCGCAGTGGTTGCGCAACTCCCTGCGCAACCGCGCCGCCGCGATCGCCACGTGCTACGGAGTGTCGTCGTGAGAGCAGTCGCCTTCTGCGGTCCGCCGCCGAAGCCGACAAGCGCCGGCCGGGCTCGCCGGACATCTGCTTGAGACGGCTGGAGGACGCATGCTTGAGGCGCCCAGTCACGGCCGTCAATTTGGTCAACTCTTCTGCGGACCTACGTGTCCGGCTCGCTGGTGATCCGTTGCAGAGGACAAATGAGCTCGACTGGGAGCGTCGGAACAGCTGGACTGGGCTCATGACGTCTCTTCAGGAAGAGCTGCTACCCGGCACACGCCGAGCGCTGTTGCGCCGTATCGCCATCGCTCAGGCCGAGGGGCGGGCGCCGTCGCTGGTGGCGGCGGTCGTCCGGGGCGGGCAGGCGGTGTGGCACGGCGCGCGCACGTCGGTCGACGGGCATGGACCGGACGAGAACGTGCAGTACCGGATCGGGTCGATCACCAAGACGTTCACCGCCGTGCTGGTCCTGCGGTTGCGGGACGAGGGGGTGCTGGACCTGGGTGATCCGCTGGAGAAGCATCTGCCGGGCACCGGGGCGGGGGAGGCGACGATCGCGGAACTGCTCGCGCACACGGGCGGCTTGGCTGCGGAGGCGCCCGCGCCCTGGTGGGAGCGCACTTCGGGCTCGCTTCGCCCCGAGCTTGCCGATGTGCTGGGAGAGCAGCCGCACCGGCACCCGGTGGGGCGGCGGCACCATTACTCGAACCCCGGATATACGTTGCTGGGTGCGCTGGTCGAGGAGCTGAGGGGCGCGCCGTGGGAGGAGGTCCTGCGGGGCGAGGTGCTCGAGCCACTGGGGCTGCGGCGTACGAGCGGACGCCCGCAGGCGCCTCACGCGGGCGGCTGGGCTGTGCACCCCTGGGCGGATGTGATGTTGCCGGAGCCGACCGAGGATCTGGGGCGGATGGCGCCTGCCGGTCAGCTCTGGTCGACGACAGGTGACTTGGCGCGCTTCGCCGCCTTCCTGGCCAAGGGGGACGATCGGGTGCTGAGCGCGGAGTCCGTGCTGGAGATGCGGACGCCCGCCGCGCCACCCGAAGTCGACGAAGTGGCGGCCGGTACGGCCTATGGCCTTGGCATGCAGGTTCAGCACCGGGACGGCCGCATTCTGGTGGGCCACTCAGGGTCTCTGCCGGGCTTTCTCGCCGGTCTCGTGATCAGTGTCGAGGACGATCTGGCCGCCGTCGCGCTCGCCAATTGCACCTCAGGCCCGCTGGTGATGACGGTCGCCGCAGATCTCGTACGGATCGTCGCCGAGGCTGAGCCGCGGCTGCCCGAGCCGTGGCGGCCGTTGCCCGAAGTCGACCAGTCCCTGCTGCAGTTGGCGGGACCGTGGTACTGGGGGACTCAGGTATTCGCGTTGCGTCTCGCGGCCGACGGGGACGTCTCACTCGAGCCGCTGTCGGTCAATGGCCGGCGCTCACGCTTCCGGGCCAACGGTGACGGGTCGTGGACGGGGCTCGATGGCTACTACGCAGGCGAGCTTCTGCGGGCCGTACGGCGCCCCGACGGCACGGTGAGTCATCTGGACCTCGGGTCGTTCGTGTTTACGCGGCAGCCGTACGACGAGGGGGCGCCGGTGCCGGGTGGGGTGGACCCTGAGGGGTGGCGCGGGATCCGGTAGGCGCAGGCTCGGATGTGGGGCAGCTTGAACGAGGAGTAGCGCTCTGGACGACGCGTAGCGCCCTGTCTGACGAGAAGGGTCCTGTTTCACGTGAAACAGGACCCTTCCCGCGTGGGCGTGGGCGTGGAGCACACGCATCCGCCTCAGAGCGGAAGCTTGAATCCCACGTGCGAAGCCGTGAACCCGAGCCGTTCGTAGAACCGATGGGCGTCGGTGCGGGTGGCGTCGGAGGTCAGCTGGACCAACTGGCAGCCCTCGCGCCGGGATTGCTCGACCGCCCACTCGATGAACCGCGTGCCCAGTCCGCTGCCGCGCTCGTCGGCGTGGACGCGTACCCCCTCGATGATCGAGCGGGTCGCGCCCTTGCGGGAGAGGCCGGGAATGATCGTGAGCTGGAGAGTGCCGACGACGCGGCCTTCGCGCACGGCGACGACCAGATGCTGGTTCGTATCACGGCTCACACGATCCAGCGCGGTGAAGTACGGGGCCAGGTCGTCCGGTGACTCGCGTTGGGCGCCCAACGGGTCGTCGGCGAGCATCGCGACGATGGCGGGGACGTCGTCCGGGACCGCCGGTCGTATTTCGAGATCTCCCATGGGCGGCAGCCTATGCGGGTACGCCCTGGGCGGGTGCGTTCACCGACTCCACCACCCGGACCAACGGGGCCAGTTCGGCGTTCTCGGCCGCTTCGTCGAGTGCTTGACGCAGGGCGGTGTCGTTGGTGGGGCGGGCTTCTTCGAGGAGCTTGAGGCCTGCCTCGGTGACGTTCGTGTAGATGCCACGGCGGTCGGTCGGGCACAGGTAGCGCGTGAGCAGGCCGCGGTCCTCGAGTCGGGTGACGAGGCGCGTGGTGGCGCTCTGGCTGAGGACGACCGCGTCGGCGACCTGCTTCATCTGCAGATGGCCGCCGTCGCCGTCGTGCTGACGGCTGAGGACGTCGAGGAGGGAGTACTCGCGCACGCTCAGGCCGTGCCTGGCCTGCAGGGCGCGTTCGATGTGCGCCTCGATCCTCCCGTGGAGCAGGGAGAGGGCGCACCAGCCCTGGGCAAGGGCGGTGAGCGCGGGGTCCGTCGCTGTCATGGCGTTGTCCTCCGTCCCGGAGCAGCTGAAACCAGGGTAGAGCACGCATGAAATAGCCCGCGCTTGCAATTATCAGGCGTCTGCAATTATTGTGAGCGCAGGCTAAGTGCTCTTGCAATCATCTTGGAAGGTGTTGGCAACCCATGCCTCTCGCGCTCCTGGCCCTCGCGATCGGGGCCTTCGGAATCGGAACCACCGAGTTCGTGATCATGGGCCTACTGCCCGAGGTCGCGGGGGACTTCGGTGTCTCCATCCCCACCGCCGGGTTCCTCGTGACCGGCTACGCGCTCGGCGTCATGTTCGGCGCCCCGATCATGACCGCCCTCGGCACCAGGGTTGCCCGCAAGCGGATGCTGATGCTGCTGATGGGGCTGTTCATCGTCGGCAACCTGCTCTCCGCCGTCGCTCCCGCCTTCGCCGTCATGCTGATCGGCCGCGTGGTCGCCTCACTCGCCCACGGTGCCTTCTTCGGCATCGGCTCGGTCGTCGCGGCTGACCTCGTGGCACCCGACAAGAGGGCCGGTGCCATCGCGATGATGTTCACCGGACTGACCGTCGCCAATGTCGTCGGCGTACCTCTTGGCACCCTTCTTGGGCAGTCCGCCGGATGGCGTGTCACTTTCACCGTCGTCGCCGCCCTGGGCGTCATCGGCCTGGCTGGTGTCGCCAAGTTCGTACCCGATATTCCCAAGGTGGAAGGCGTGCGGCTGCGCCACGAGCTCGCCGCGTTCAGGAACGTCCAGGTGCTGCTCGCCATGGCGATGACTGTCCTCGGTTTCGGCGGCGTCTTCGCGGCCATCACCTACATCGCGCCGATGATGACCCGTGTCACCGGCTTCGCGGACGGCTCCGTCACCTGGCTGCTCGTCCTCTTCGGCCTCGGCATGGTCGGTGGCAACCTGGTCGGCGGCAGGTTCGCCGACCGCGCCCTGATGCCCATGCTCTACGTCTCCCTGGGCGCTCTCGCCCTCGTCCTCGCACTGTTCACGCTCACCGCGCACAACAAGATCGCGGCTGGTGTGACCATCACGCTGATCGGTGCCCTCGGGTTCGCCGCGGTGCCGCCACTGCAGAAGCGGGTCCTCGACCAGGCACACAGCGCCCCGACGCTGGCTTCGGCCGTGAACATCGGCGCCTTCAACCTCGGCAACGCCCTCTCGGCCTGGCTGGGCGGCATCGTCATCGCAGCCGGCCTCGGTTACACCGCCCCCAACTGGGTCGGCGCCGCCCTGGCTGCCGCTGCCCTGGTGCTGGCCCTCCTGTCGGCCGCGCTGGAGCGCCGCGCCGATGGCCCGAGCATGGTCGTGGCGGGGTCGGAACCCGCCGAACGGAAGACGGGCGTCCCCCACTGACCAACAGCCCGGGAGCCTCTCCGGGGAGCGGCTCAGCCCGCTGCCACCGTCAACGGAGCGAACCGGCGGGTCCAGTCGCCCGGGAGTTCCGCGAGGCCGTACGTCATGACCGCATTGAAGGCGATGGGGGCGAGCCCGCGCTCCTTCACCCAGGCCAGCAGTTCCTCGTGCCGTACGTCGATGTCGGTGCGCAGGACGCGGCCGGTGTGGGCGGCGAGCGAGGCGATGAGAGCCTTCGCGGTCTCCGTGTCCCGGGCGATCAGAGGTCCCACGACATGGTTGTCCATGTTGGGCCAGGCGGCCGCGTACCCGATGATCCGGCCGTCCTCCTCGGCGACGCGTAACTGGTCGGCGAAGGCGGGCAGCCGCGTGATCATGTGCGTGCGGTCGGTGCCGAAGACTTCCTCGTCGAGCCGGAGGATCGCGGGGAGGTCCTCGGCCGTGGCCGCACGCGTGGTGGCGTCGGGCTCCGCCCCGGCGGGCGTGAAGTGCCCGCGGACCATCTCCGCCCGGCCGGTGGTCTTGAAGCCCAACTCCTCATAGAGCGGGCGGCCGTACGGCGTCGCGTGCAGGGTGAGGGGTGTGGTGCCCAGCTCCGCGACGACATGCCGCATCAGTCGGCGGCCGACACCGCGGCGGGCGTGCCGCTCGGCGACCAGCACCATGCCGATCGCACCCAGAGCGGGGTGTTCCCGCGGTCCGTACGAGGTCACGACGCAGGCGCTGACGAGACCGCCGTCCGGATCGTCGATGCCGTAGCCCGTGCCGGCCGTGAGCAACAGACCCCACTTGTGTTCCTCACGGGGCCAGCCCCGGTTCTCGGACAGGTCGGCGCAGGCGGAGAGGTCGAGAGGCGTCAGACGACGGATGGGCAGGGCGGCAGGAGAAGGAGTCGACACGCGGTTCAGGCTGTCTGACGGGCGCGCTCGACGTCCACCGGTTTCCGGGCAGACGCGCGCAGTTTTCGACCACGCCGAGTCAGCCCCCAGGGCTTGAGGATCGAGATCGCCGTCATGAAGACATAGGCGGCCAGCGAGACGATCGGCCCGAACAGAACGTCGCCGGCGTCGGGCAGTGGTCCGCCCGCGGAAACGGCGACGACCGCGGAGTTCACCCCCGGGCGCAGTGCGAAGGCCGTGGCGGTGGTTGTGGCCAGGGTCAGCCAGAACTTTGTGTAGACCCATCGGTGCCTGGCCAGTCCCCAAGGGGTGCCCAGGGACAGCACCATGCCGCTGAGGAGCGTGAGGAAGGCCAGAGGGAGCAGGAGCCAGTCGGCGAACAACTTCATGACGCGGACGGAGGCCTCCAGGGTCACCGCGGAGCCGGTGGTGGTCGCGGTGATCCCGAGTGAGAGCAGCCCGAGCGTGAGCCCGAGCCAGCTTGCGGAGGCGGCTACATGGACAACGAGGGAGGCCCGGCGTGCGGGGCGGCTTAGTTTCACGTGAAACACCGTGCCGGGTAAGGGCGGCGAAGACGTCTGACAGTGGGAGTAACCCCGCGTACTAGCCTCGGCGTACATGGCGAGACTTCATCTCTTCGATCTGGATGGGACGTTGCTGCATGGCAGCTCGGCACCTGTCGAGATATCCCGTCAGCTCGGGCTGGAAGCCGAGACAGTGGCGCTCGACCAGGCGGTCGGTGCGGGGCGCATCAGCCCACCGGAGTACGCGGAGCATGTATATGCCCTCTGGGCTGACCTCACCGAGGTGCATGTGGCGGCGGCCTTCGCGACGGCGCCCTGGCTGTCCAGCATTCAGGAGGTTTGGGCTGATATCAGGGGGAATGGCGATTTCTGTGCTGTCGTCTCGCTCTCGCCCTCGTTCTTCGTGGAGAGGCTGGCGGAGTGGGGTGCGCATGCCACGCACGGTTCACGTTTCCCCGCGCTGCCGTTTACCGAGCCAGTGGATCCGGCGGGCATCCTGAGTGCCGCGGCCAAGGTGCTGATCGCGGACCGGCTCTGCGCCGAGTTCGGCGTGGAGCGGGCGGACTGTATCGCATACGGCGACTCGATGTCGGACAAGGACCTGTTCGCGGTGGTTCCGGTATCCGTCGGGATCAATGCGGACCATCACCTCACAGATCTCGCCACCCACTCCTATGTCGGGCGGGATCTGTCGGATGCCTATCAACTGGTCCGGCGCGCCCGGTAATTGAACGAACTCAGGACCCTGCCTTCAATTCTTGGAGCGATGAAGGGGGGACTTGTGCGGCGGACGGTGGCCGGTATGGTCGACTCCGGTTCGTGTCCACAGCGATGTGCACAGATGTTGTGCGCACATCCAGTCGCGGGGACGAACGCAGGGCAATGCAGCCTAACGGGACGGAGAGATCGAAGACCCGCGTTCTCCGTTATGCGGCCGGGGCGTTGACGAGGAGTGGGATGCTGCGATGACGGTAGTGCGGCCAATGTCACATTCTCGCCTTACTTGTCCGTAGGCGGCGGGATTACGGGATTGAATAGGGCCGCATTGGCCGGTGGGACAGAACGGGGAAAAGCGAAACCGTCTGCGGGAGCAAGCAGGCATCTTCCGACCGAGGAAGTGCGCAGACCGACCGAAAGATGCTCGAGGCGAGGCACACCATGGACGCTCCGACGACCACGTCGGCCGACAACGGCACTTCGGGGGGCAATAGCGAGGGCGGCTGGTTCACGCCGCGCAAGAATCCTGAGCCGCCGGCCGGTGGCGAGCGGGAGACGACCGAGGGCCGCCGCCTGTCCGCGATGCGCACCGTCGGCCGGCCCGCGGCGGGTGACGACGAGGTGGCGGAGGAACGAATATCTTCGGCCGCCGAGGCCGTTCCAGCCGCGGCCCCGCCAGTCGATGACGACACGCCCCCCGCAGCCGCCGACGTCCACCGCGACCCCCAGCCCGCTCACGAACCCGTAGGACAGGACCCCGCCACGGCCTCGGTCGAGGCCGCATCCCCCGATGCCGTCCTCATCCGCCGCACCATGGACGAAGTGGGCCCCGTTGCCGACAAGGTCACCTCGTACTTCTACGCGCTGCTCTTCGTGCGCCACCCGGATCTGCGCCCGTTGTTCCCCGCCGCCATGGACGCCCAGCGGGACCGGCTCCTCAAGGCGCTGCTGACCGCGGCCGAGCACATCGACAACAGGAGAGTGCTGGTCGAGTATCTGGAGAACCTCGGCCGCGGGCACCGCAAGTACGGCACCCTGCCCGAGCACTACCCGGCGGTCGGTGAGTGTCTCATCGGTTCCCTGAGCCGGTACGCCTCCGCGGTCTGGGACGAGGACACCGAGGCAGCGTGGGTCCGGACGTACACGACGATCTCGCAGATCATGATCGATGCCGCGGCCGCCGACGAGTTGCGCGCCCCTGCCTGGTGGTACGCCGAGGTCGTTTCGCACGACCTGAGAACCCGGGACGTCGCGGTCATCACGCTCCGCCCCGATCAGCCGTATCCCTTCCTCGCCGGGCAGTACACGAGCCTGGAAACCCCTTGGTGGCCGCGGGTCTGGCGGCACTATTCCTTCGCCACGGCACCCCGCTCCGACGGGCTGCTGTCCTTCCATGTGAAGGCGATCCCGGCGGGCTGGGTCTCCAACGCCCTGGTGCATCGCGCCCGGCCCGGCGACATCGTCCGGCTCGGTCCGCCGGCCGGCTCGATGACCGTCGACCACACCACCGACAGCGGGCTGCTCTGCCTGGGCGGTGGCACCGGCATCGCGCCCATCAAGGCGCTCGTCGAAGACGTGGCCGAGCATGGTGCGCGGCGCCCGGTCGAGGTCTTCTACGGTGCCCGCACCGATCACGACCTCTACGACATCGACACGATGCTGCGGCTCCAGCAGATCCACCCCTGGCTCGCTGTACGCGCCATCGTCGACCAACAGGCGCATCTCCAGCTCCCCGACGCCGTACGCACGTATGGGCCGTGGGACGAGTACGACGCGTATCTGTCGGGACCGCCCGGCATGATCCGCAGCGGTGTGCACGCGCTGAGAGACATAGGCATCCCGTTGGAACGGATCCGCCACGACTCGGTGGAAGAACTCGTCGCGGCCGGGAGCTGAACCCGCCCTCAGATCCAGGGCCGAGGGCGTCAGCCCAGGTCAGGCGCGTGCATTGCCCGCACGCCCTCGATGTTCCCGTCTAGATAGTGCCGCAGCGACAGCGGGACGAGATGCACGGAGGCGATCCCCACGCGGGTGAACGGGATGCGCACGATCTCGTACTCGCCGCTTGGCTCGTCGACCTCGGGGCCATGGCGCTGCGAGGGGTCCATGGACTCCAGACGGCACACGAAGAAATGCTGCACCTTCACTCCGGTCGCGCCGCCGTCCTCTCCGATGTGCTCGACAGTGTCGACGAAGCAGGGCACGACGTCGGTGATCTTTGCGCCCAGCTCTTCATGCACTTCACGATGGAGGGCGTCGACGACGGTTGTGTCCCCCGGCTCGACCCCGCCGCCGGGCGTGAGCCAGTAAGGATCCACGCCGGGTTTGGTTCGCTTGATGAGGATCAGGTCATCGCCGTCCAGCAGGACGGCCCGGGCGGTGCGCTTGACCACGGGTCGGACGGTCATGGGAGAAATGTGGCCCGGCTGGTTCCACGTGAAACATCTAGCTCACGACCAGTCGGTGGCGGCATGCAGCAACCATTCGTGTGCCCGCGCGATATGCGGCATGGCGAGCGTGCCGGTGCGCGCCACCAGGAAGTACGTACGCAGCGGGGGCACGGCGGGTTCCAGCAGCTCCACCAGATCACCGCGCTTCACGGCTGAGGCGCACAGATAGCGGGGTAACACCGCGAGCCCGGCGCCAGTGATCGCGCAGGCGAGGACCGCGCGCAGGTCGGGGACGATGACGGTGCCCGATGCGGCCGGGCGGGAGTCGAAGACGGCGGCCCAGTAGCGGGCGACGAACGGCAGCGACTCATGCACTTCCACGACCGGAAAGTTCTCCAGCGCGGGAGCCCCCTTGCTGTGCAGCTTGTCGGAGCCGATGCGGGCCTCCCAGCGCGGGGAGGCGACCAGGACATGCTCTTCGTCACAGAGCGGGGTCGCGGTGAGCAGGGCGCCGCGCGGACGGGCCGTACTGATGGCCAGATCATGATGTCCCGCGGCGAGCCCTTCGAGTGTCTCCTCGGCATTGCCGAAGGAGGCGCGCAGCGCGAAGCCCTGGCCGTCCTCTCCGGCCAGCTCGGTCAGCGCGGGCAGGGCGCGTTCGGCGGTGAACTCCGGTGGCCCGGCGAGATGGAGGGTGCGCAGGAAGGAGGCCTCATCGATTCCGGTCTCGGCGATCTCCACGAGGGCGTCGAGATGTGGGGCGGCCTTGTGGGCGAGCTCGTCGCCGATCGTCGTGGGGGTCACCCCGCGGGCCTGGCGCAGGAAGAGGGGGCGCCCCAGCTGCCGTTCCAGGGTGCGGATCTGGGAGGTGACGGCCGGCTGCGAGAGGCCGAGCAGTGCGGCGGCTCGGGTGAAGGAACCGGCCCGGTGCACGGTCACGAAGGTCCGCAGCAGAGCCAGATCCATGGTGTGTTCCTCCCCTCCCCAGCCACGGCAGCGCTCAACTATAAATAAGTCGATAGGTCGCTGTCGCTACTGTGATTGGACACTGACACAGAGTCAACTAGCCTTGTTCGCGCGGTTCTTCGCGCGCAGAACCGGGGCGGTCCGAGCCACGAGGGGGGAGGCTCGGACCGCCCGCTGTACCTGGCCGGGTTACTGACCGGTCGCCCAGGAAGCCGTCACGTGGCCGACTCGTCGAGCGCACGGAGCACATCCGCCACCAGGTCCTCGGGATCCTCGGCGCCCACGGAGAAGCGGATGAAGCCCTCAGGGACCGCGTCCCCGCCCCACCGGCCGCGCCGCTCGGCCGTGGACCGCACTCCGCCGAAGCTCGTCGCGTCGTCCACCAGGCGCAGCGCGTCGAGAAAACGATCGGCACGCGCGCGCGTGGGCAGTGTGAACGACACCACGCATCCGTAGCGCCGCATCTGCTGTGAGGCGACCTTGTGCGAGGGGTCGCCGGGCAGTCCCGGATGCCGGACGCCAGTCACCTCGGGCCGGCCGCGCAGAGCCTCGGCGAGCGTCAGCGCCGTGGCGCTCTGCCGGTCGACGCGCAACTGGAGGGTGGCGATCGAGCGGTGCGCGAGCCAGGCCTCCATCGGCCCGGGGATCGCACCGGCGATCTTGCGCCAGCGCCGTACGGAAGCCATCGCCGATGCGTCGGCGCCGACGACGTACCCGAGAAGGACGTCCCCGTGCCCAGTGAGCTGCTTCGTGCCGCTGGCCACGGAGAAGTCGGCGCCGAGTTGCAGCGGGCGCTGCCCGAGCGGAGTCGCCAGGGTGTTGTCGACGGCGACCAGGCAGCCATGCGCGTGTGCCGCCTCGGTGAGCCGCCGGATGTCGCACACGTCGAGTGCAGGGTTCGACGGGGTCTCGATCCACAGCAGCTTCGCGCCGTCGAGCACCTCGAGCTGGGCGTCGCCGCCGGTCGGCGCGGTGCGCACCTCGATGCCGTACGCCTCGAGCTGCTCTCGGACGAGCGGCAGCACCTGGTAACCGTCGCTGGGCAGGACGACCACGTCGACCGCGCGCAGCTGCGAGAAGAGCACCGCCGATACGGCCGCCATGCCGGAGGCGAAGGCGAGCGTCTCGACACTGTCCTGGCCCGGCGCCTCCAGCTCGCCGATGGCGCGTTCCAGGCCGGTCCAGGTGGGATTCTCGTCGCGGCCGTAGGTGTACGGTCCCGTGGGGTCGCCCGGCAGGTGGTAGTGGGCGGCGAAGACCGGCCCCGGGAGGGGTGGCTCGTGCTTCACGGGGTCGGGCAGCCCGGCCCGCACCGCACGCGTGCCGTCACCCGCCCCCAGGACGGAATCAGTCATGCTGCTTGCCCTTCCACGTCCCCCTGAACGGCGGCCAGCAGCCCCGGACTCGCTGCCTGCACCATTTCAAGGCACTCCTCGAAGCCGTCCAGGTCCCCGTAATAGGGGTCGGGTACATCCAGATCGTGGCGCGCAGCGGGATCGTAAGTACGCAGGAGCCGGACCTTCTCCGCGTCCGCCGGGGTGGGGGCGAGGCGTCGCAGGGCCTTCAGGTGGCTGCTGTCGAGCGCTATGACCAGGTTGATCCCGGAAAACCATGAAACCTGGAACTGCCGGGCCGTATGGTCGCTTTCATAGCCGTTCGTCTCAAGGACGGAGACGGTACGCGGGTCGGCGCCGTCACCCTCGTGCCAGCCACCGGTACCGGCGCTGTCCACCATGACCAGGCCGTCGAGTCCCGCCTCCGCCACATGTGCGCGGAATACGGACTCGGCCATAGGGGAGCGGCATATGTTGCCGGTGCAGACGAAGCACACGCGATAGGGCATCAGTCACTCAGTCCTTGTCGGGGAGGACGACGTGCAGCGCCCAGGAGACGATCGAGATGATCAGGCCGCCCAGGACGGCGGTCCAGAAGCCCTCGACGTGGAAGCTCAGGTCGAGCTTGTCCGCGAGCCACGAGGTGAGCAGCAGCATCAGGGCGTTGACCACCAGGGTGATCAGGCCGAGCGTGAGGATGAACAGTGGGAAGGTGAGTAGCTTCACAAGCGGCTTGACCAGGAAGTTCACCAGGCCGAAGATCAGCGCCACGAGAAGCAGCGTGCCGATCTTCTTACCGGTGCTGTCGCCGGTCAGGGTTATCTTGTCGAGCACCCAAACGGCGACGGCGAGGGCGCCTGCGTTGGCGATCGTCTTGACTACGAAATTCTTCATGTGTCTGATCGTGGCAGACGAGATCGGTTAAAAGCACTGGCCAAGGACGGACTAAGGGCGATGAAGGCATTCCGGCTGGACGAACTGGAGGCCGAGCGCGCCGCCAACGAGGGCGCGTATCTCCAGTTTCTGCGCGAGAAGAACATGTCGGTCGGCCTCTACGCCCTGGACGCGGGTACGCAGGACCCGCAGCAGCCCCACCGTCAGGACGAGGTCTACTTCGTCGTGAGCGGCCGCGCCGCGATCACCGTCGGCATGGAGACGACGCAGGTGGCGCGCGGCAGCGTCGTCTACGTGCCCGCCGGGGTGGCCCACAAGTTCCACCACATCAGCGAGGATCTGCGGGTGTTGGTGGTGTTTTCTCCCCCCGAGAGCTGACGTTCGGCCCCAGGGTTCCCTAGGGGAACGTTCAGGGGAGGACAAGGGGTGCGGAGCCTCCGTCGGCACCCCTGCCGCGCCTAGCATCGAGGGCAGGACATTCAAGACCTGTCAGCAGTCGGAATCGGGCCGAGAGACAAGGAACAAGGGCGATGCGAGAGATCTTCGCGGGGATGCCGTGGTGGGTGAAGTGGGTCGCGGTGCCGGTCATCGCCTTGGTCGTGTTCGGCAGCGTGATCGCGACCGTGGTCGGTTTCGTGATCGGCCTGCTCTTCAAGGTGCTGGTGTTCGTGGCGCTGGTCGGCGGGCTCATCTATGTCGTGCGGAAGTTCATGTCGAACTCGTCGTCGCGGAGCGACTGGTAGGCGGGCGACGGGGAAGCCGGGGCGTCGGGCAGGCGCGGCGACAAGAAGGTGCGTCGGCAGGAGGGCCAGTCGGCCACCGGCGCCGGTAACAGGAATCAGGGGTTCCCTCGGGCGAGGGAAGTTTGCCGGACAGGTCCTCTGCGAGCGGTGGCGGACGGTTAAAGTCCGGAATTCGACGCGGGGTTGATCCCCGCGGGCGGCGCACCTTCCTCCCGTGTTATCCCCGCACGGGTGGCCCTCCTCGCGCTTCGGGAGTGACCCTTGGCCACTGACACCGCACCCGCAGGACCGCACACACCTTCCACCGAACCGCACCCCACCACCCTCATCGGATCCGTCCAGCGAGCGATGCGTCTCCTGGAATCCGTCGCCCAGCACGGGCACGGGGCGCCCGCCAAGCAGCTGGCCCGAGAGGCCGGCCTCGCGTTGCCCACGGCGTACCACCTGCTGCGCACCTTGGCGTACGAGGGCTATCTGCGCCGCGAGAAGGGACTGTTCTTCCTCGGTGAGGCGGCCGAGCGACTGGCAGGCAGCGCTGCCCGGCAGAAACGTCGCAGCACGGTCGCGGACGCGCTCGCGCAGTGGCGCGATGCGATCGGTGTGCCCGTGTACTACGCGGTCTACCGGGAGGGCGAGATCGAGGTTGAATGTGTCGCCGACTCCCCGGCCATCCCGGCCGTCGAGGAGTGGGCCGACTTCCGCGAGACCGGGCACGCCCACGCGATCGGCCAGTGCCTGCTGTCCCAGCTCGGCGAGGAGGCCCGCAGGGACCACCTCGACCGCTACCCCGTGCAGTCGATCACTCCGTACACGGTGCGTGACGAACGCACCCTGCTGCGGCGCCTTGACGAGACGAAACGCATGCAGCCCGTGATCGAGCGTCAGGAATACGCACTGGGCACGGTCTGCGCGGCGATCCCGGTCACCGCCGGCACGATGGCCGCCACGATGGCCATTTCTCTGCCCGCCCACCAGGCCGACCGGCTGCTGCCCGCGGCACGTCAGCTGCAGGACGAGATGGGGCGGCTGTTGGGCTCTTTCGCCCTCTCTATCAGCATCTGAAAACTCACTCCTTGTGATCTGGTGTGTACGTTCAGCAAGATGCCAGCAACGTCAGGGGTATGGTTCCTGGCCAGTCGACGGCAAACGACGGGTGAGGCGATGCGCGAGTCAGCGGTGCAGGCAGAGATCATGATGAGCTTTCTCGTATCGGAAGAGCTCTCCTTCCGCATTCCGGTGGAGCTGCGATACGAGACCTGTGATCCCTATGCCGTGCGGCTGACCTTCCACCTTCCCGGCGATGCCCCGGTGACCTGGGCGTTCGGGAGAGAGCTGCTGGTCGACGGGGTGGGACGGCCGTGCGGGGACGGCGATGTGCACATCGCGCCTGTGGGCTCCGAGGGTTTCAGCGATGTGGTGATCCGGCTTCAGGTGGGCGTCGACCACGCGCTCTTCCGCTGTGGCGCGGTTCCCCTCGTGGCCTTCCTCGACCGGACGGACAAGCTGGTGCCGCTGGGACAGGAGCATTCCCTCGCCGACTTCGACACACATCTCGACGAGGCACTGCACCGCATCCTGGCGGAGGAGCAGAGCGCGGGCTGAGGCGTCGTTACGCCCACACTGGCGTAACGCTTCACCTCACAAGCTCGCGCGCGTGCGGCGGGCTTCAGCGCTTGCGGCGGCGGCCCCTTCCCCCGCGTGCCGGTTCCGCCGCGGCAGCCGTCTGAGGACCGGGACGATCCGCGGAGACCACCAGAGCGGCCAGAGCCGTGGTGACGGGAACCGAGGCGACCAGGCCGATCGAGCCGACGAGCGTGCGCACGATCTCCTCGGCGACCAGTTCGCTGTTGGCCACCGTCCCGACGCTGCTCTGGGCGATCGAGAAGAGCAGCAACAGGGGCAGCGCGGCACCCGCGTACGCGAGGACGAGCGTGTTGACGACGGACGCGATGTGGTCGCGCCCGATACGTATGCCCGCGCGGTACAGCCCGCGCCAGCCCATCGCCGGATTGGCCTCATGCAGCTCCCAGACCGCCGATGTCTGCGTCACTGTCACATCGTCGAGTACACCGAGCGAACCGATGATGACGCCCGCGAGCAGCAGACCGCTCATGTCGATGTTCGGGTACAGCCCGTGGATCAGACCGGTGTTGTCGTCCGTGTTGCCGGTGAGCGCGGACCAGCCTATGAACGACGAGCCGAGCAGTCCGATCAACACAAGCGAGAGCAGTGTGCCGAGCACCGCCACCGAGGTCCGGGCCGAGAGACCGTGGCACATATAGAGCGCGATCAGCATGATGGCGCTCGCCCCGACGACCGCCACGATCAGTGGATTCGAGCCCTGCAGAATCGCGGGCAGGATGAAGAACGTCAGGATGAGGAAGCTGACGGCCAGCGCGATCAGCGCCATGACACCGCGCATCCGGCCCACCACGACGACGGCGAGCGCGAAGATCCCGGCGAGCAGCGCCATCGGGAGCTTGCGGTCCGCATCGGTGACCGAGTACTGGAGGTCCTTGGGGGCGTCGGGCGCGTACGCCACGATCACCTTCTGCCCCTGGCTGAGCTGCCGCGACGCGTCCGGCTGCACGATCTCCGTGAAAGTACGGCCCTTGTCCTTGCCGGTGTCTACCCGGACCGTCGCCTTCTTGCAGGTACCGGTCGCCTGCTGCTGCGCGGAGGAGCCCTCGGCCGTGGACGTGTTGCCGGTCGGGGTCTCCCCCGACGCGTTGACGGACTTGCAGTCCACCTCGTCGACCTTGGTCACCGTGGCCTGCTGGGTCTGGCGGTCGAAGCCCACACCGGTGCGCTCGTGCGAGGGAGCTCCACCGGGCCAGAGCACGGCCAGGCCCACAATGACGGCCGCGGTGAAGGGAATCAGCACCGCGGCGATGACCTTGCGCAGGTGTCGGGACACGGGTGCGGGAGGGCCATGGCTATGGCTGTGTGCATGTCCGTTTCCGTCACCGGAACCATTGCCATGACTGTCGCTGTGGCCCTGCATGTGCGGCTCCGGCGGTGGGGGCGGAGGGTGGTGCGGGGGCTGATGCGGGGGCTGGTGCGGGGGCTGGTGTGTCGAATTCACCGACCGATCATCCCAAGAACCGGAGGGGCCCACTGTTCAGCTCGCCCAATATGACGCTAGCGTGGACGTACCTTTGCACACGCGGGAGCTCGGAGCACCGGGCTGAGAGGGCGCTGACCTCCGTCCCAGCGATGTTTCACATGAAACATCGAAGGCGGAAGTGGCTGCGTCGACCGCTGAACCTGTTACCGGGTAATGCCGGCGTAGGGAGTAGGTCTCATGACCAACGAGGACGTACGCACGCCTGCCTCCAGCCAGAGGGACGGGGCACCCGCCTCGTCCGGCAACGGCGAGGCCGGGAAGTCCATCGGCTGGCACAAGGCGTATGTCGAGGGCTCACGCCCCGATCTGCGGGTGCCGGTCCGCCAGGTGCATCTCACCAACGGGCAGTCGGTCACCCTGTACGACACCTCCGGCCCGTACACCGATCCGACCGTCGACACCGAAGTCCGCAGGGGCCTGGCGCCCCTGCGCGAGAACTGGATCATCGCCCGCGGCGACACCGAGGAGTACGAGGGCCGTCCTGTCCGCCCCGAGGACGACGGGATCAAGCACACCTCGCCGCGCGGCGGGCTGCGCAACCTCGACGCGGTCTTCCCGGGGCGCCCGCGCCAGCCCCGCCGCGGCCGCGCCGGTGCGGCCGTCACTCAACTCGCGTACGCACGACGTGGCGACATCACACCGGAAATGGAGTTCGTGGCGGTACGCGAAAACGTCGCCCCCGAGGTCGTACGTGAGGAGATCGCTGCCGGCCGGGCCGTGCTGCCCGCGAACGTCAACCACCCGGAGATCGAGCCGATGATCATCGGCAAGCGGTTCCTGGTGAAGGTCAACGCCAACATCGGCAATTCCGCGGTCACCTCCTCCATCGAGGAGGAGGTCGAGAAGATGACATGGGCGACCCGCTGGGGCGCCGATACGGTCATGGACCTGTCCACCGGCCGCAACATCCACACCACGCGCGAGTGGGTGCTGCGCAACTCCCCTGTCCCCATCGGCACGGTGCCGCTCTACCAGGCGCTGGAGAAGGTCGACGGCCGTGCCGAGGAGCTGACCTGGGAGATCTACAAGGACACGGTCATCGAGCAGGCCGAGCAGGGCGTGGACTACATGACCGTGCACGCGGGCGTGCGCCTGCCGTACGTACCGCTCACCGCGAACCGCAAGACCGGCATCGTCTCGCGTGGCGGCTCGATCATGGCGGCCTGGTGCCTGGCGCACCACAAGGAATCGTTCCTCTACGAGAACTTCGAAGAACTGTGCGAAATCCTGGCCGCCTACGACGTCACGTACTCGCTCGGCGACGGCCTGCGGCCCGGCTCGATCGCCGACGCCAACGACGAAGCGCAGTTCGCGGAGTTGAGGACGCTCGGGGAACTCAACACGATCGCCAAGCGTTTCAACGTACAGACCATGATCGAGGGCCCGGGCCATGTCCCGATGCACAAGATCAAGGAGAACATCGACCTTCAGCAGGAGATCTGCGATGAAGCTCCGTTCTATACGCTCGGCCCGCTGACGACGGACGTCGCGCCGGCGTACGACCACATCACCTCCGGCATCGGTGCCGCGATGATCGCCTGGTGGGGCACGGCCATGCTCTGCTATGTCACGCCCAAGGAACACCTGGGCCTGCCCAACCGTGACGACGTCAAGACCGGCGTCATCACCTACAAGATCGCCGCCCACGCAGCCGACCTCGCCAAGGGGCACCCAGGTGCGCAGGAATGGGACGACGCGCTGTCCGACGCCCGCTTCGAATTCCGCTGGGAGGACCAGTTCAACCTGGCCCTCGACCCCGACACGGCCCGCCAGTTCCACGACGAGACCCTCCCGGCCGAGCCGGCCAAGACGGCTCACTTCTGCTCGATGTGCGGGCCGAAATTCTGTTCGATGAAGATCTCCCAGGACATTCGCCGCGAGCATGGCGGTTCGCAGACGGAGGTCGAGGAGGGCATGGCGCAGAAATCCAAGGAGTTCGCGGCCGCGGGTAACCGTGTGTATCTGCCGATCGCGGACTGACCCGCTGATGGACACGCCTCAGGCGGGCCTCTCTCGGTAGAGGCCCGCTGTGAGGGTCTGCCGCTCGGGTTGCGGCGCCGCCCTCAACCCCGGCCGCCCTCAACCCCGGCCGCCCTCGCCCCGGCCGCCCTCAGTCCGGCTGGTGTTCCGGCCCTCCGAAGTCCGGGCTGGAGAAGTCGGGGCTGGAGTAGCTGGGGCGAGGGCCTGCCTCGGGGCCGCCGTCGGGGCTGCTGAAGCCCGGGCGGTTGTAGCCGAGTGTGGGTATGCGGCTGGTCGACTGCGGTGGTGCCGTACGACCGAGGGCCGCCGAGCCCGGGTCGGCGAGTGCCTCCCGGAGGAAGGGCATGATGCCCCGCTCCAGGAGGGCGTCGTGCCAGGCTTCCTTGGCCCGGGTCATTTCCTCGCTGCGTTCGCCGTGCGCGCCGGCCCGAAGCGAGCTCGCGTCGTTGCGCAGGGCGGTCAGCAGCAGACCGATCGCGGCGATCAGGATCGCGGCCGCGGTCACGGCGCCGAAGACCCACCCGGTGGTGAGCAGGGTCTGGGCGAACGCCGGTGGGGGGTTGAGCATCTTCAGGATGTAACCGACGAGCAGGAAGATCGCCGCCGCCGTGCCGGCGAGGACGGGAGTGAGCACCGCGGCGACGGCGACGGCGCCCGCCCCGGCGGTCTCGGCGGCCTCCCCCATGGTGGCGGCGAGCCCCACCGCGCTCGTGCCCGGATCTGTGGAACCGGATCCTTCGCGGACGCGGGGGGTGGACGGCGCGGGCTGGCGCAGTTCCTCGCGGACCTTCACGTAGTGCTGGTATTCGGTCGCCGCGGCCGCCGTTATGAGAGCGGTGGCGTTGAGCGCCATCGTGCGCAACTGTTCGGGGTTGAGCCGCTGGCCGACAGCGGCGAGTTCCGGACGGTGTGGTGCGGAGCGCAGCGCCTCATCGAGGATCCGCTCGTACTCTTGGCGGTCCTCGCTCAGCAGGTGCTGCGGAACGCTGTTCATGTGCATCCCCCGATGCTCCGTAGGGCTTGGGGCTCGGCATGCTGACGAGCCGTCGGGCAGAAACGGAGGGGAGCCTGCTACGGATAAGCCGATGGTAGAGCGGCGACGGCACGCGGTGACAGGGGGTTTCCAGAAATTGCCCCTTCGCCGGCACCGTCCCCGGTGGGAGAACGCCTGCCCGGGGAGCGTTCAGCTATCCAATGGGAGTTGCTGGACCAGTAGCTTTCCGGCCATGGTCACTCCGCCGTCCATCGCGATGGCCAGACCGTCCGCGTAGACGTGCGGTCCCTCGACCACCGGGCCAGCGGCATCGTCGCCCTCTTCCGATCCGACCTCGCCGAGGAGGTATGGAATGGGGCTGTGACCATGGACGATACGGGAGCCGCCGTAGACGTCGAGGAGGTCGCGCACCGCCTGCGCGCCCCCGTCGTCGCGGAACGCGAAGCGCTTGGTGAACTTGCGGAAGAGGTCCCAGCACTCGTCCGCGTCGTTGCGCGTGAGGGTTTCGCGGACGGTGTCATTGACCGCTTCGATGGAGTCGCCGTAGTCGAGATAGGCGGTGGTGTCCGAGTGCACCAGGAGGTGCCCGTCCGCCATCTCCATCGCGTCGAGACGGGCCATCCACTGCAGATGGTGGTCCTGGAGGCGGTCCATGTCCGTCTTCTGACCGCCGTTGAGCAGCCAGGCCGCCTGGAACGTCGCCGTACCCGCACCGGAGTTGACGGGAGTGTCACCGAACCGCTTGGCGCCGAGCAGCAGCAGTTCGTGATTGCCCATCAGCGCCTTGCAGTAGCCGCCGGCCGCGGCGGCCTCGGCGGACAGCCGCATCACGAGGTCGATGACGCCGATTCCGTCGGGCCCGCGGTCGGTGAAGTCCCCGAGGAACCACAGCCGAGCGGTCCCCGCCGACCAGTTGCCGTCGATGTCGATGAGCCCCTTCTCGCGGAGCGCGGCGACCAGTTCGTCGAGATAGCCGTGTACGTCGCCCACGACGTACAGCGGACCCGGCCCCTCGGCGGACTGCGGATCCGGCACGAGTTCAGGGTCGACCGGCACCTGAAGCGTGTCGCCGCGCTTGATGACGGGCAGATCGCGCTGCGTCGGCGTGTAGCCCTCCGGCTCCTCGGCGGGTCTGGCCTCCTCGTCGGGGGGCGTGTGCTGCGCGAGAGGGCCGGGCTCGGCGTATGGGGTGGGAGGCTGCGCATACGGATCGGCACCGTGGACGTACGCCGGTACGCGGAAATCGCGCACCGTCGGCGTCCGCACCTCGGGTCCCTGACCGGCCCCCTGAGTCATTGACCCCTCCACCACCATCGCGCCGCATCTGCACCGCATCGGACTGCCTGGTCGCAGCGGCCCGCGGTGTCGTCCGCCCATCATAGGAATGCGGATCGCGCCATGTGATGACCCAGGGGTGCTGAATCGGAGCAGAGCCGCTGTTCATCGTGGTTTTCTCCCGAATTGGGAGGTGCTTTCCCCGTTGGATCTCACGCTGGCCCCCGCTCTGGACGTCACCCCGCCTCCGGTGACCGGGGTGCGCTGACGGTCGTACGCGGCGGCCGTCGTTCGGAGGAGGTGCGCACGATCAACTCCGTCGGTATCACCTGCTCGACCGGTTGGTCCGATTCGACCCCCTCGATGGCGTCGATGAGAAGCTGGACCACGGCCGTACCGATGCGGCGCGGTTTGAGGGAGAGTGTCGTGACGGGCGGCTCGGTGTTGGCGTACACGGCCGACTCGCTGCAGCACACGAGCAGCAGATCATCCGGTACGCGCAGGCCGTACCGACGGGCCGCCGCGAGGAGGTCGGTGCCGTTCGGGTCGAACAGCCCATACACGGCGTCGGGCCGGTCGGGCCGGGCGAGCAGCCGGTCCGCGGCGACGGCGCCCGCGCAGGGATCGTGCGCGGGGTAGGCCTCGTACACCGGATCCTGGCCGACGCGCTCGCACCAGCGCAGGTACGCGGTCGTGGACAGATGGGTGTACGTGTCCGTGGACGTCCCGGTGAGCAGGCCGATACGGCGCGCTCCGGCGTCGGCCAGATGGTCGAGGATCCCCATGACCGCTGCCTCGTGGTCGTTGTCCACCCAGGCGGTCACCGGCAGCGGGCCGGCCGGGCGCCCGTCGGAGACCACCGGTAAACCCTGGCGGACCAGTTCGCCGACGACCGGGTCCTGGTCGGACGGGTCGATGACCACGGTTCCGTCCAGGGCCACGTTCGACCACACGTCGTGGCGTGAGGTCGCGGGGAGGATGACCAGGGCGTAGCCCCGTGCGAGCGCGGCCGAGGTGGCGGCTCTGGCCATCTCCGCGAAGTAGGCGAACTCCGTGAAGGTGAAAGGTTCATCCCCGTAGGTCGTGACCGTCAGGCCGATGAGGCCCGACTTTCCGGTACGGAGCGTTCGGGCCGCGGCGGAAGGGCGATAGCCCAGCCGGTCGGCGACCTCGCGGACATGGCGTCGGGTGGCGTCCGGGAGCCGACCCTTGCCGTTGAGCGCGTCGGACACCGTCGTAATGGAGACCCCGGCGGCCGCGGCCACGTCTCTGATGCCCGCCCGGCCCGGCCGGCTGCTTCGCCGGGCGGTTTCCGCCCGGCTCACCTGATGGTTCCCTGCTGCTGTCATGGCGAGCCGATAGTAGGGCTCATGCGGTGGGGTAGGGCGGACGCATATTCACTCGTCGGCAGGCACGTTTCTGCATGGTCGGACCCGATCAATTGCCTTAGAAGACAAGGTAGTTGAGCGATTCAATGACAGTACGTCACTTGTCGACGCACATGGGCCTGCCAAAGGGGCCATGTCTCGAAGAGGTCTCAACTCACCTTGACGAGGGATGCGCGCCACGGCGTGAGCCACCGGCGTGAGCGCCGGGACGCGGCGCGCCCCCTGTTCCGTAAGCCCTCGGGCGCGTTCGTGCGCCTTCGTGAGCTTTCGCGCCCCGACGCCCTGCGGCGGGGGTGCGCACGCAGTCGGTGCCCAGCCATTCGCAGCGGCGCCGAATCCTCTTAAGGTGAGGAGTATTGGTAGCCGGTGCGGGTCATCCGGTGGTGGTCATGAGGAGGACTGCGGTGAGCGAGACGAGCCCCAAGCTGCGTGCGGAGCTGGAGGGTATCCCCACCTACAAGCCGGGCAAGCCTGCCGCAGCCGGTGGTCCGGTGGCGTACAAGCTGTCTTCCAACGAGAACCCCTACCCCCCGCTGCCCGGGGTGATGGAGACCGTGACCGCGGCGGCCGGAGCCTTCAACCGATACCCGGACATGGCGTGCACGGCGCTGATGAGCGAGCTGGCCGACCGATTCGCGGTTCCGCTCACGCATCTGTCCACCGGCACGGGTTCGGTCGGGGTCGCCCAGCAGCTACTGCAGGCCACGAGCGGTCCCGGTGACGAGGTGATCTACGCCTGGCGGTCCTTCGAGGCGTACCCGATCATCACTCAGATCAGCGGGGCGACCTCGGTGCGGGTGCCGCTGACGCCGGGGGAGGTGCACGATCTCGACGCGATGGCAGACGCGGTGACCGACCGGACGCGGCTGATCTTCGTCTGCAACCCCAACAACCCCACCGGCACCGTGGTGCGCCGGGCGGAGCTGGAACGGTTCCTCGACCGGGTGCCGAGCGATGTCCTCGTGGTCCTCGACGAGGCGTATCGCGAGTTCATCCGCGACCCCGAGGTGCCGGACGGCGTCGAGATCTACCGCGAGCGGCCGAACGTCTGCGTTCTGCGCACCTTCTCCAAGGCGTACGGACTCGCCGGGCTCCGGGTCGGCTTCGCGATCGCCCATGAGCCGGTGGCGGCGGCGCTGCGCAAGACCGCCGTGCCTTTCGGTGTGAGCCAGCTCGCGCAGGACGCTGCCGTCGCCTCGCTGCGCGCCGAGGACGAACTCCTCGGGCGGGTCGGCTCGCTGGTGGGCGAGCGCACACGTGTGACCGACACGCTGCGGGGGCAGGGCTGGACGGTGCCCGAGACGCAGGCGAACTTCGTGTGGCTGCGACTCGGTGAGCGCACGGTGGAATTCGCGGCCGCCTGCGAACAGGCCGGGGTCGTGGTGCGTCCCTTCCCGGGGGAGGGCGTGCGCGTGACGGTGGGCGAGACCGAGGCGAACGACATCTTCTTGAAGACGACGGAGAGCTTCCGCAAGGAGCTCTAGCCTCCGGCGGTCAGCAGGAGCTGTACCCGTCCCTGACCTCCTCGCCCGGATCGTGGGCGAGGAGGTCGGCGCGGAGGTGAGCGACGGCACGAGGGGCCCGGTTCGCGCCATGGGCATGTCGGTCCCCCTTAGGGACCCCCCACCCCTCAGCGTTCCGAAAGCGATGCGTCATAATTGCTTGTGAATGTGAACGCGTTCACAAGCTTGCCAGTTTGTCCTGTGATGTACATCACGAACGGGGCAAACCGCCGACGTGACCACGGCATGTAAGGAGAAGACGTGGACATCGCTTTGGCGCCGGAGACACTGGCGCGATGGCAGTTCGGCATCACCACCGTCTACCACTTCCTCTTCGTTCCCCTGACGATCTCCCTCGCCGCCCTCACGGCCGGCCTGCAGACCGCCTGGGTGCGCACGGAGAACGAGAAGTACCTCAGAGCGACGAAGTTCTGGGGCAAGCTCTTCCTGATCAACATCGCGATGGGTGTCGTCACGGGCATCGTGCAGGAATTCCAGTTCGGCATGAACTGGTCCGACTACTCGCGCTTTGTCGGTGATGTCTTCGGTGCCCCGCTCGCCTTCGAGGCCCTGATCGCCTTCTTCTTCGAGTCCACGTTCATCGGTCTGTGGATCTTCGGCTGGGACAAGCTGCCGAAGAAGATCCACCTCGCCTGCATGTGGATGGTCTCGATCGGCACCATCCTGTCGGCGTACTTCATCCTCGCGGCCAACTCCTGGATGCAGCACCCCGTCGGCTACCGGATCAACGAGAAGAAGGGCCGCGCCGAGCTCACCGACTTCTGGCTGGTCCTGACCCAGAACACCGCGCTCTCCCAGTTCTTCCACACCCTCTCCGCCGCGTTCCTCACGGGCGGCGCCTTCATGGTCGGCATCGCCGCCTTCCACCTGGCCCGCAAGAAGCACATACCGGTGATGAAGACCTCGCTGCGGCTCGGCCTGGTCACCGTCGTCATCGGTGGCATGCTCACCGCGATCAGCGGCGACGTGCTCGGCAAGGTCATGTACGAGCAGCAGCCGATGAAGATGGCCGCGGCCGAGGCACTGTGGGACGGCGAGAGCCCGGCACCGTTCTCGGTCTTCGCCGTCGGCGACGTCGACAAGGGCCACAACAAGGTCGCGATAGAGATTCCGGGACTGCTGTCGTTCCTCGCCAAGGACGACTTCAGCTCCTACGTCCCCGGTATCAACGACGTCAACAAGGCCGAGCAGGAGCGATACGGCCCCGGCGACTACCGGCCCAACATCCCCGTCGCGTACTGGGGATTCCGCTGGATGATCGGCTTCGGCATGGCCTCCTTCACCATCGGTCTGGTCGGACTGTGGCTGACCCGGAAGAAGTTCCTGCTGCCCCGGCATCTGCGGGTGGGCGACGACGAAGTGCCGCACGTGGTGCTCTTCAAGAAGGCCCTCGGCCCCACACTCACCACCTGGTACTGGCGCATCGCCTTCCTGACCCTGGGCTTCCCGCTGATCGCCAACTCCTGGGGCTGGATCTTCACCGAGATGGGCCGCCAGCCGTGGGTCGTCTACGGCGTGCTGCAGACCCGCGATGCCGTCTCCCCCGGTGTCTCACAGGGCGAAGTCCTCACCTCGATGATCGTCTTCACGACGCTCTACGCGATCCTCGCCGTCGTCGAGGTCAAGCTGCTCGTCAAGTACGTCAAGGCCGGACCGCCCGAGCTCACCGAGGCCGACCTCAATCCGCCCACCAAGATCGGCGGCGACTCCCGTGACGCCGACAAGCCGATGGCCTTCTCCTACTAGGCCAAGGGAGCTGCAGAGTCATGGAACTTCACGACGTCTGGTTCGTCCTCATCGCGGTCCTGTGGACCGGCTACTTCTTCCTGGAGGGCTTCGACTTCGGGATCGGCGTCCTCACCAAACTGCTCGCGCGTGACCGGGCCGAGAAGCGGGTGCTCATCAACACCATCGGTCCGGTCTGGGACGGCAACGAGGTCTGGCTGCTCACAGCGGGCGGCGCGACCTTCGCCGCCTTCCCTGAGTGGTACGCCACACTTTTCTCCGGCTTCTACCTACCGCTGCTGCTCATCCTGGTCTGCCTGATCGTGCGCGGAGTCGCCTTCGAGTACCGGGCGAAGCGGCCCGAGGAGCAGTGGCAGCGCAACTGGGAGACGGCGATCTTCTGGACCTCTCTCATCCCGGCGTTCCTGTGGGGCGTGGCCTTCGGCAACATCGTCCGAGGCGTGAAGATCGACAGGAACCTGGAATACGTCGGCACCTTCTGGGACCTGCTCAACCCGTATGCGCTTCTGGGCGGGCTGGTGACGCTGACGCTGTTCACCTTCCACGGCGCGGTGTTCGCGGCGCTCAAGACCGTCGGGGACATCCGGGAGCGGGCGCGGAAGACGGCGCTGCGCGTCGGCCTGGTGGCTGCCGCGCTGGCGCTGCTCTTCCTGCTCTGGACGCAGATCGAGAACGGTGACGGCAAGAGCCTGGTCGCGATGGTCGTGGCGGTGGCCGCGCTGGTCGCGGCTCTCGTGGCGAACCAGGCGGGGCGTGAGGGATGGTCGTTCGCCCTGTCCGGCGTCACCATCGTGGCGGCGGTGGCGATGCTCTTCCTGACGCTCTTCCCGAACGTCATGCCGTCCTCGCTCAATGACGCCTGGAGCCTGACGGTCACCAATGCCTCGTCGAGCCCCTACACCCTGAAGATCATGACCTGGTGTGCCGTGATCGCGACGCCGATCGTGGTGCTCTACCAGTCGTGGACGTACTGGGTGTTCCGCAAGCGGATCGGTACGCAGCACATCGCCGAGGCCGCGCACTGAGTTCGCCGAACCGAAGGGCATGTTTCACGTGAAACCCATCGACCCGCGTCTGCTGCGGTACGCCCGTGCCACCCGCCTCTTTCTGGTGGCGGTCATCGGTCTGGGCGCCGTTGGGGCGGCGTTGGTCATCGCCCAGGCGATGCTCATCGCCGAGGTGGTCGTGGGTGCCTTCCAGCACGGGCTGGAGATCGCGGAACTCCGCACGCCACTCTTGCTGTTGGTGGCGGTCGCGGGTGGTCGGGCGCTCGTCGCCTGGCTCACCGAACTCGCGGCGCACCGGGCAAGCGCGGCGGTCAAGTCGGAGCTGCGAGGGCGGTTGCTGGAGCGTGCGGGGGCGCTGGGGCCGGGGTGGCTGAGCGGGCAGCGGACAGGATCACTGGTCGCGCTCGCCACGCGCGGGGTCGACGCGCTGGACGGCTACTTCTCCCGCTATCTGCCGCAGTTGGGGCTGGCGCTGGTGGTGCCCGTGGCGGTGCTGGCGCGGATCGTCACCGAGGACTGGGTGTCGGCGGCGATCATCATCGGCACCCTGCCTCTCATCCCTGTTTTCATGGTGCTCATCGGCTGGGCCACGCAGTCCCGGATGGACCGCCAGTGGCGACTGCTGTCGCGGCTCTCGGGACACTTCCTGGATGTGGTCGCGGGACTGCCCACCCTGAAGGTGTTCGGGCGGGCCAAGGCGCAGGCCGAGTCGATCCGGCGGATCACCGGCGAGTACCGGCAGGCCACCATGCGGACCCTCCGGATCGCCTTCATCTCGTCCTTCGCCCTGGAGCTGCTCGCCACGCTGTCGGTCGCACTGGTCGCGGTGACCATCGGGATGCGGCTCGTCCATGGCGAGATGGATCTGTACGTGGGGCTGGTCATCCTCGTCCTCGCGCCCGAGGCGTATCTGCCGCTCCGCCAGGTGGGTACGCAGTACCACGCGGCCGCGGAAGGGCTGGCGGCTGCGGAGGAGATCTTCGCGGTACTGGAGACGCCGGTGCCGTCGTCCGGTACCGCGATCGTGTCGATGTCCGGGAACCGGACTGAGGCGTTGTCCGGAACCGAGACCGTGCCGTCCTCAGGCGGGATGCGCCTCGACGAGGTGACGGTCCGGTATCCCGGGCGGTCGTCGGACGCGGTATCGGACGTGTCCTTCACGGTTGAGCCCGGTGAGACGGTGGCGCTCGTCGGGCCCAGTGGGGTGGGCAAGTCGACACTGCTGAACGTGTTGTTGGGGTTCGTGGAGCCCGCGTCGGGACGGGTGCGTGTCGGGGGAGTCGATCTCGCCGGGGCCGACCTGGAGGAGTGGCGGTCGCGTATCGCGTGGGTCCCGCAGCGGCCGCATCTGTACGCCGGGACGATCGCCGGGAACGTACGGCTGGCGCGCCCCGACGCGGATGACGCCGAGGTACGCAGGGCGCTCGGTGACGCGGGTGCTCTCGAGTTCGTGGACGCGTTGCCTGACGGGGTGCGGACGGAACTCGGTGAGAACGGGGCCGGGCTGTCCGCGGGGCAGCGGCAACGGCTCGCGCTGGCCCGGGCGTTCCTGGCGGACCGGCCCGTGCTGCTGCTCGACGAACCGACGGCTTCGCTGGACGGACAGACCGAGGCGGAGGTCGTGGAGGCCGTTCGGCGCCTGGCCGTGGGGCGGACCGTACTGCTCGTGGTGCACCGGCCGGCGTTGCTCGGGGTGGCGGACCGGGTGGTGCGGCTGGAGCTCGGCGCGCCCGTGCTGGGATCCGGTTCGGAGCGCTCCGACGGTGCGGAGGTGCACCGCACCGAAGTGGCGGCAGCCGTGCCAACCGTGGGCGCCGGCAAGGCGCCGTTCACCTTGGAGGCAGGGGGTCCGGAGACGCAGGGCCCAGAGGCACGGAGACCGGAGGCGGGGGGCTCCGAGGCGGGAGACTCTGAGCCGCGGCCGTCTCAGTCGCGGGAGTCTCAGTCGCAGGTGTCTCAGTCGCAGGTGTCTCAGTCGCGGGTGACCGAGGCGCGGGGCGGCGTTCTCGCGCGCGTGCGGGCCATGGCCGGCCCTCGGCGCGCTCGGCTCGCGCTGGCTCTCCTGCTCGGCACCCTCGCGCTCGGGAGCGCGGTCGGGCTGATGGCCACCTCAGGGTGGCTGATCTCGCGGGCCTCGCAGCAGCCTCCTGTGCTGTATCTGATGGTCGCCGTGACGGCCACGCGGGCGTTCGGCATCGGGCGGGCCGTCTTCCGGTATGCCGAGCGGTTGGTGTCGCACGAGGCGGTGCTGCGGATGCTGGCCGACACCCGGGTCGCCGTGTACCGGCGGCTCGAACGGCTCGCTCCCGCCGGGCTGCGGACCACCCGCCGAGGTGACCTGCTGTCGCGGCTCGTCGCCGACGTCGACGCGCTGCAGGACTACTGGCTGCGCTGGCTGCTGCCCGCATCCGCCGCGGTCGCGGTGTCCGCCGCCTCCGTCGGGTTCACCGCCTGGCTGCTGCCCGAGGCCGGAGCCCTCCTCGCCCTCGGGCTGCTGGCCGCAGGGGCCGGCGTCCCGCTGCTGACCGGCGCCGTCGCACGCCGCGCGGAGCGTCGGCTGGCCCCCGCGCGGGGCGTCCTGGCGACCCGCGTGGCAGATCTCCTCACCGGTACCGCCGAGTTGACGGTCGCCGGTGCGCTGCCCGCTCGTACCGCGGAAGCCCGGCGGGCCGACGGGGCGCTCACCCGCATCGTGTCGCGCGCCGCGACCGCCACCGCGCTCGGCGACGGGCTCACCGCACTCATCTCCGGGCTCACCGTGGCGGCCACCGCGCTCGTCGGCGCACAGGCCGTCGCCGACGGACGCCTCGACGGCGTGCTGATGGCCGTGGTCGTCCTCACCCCGCTGGCCGCTTTCGAGGCCGTCCTCGGGCTGCCGCTGGCGGTCCAGTACCGGCAGCGGGTGCACAAGAGCGCGGAACGCGTCTACGAGGTCCTGGACGCCCCCGAGCCCGTACGCGAACCGGAGCGGCCGGGCCCCGTGCCCGCGTCGCCGTTCCCGCTCGTCCTCAAGGAGCTGAGCGCTCGCCACCCCGGGCAGGACCGGGACGCGCTGGCCGGGCTCGACCTGACCCTGGAACAGGGGAGCAGGATCGCTGTCGTCGGATCGTCCGGAGCAGGCAAGACGACCCTCGCGCAGGTGCTGCTGCGGTTCCTGGACGCGGGAGCGGGCTCGTACACGCTGGGCGGCGTGGACGCGTACGACCTGGACAGTGACGACGTACGACGCCTGGTCGGGCTGTGCGCGCAGGACGCGCACCTCTTCGACAGTTCGGTCCGCGAGAACCTGCTGCTCGCGCGCAAGGACGCGACCGAGAACGAGTTGCGTGACGTACTCGGGCGGGCCCGACTGCTCGACTGGGCGGACGGACTGCCGGACGGACTGGACACACTGATCGGTGAGCACGGCGCACGGTTGTCCGGCGGTCAGCGGCAGCGGCTCGCGCTGGCCCGCGCACTGCTCGCCGACTTCCCCGTCCTCGTCCTCGACGAACCCGCGGAGCACCTCGACCTTCCGACGGCCGACGCGCTCACCACCGATCTGCTGGCCGCGACCGAGGGGCGCACGACGCTGCTCATCACGCACCGGCTGGCGGGTCTGGAAGCCGTCGACGAGGTGATCGTGCTGGCGGAAGGCCGTGTGGTGCAGCGAGGTCCGTACGGCGAGCTGGCCGCCGTGGACGGCCCGCTGCGGG
Organism: Streptomyces montanus; assembly: GCF_005786655.1. Classification (NCBI taxonomy): domain Bacteria; kingdom Bacillati; phylum Actinomycetota; class Actinomycetes; order Kitasatosporales; family Streptomycetaceae; genus Streptomyces; species Streptomyces montanus. The sequence continues at coordinate 40,872 of NZ_VBZC01000055.1, forward strand.
CGATGCGGGAGCGCGAGGACGAGACGGAGCTGTTGGTGGCGGCGAGCTAGAAGGTCATCCAAAGGACATCCCCTGGCTCCGGCGCCGCCGTTGCCGGAGGTCGTGCTGTTGCAGGCCCCTGTTCGGAGCAGCGCGGTGATCCATCCGTGGCATCGCGTCCCCCAGGCGTACGCCTTGAACGGGCCAGTGCCTCCGACGCACGACACGATCCCTGTCATGCGCTCACCTCGCCGCCATGCCCTGCTCGTACCGGCGCTGCTGTGCGCGCTGGCCGTCCTGGCGGCCGGGTCCACGGCGGCCATAGGAGACGCCGGGGATTCCGATGGCTCCGGCGGCTCCCGTGGCGCCGGAGCCGAGGTGGCGCGGCTGCTCGAGGAGACGTCCGTCGCGACGCATCAGTACGAGGAGGGACGCAGGGAAGCCGAGGCGCAACGAGCCAAGGCGCGGCGGTTGGAGCAGCTTCTCGCGCGGGAGCGGCGGAACATCGACGTACTGCACGAGGAACTCGGCCGGATCGCGCGCGCTCAGTACCGCAGCGGAGGCTCGCTCCCCCAGGCGGCGCAGATGCTGCTCGCGGACAGCCCCGAGGATCTGATGCGCGGTCAACATGCCCTGTGGCAGGCCGACCTGGCGCTCAACAACACCGTCATCAAGAGCCGCCGCGCGGAGACACAGCTCGCCGCCGACGAGGCGAAGGCCTCCGCGGCCTGGCAGGCGCTGGAGCGGCGCAACGACCGGCTCGCCGAGATGAAGCGGGGGATCGAGCGGAAGCTCGAAGCGGCTCAGTGGACGCTTCAGGGGCGGGCGGACGCCTCGGTCGCGGCGGGATCGTGCCGCGGCGCCGTCCGCCTCGGCGAGCGGAAAAGAAAGAGCTTCACGCGCGCGTGGGTCGCACCGGTGGAGACGTACGAACTCTCCGCGGGCTTCGGCAGCGGCGGAGCGCACTGGGCGAACGGGCACACCGGGCAGGACTTCGCGGTGGACATCGGCACGCCGGTGCGTTCGGTGGGCGAGGGACGGGTGGTGAAGGTGTCGTGCGGCGGCGCGTTCGGCGTCGAGGTCGTGGTGCGGCATCCGAACGGCTACTACACGCAGTACGCGCACCTCTCAGCCGTCGCCGTCGACCAGGGGGAGCGGGTGGCGCCGGGACAGTGGATCGGCCAGTCGGGCACGACCGGCAACTCGACCGGCCCGCACCTGCACTTCGAGGTGCGTCTGACGCCGTACCTGGGGTCGGGTGTCGATCCGCTGGAGTGGCTGGCCGAGCATGGAGTGCACCTTTAGGGGCTTCTCTCCCCGATTCAGGGGCTACTCCCCCAGGCTTTCGGCAGGCTCCGGGCCCGCGTCCCGCTCACCCGCGCTCTGCGAGCATCCGCTCGATCACGACGGCCACCCCGTCCTCGTTGTTGGCGACCGTGCGCCCGGAAGCCGCGGCGATCACGTCGGGGTGCGCGTTGCCCATCGCGTACGACGTGCCCGCCCAGGTGAGCATCTCGACGTCGTTCGGCATGTCCCCGAAGGCGACGACCTCCTCGTGCGAGATGCCGCGCTCGGCGCAGCACAGCGCGAGCGTGCTGGCCTTGGAGACGCCGGGGCCGCTGATCTCCAGCAGCGCGCTGGGGCTGGAGCGGGTGATGACCGCCCGGTCGCCGACGGCGATGCGGGCCAGGCCCAGGAAGTCGTCCGGGGCGATGTCGCTGTGGTGGGCGAGCACCTTGAGCACCGGTTGGTCCGCGTCCTGCGCGTCCTCGGCGAGGAGTTTCTCGGCGGGCGCGATGGTGTCCGGCGGCTCCATGTGCAGCGACGGGTAGGTCGGCTCCAGGTGGAAGCTGTAGGTCCGCTCGACGGCGAACGCCGTGCCGGGCGCGGCGGCGCGCAGCATGGTGACGACGTCCAGGGCGGTCTCGGTCGCCAACTCCCGGATCTTGACGAACTGGTGGCTTCCGGGGCCGCCGTGCAGGTCGACCACCGCGGCGCCGTTCCCGCAGATGGCCAGCCCGTGGCCGTGGACGTGGTCGCTGACGACATCCATCCAGCGGGCCGGGCGGCCGGTCACGAAGAAGACCTCGATACCGGCCTCCTCGGCGGCGGCCAGAGCGGCGACCGTTCGCTGCGACACGGACTTGTCGTCGCGCAGCAGGGTGCCGTCCAGATCCGTGGCGATCAGCCGGGGCGGAACGGTGGAGGCCGGGGGCGGGGGCCGGCGGGTCGCTGAGGTCACCTCGCCATTGTCCCGCATATGCCAGCACGGCCGTGTGGAACCTCGCACATCTGCATGCCGTACGCCCTCACCTGTACCTTTGCCTGCTCCCTGCTCCCTGCTCCCTGCTCCCTGCTCCCTGCTCCCTGCTCCCTGCCCCCCGGCCCTCGCGCCTTCGTGTGCTTACCGGAGCCTCGGTGAGCAGCGTCAGCCCAGCTGCCCGACCGCCTCCATCGCGATGTGCTCGAAGACCTTCTGGTCCGCCGCGAAGTCCGAGTCCGGGATGGGCCAGTGGATCACGATGTCCGTGAAGCCCAGCTCCCTGTGCTTGCCGGCGAAGTCGACGAACGCGTCGAGGGACTCCAGCGGGCGGAGACGGTCCGGGGTGAATCCGGTGAGCAGGATCTTGTCGAGCTCGTCGACATCACGGCCGACCGTGTCGCACGCGGCGGCCAGCTTCTCGACCTGTCCGCGAATGGCTTGAACCGACTGCTCCGGAGTGCCCGTCTCGAGGAGCTTCGGGTCGCCCGTGGTCACCCACGCCTGTCCGTACCGGGCCGCGAGGTTCATTCCGCGCGGCCCGGTGGCGGCCACCGCGAACGGCAGCCGGGGGCGCTGGATGCAGCCAGGGATGTTGTAGGCCTCGTGTGCCGAGTAGAACCGGCCGTCGTACGAGACGGAGTCCTCGGAGAGCAGCCGGTCGAGCAGCGCCACGAACTCGCCGAAGCGGTCGGCCCGTTCGCGAGGCGTCCAGGGCTCCTGGCCCAGAACGGTGGCGTCGAAGCCGGTGCCGCCCGCGCCGACGCCGAACGTGATACGACCGCCGGAGCTGTCGTCGAGCGAGATCAGCTCCTTGGCGAGAGGGACCGGATGCCGGAAGTTCGGCGAGGTCACCATCGTGCCGAGGCGCAGATGGTCGGTGGCGCCCGCGGCCGCGGTCAGCGTCGGCAGCGCGCCGAACCACGGCCCTTCACGGAACGTCCGCCACGACAGATGGTCGTACGTGTAGGCCGTGTGGAAGCCCAGCTGCTCCGCGCGCTGCCACATGGACCGCCCTCCCTCGTGCCAGCGGACATACGGCAGGATCACGGTGCTCAGGCGCATACTCATGCCACCGAGCCTAAGCGCAGTCGAGAAGGCTGCCCGGCCAGGTGCTCCGTGCCGGCCGTCAGGGCACTGCGTGCGGGCCGCCCGGTCGTTTCCCTGCGGAGCCGTCAGTGCGCACCGGGAAACCGCAGGTAGCGCGGCGGTACGGCGGCTGTGAGCCAGACTCCGTTGGCGCTGACCCGGAAGACGTGGCCGTCGCGGTGCATGGCGGCGGCGTCCACGGAGAGCACGACGGGGCGACCGCGGCGGGCACCTACGCGGGTCGCGGTCTCGCGGTCCGGTGAGAGGTGCACGTCGTGCCGTGCCATGGGTTTCAGGCCCTCGGCACGGATCGCGTCCAGGCTGCGGGCGACCGTCCCGTGGTAGAGGTACGCCGGCGGGGTCGCCGGGGGCAGGCCGAGGTCGACCTCGACGGAATGGCCCTGGCTGGCACGGATCCGGTTGCCCTCGATCGCGAAGCGCCGCTTGTCGTTGTTGGCCACCACGTGATCGAGCTCCTCCCGCGTGAACCGGAAGCCGTGCGCGGCGGCCGCGGCCATCAGGGTCTGGATCTCCACCCAGCCGCCGTCGTCGAGCGTGAGTCCGATGCGCTCGGGCTGGTGCCGCAGATGCTTCGAGAGGTATTTCGACACCTTCAGGGTGCGTCGTTCGTCCATCTCACCTTTCTTCATCTCCCCTTTATCCACCCCATCTTCGCCCATTTCGACAGGGTATCCGCGAGACGCTGATCACTCATTTGATGAAGGCTCGGAGGTTTGATCCACAGCGAAGTGCGTTATCCACAGGGGAAGTTGACGAGTCTGTGGACAACTCACCTTTCGCTTGAGCGCTTTCGTCAGCCTTTTTATAGAGCTTCATGGACCTTCATGGGACTTCATGGGATTCGCGTGATGTGCGGCAAGTGTGTGTGCATCGCACCTCACAGCGGCGGCTCCATCCGTGCGATCGCGCGCAGGGCCCTCGGCGTGAAGCGGGACATGAGGCGGCCGCCGCGTGCCTCGGGTGTCACGGGCACCACGGGCTCGTTGTGGACGACGGCGCGCAGCACGGCGTCGGCGACCTTCCCCGGAGGATAGTTGCGCAGCCTGTAGATCCGGGCGGTCTTCTTCCGGAGGCGTTTCTCCTCGTCGGCGTCGACCCCCGCGAAGCGCGCCGTCGAGGTGATGTTGGTGTTGACGAAGCCCGGGCAGATAGCGGAGACCCCGATTCCCCGGCCCGCCAGCTCCGCGCGCAGGCACTCGCTGAGCATCAGCACCGCCGCCTTGGACGTGCTGTAGGCGGGCAGTGCCTTCGAGGGCAGATACGCCGCCGCCGAAGCGGTGTTGACGATGTGGCCGCCCTGCCCCCGCTCGGCCATCTGCTTCCCGAAGAGCCGGCAGCCGTGGATCACGCCCCACAGGTTGACGTCGAGGACCTGTTTCCAGTCCTCCGGGGTGGTGTCGAAGAACGAGCCGGAGAGCCCGATCCCGGCGTTGTTCACCAGCACGTCCACCACCCCGTACTCGGCGGCGACCTTCTCGGCGAGCTGCTCCATGGCCTGTGCGTCACCGACGTCGACCGTCTCGGCCCACGCCTCGGGGGCGCCCAGCAGACGGGCGCGCTCCGCGGTGCGGACCGCGCTCTCCGTGTCCCGGTCGACGGCCACCACGCGCGCGCCGGCCTCGGCGAACGCGAGGGCCGTGGCCCGCCCGATGCCGCTGCCCGCGCCGGTGACCAGCACGAGCTGCCCGCCGAACCGGTCCGCGTGGGTGCCGGTCGCCACCGGGACGGGCCGTCCGCCCTCGGTGGACGTCACGAACTCGGTGATCCAGGAGGCCAGTTGATCCGGCCGGGTGCGGGGGATCCAATGCTTGGCCGGGAGCGTACGGCGCACCGACTGGGGGGCCCACCGCTCCAGCTCGTCGTAGAGCCGCTCCGACAGGAAGGCGTCGTCCAGGGGCGTGATGAGCTGCACGGGCGCGTGTGCGTACGCGTCGACGCGCGGACTGCGCAGGCGCGCCCGTACGTTGTCCCGGTACAGCCACGAGCCGTGTGCCGCGTCCGAGGGCAGCGACGACGTGGGGTAGCCGTCCGCGGGCAGCTTCTCGGCTCGCCGCAGGATCTTCGGCCACCGCTTGCCGAGCGGGCCGCGCCAGGCCAGCTCGGGCAGGGCGGGCGCGTGCAGCAGGTACACGTACCAGGACTTGGCGCCCTGGCCGAGGAGCTGACCGACCCTGCGGGGGGTCGGACGGGTCATGCGCTTCTTGATCCAGTGCCCGAAGTGGTCGAGGGACGGCCCCGACATCGACGTGAAGGAGGCGATCCGCCCCTCGGTGCGCCTGACCGTGACGAACTCCCAGGCCTGCACCGACCCCCAGTCGTGCCCCACCAGGTGCACCGGCCGGTCCGGACTGACCGCGTCCGCGACGGCCAGGAAGTCCTCCGTCAGCTTCTCCAGCGTGAAACCGCCGCGCAGCGGCCGCGGGGCAGTCGACCTGCCGTGCCCCCGCACGTCGTACAGCACCACATGGAAGCGCTCTGCGAGGCGCCTCGCGACCTCGGACCACACCTCCTTGGAGTCCGGATAGCCGTGCAGGAGCAGCACCGTGGGCTGCGTCTCGTCTCCCAGCTCGGCGACGCACAGCTCGACGCCGCCCGTGCGTAACCGGCGCTCGCGCGCGTACTTGAGTAAAGCTGAGGTCATGCCACCGTCCCGTTCCACGCTGATTGCGGTACGCGTTCGTAACTTGACACTGACGAAGGTGACAATGGGGCGGAGGTCGCGTCAATAGGGCCGTGTGAGGCCTGTGGACAACCGGTCCGATGTGGATACCGCCGGTTGTTCTACTTCAGGGGGACCCTTACGGGCTCGTACGACTGGAGAGTGATACCGATCCAGCTCCCTGGGTTGACGCCCGCTGTGGCCTGCGCCACTACTTTCGAAGCGTGACTGTGATCGCGACCGAAAGCCTGAGCAAGCGGTTCCCCAGGGTGACCGCGCTTGACCGGCTCTCCGTGGATGTCGGGCCCGGTGTGACGGGACTCGTCGGGGCCAACGGAGCCGGCAAGTCCACACTGATCAAGATCCTGCTGGGTCTGTCCCCCGCCACCGAGGGCCGCGCGGAAGTACTGGGCCTCGACGTCGCCACCAAGGGCGGCGCCATCCGCGAGCGGGTCGGCTACATGCCCGAGCACGACTGTCTGCCGCCCGACGTCTCGGCCACCGAGTTCGTCGTCCACATGGCGCGCATGTCCGGCCTGCCCCCGACGGCGGCGCGCGAGCGCACCGCCGACACGCTGCGCCACGTCGGCCTGTACGAGGAGCGCTACCGCCCGATCGGCGGCTACTCGACCGGCATGAAGCAGCGCGTGAAGCTCGCGCAGGCCCTCGTCCACGACCCCCAGCTGGTCTTCCTCGACGAGCCGACCAACGGCCTCGACCCGGTCGGCCGCGACGAGATGCTGGGCCTGATCCGCCGCATCCACACCGACTTCGGCATCTCGGTCCTGGTGACCTCGCACCTGCTGGGCGAGTTGGAGCGCACCTCCGACCACATCGTCGTCATCGACGGCGGCAAGCTCCTGCGGTCCAGTTCCACCACGGACTTCACCCAGACCACGACGACCCTCGCCATCGAGGTCACCGACAGCGACGAACACCCGGACGGCACCCGCGCGGTGCGCGAGGTGCTGCACGCGCGCGGGATCGACACGCACGACGGCAGCGGACTGCCGGGCGCGGGCCACATCCTGCTGCTCACAGCGGAGGGCGAGCAGACGTACGACCTCGTACGCGACGTCGTCGCCGATCTCGGCCTGGGCCTGGTCCGCATGGAACAGCGCAGGCACCACATCTCGGAGGTCTTCAACGACACCGACGAAGCGCGGGACGACCAGCGGAAGGAGGCGGTCGGCCATGGCGGTTGAGCAGACCCCGGCCCGGGCCGGCGAGCAGACCCGGATCCACAACATCGGCTACCGCAACTACGACGGCGCGCGCCTGGGCCGCGCGTACGCCCGCCGCTCGCTCTACTCGCAGTCCCTGCGCGGCGCGTACGGTCTGGGCCGCTCGGCCAAGTCCAAGGTCCTGCCGATGCTGCTCTTCGTGGTGATGTGCGTGCCCGCGGCGATCATGGTGGCCGTCGCGGTCGCCACCCAGGCGAACGACCTGCCGACGGACTACACCCGTTACGCGATCTTCCTGCAGGCGGTCATCGGCCTGTACGTGGCCTCGCAGGCGCCGCAGTCCGTCTCGCGCGACCTGCGCTTCAAGACCGTACCGCTGTACTTCTCGCGCCCCATTGAGACTGTCGACTACGTCCGCGCCAAATACGCGGCGCTGGCCTCGGCGCTGTTCATCCTCACGGCCGCACCGCTGCTCGTGCTCTATGTGGGCGCGCTGCTGGCCAAACTCGACTTCGCGGACCAGACCAAGGGATTCGCACAAGGGCTCGTCTCCGTGGCACTGCTTTCCCTGCTCTTCGCCGGCATCGGCCTGGTCATCTCGGCGGTCACGCCGCGCCGCGGCTTCGGCATCGCGGCCGTCATCGCCACGCTGACCATCTCCTACGGGGCGGTGTCCACCGTCCAGGCCATCGCGTTCGACCAGTCCAGCACCGGTGCGATCAGCTGGCTCGGCCTCTTCTCGCCCATCACGCTCATCGACGGAGTGCAGACCGCCTTCCTCGGAGCCTCGTCCTCCTTCCCCGGAGGAGTGGGCCCCTCGAACGGTGAGGGCGTCGTCTACCTCCTCGTCGTCCTGGGCCTCATCGCCGGCTGCTACGGCCTCCTGATGCGCCGCTACCGAAAGGTCGGACTGTGACCACGCTCAACATCGACCATGTCTCACGCTGGTTCGGCAACGTGGTCGCCGTCAACGACATCACCATGACGATCGGCCCCGGCGTCACCGGCCTGCTCGGCCCGAACGGCGCCGGAAAGTCCACCCTCATCAACATGATGGGCGGCTTCCTGGCCCCCTCCACAGGCTCCGTCACGCTCGACGGACAGCCGGTCTGGCGCAACGAACAGATCTACCGGCAGATCGGCATCGTCCCCGAGCGGGAGGCGATGTACGACTTCCTCACCGGCCTTGAATTCGTCGTCGCCAACGCCGAACTGCACGGTCTCGGCAAGAAGGCCGCCCAGAAGGCCCTCGCCACGGTCGAGATGGAGTACGCGCAGGACCGGAAGATCCAGACCTACTCCAAAGGCATGCGGCAGCGCGTGAAGATGGCCTCCGCACTCGTCCACGACCCGTCCCTGCTGCTGCTCGACGAGCCCTTCAACGGCATGGACCCGCGTCAGCGCATGCAGCTCATGAACCTGCTCCGGCGCATGGGCGACGAGGGCCGCACGGTGCTGTTCTCGTCCCACATCCTCGAAGAGGTCGAGCAACTCGCCTCGCACATCGAGGTGATCGTCGCCGGACGGCACGCCGCCAGCGGCGACTTCCGGCGCATCCGCCGCCTGATGACCGACCGCCCGCACCGCTACCTCGTGCGCTCCAGCGACGACCGCGCGCTCGCGGCCGCGCTCATCGCCGATCCGTCGACCTCCGGCATCGAAGTGGACCTCCAGGAGGGCGCGTTGCGCATCCAGGCGGTCGACTTCGGGCGGTTCACGACGCTGCTGCCGCGGGTGGCCCGGGACAACGGCATCCGGCTGCTCACGGTCTCGCCGTCCGACGAGTCCCTCGAATCCGTCTTCTCGTATCTCGTCGCGGCGTAGGAGGCCGAAGATGTACGACCCCACAGTCGCCCGGCTCACCTACCGTGGCCTGCTCGGCCGCCGCCGGGCTCTCATCCTGGGCGCGCTGCCCGTCCTGCTGATCGTGATCTCGATCGCGGTACGCGTCTTCGCCGGCGCCGACGACCAGGTGGCCTCCGACGTCCTCGGCGGGTTCGCGCTCGCCACCATGGTGCCCATCATCGGCGTCATCGCCGGGACGGGCGCGATCGGGCCCGAGATCGACGACGGCTCGGTGGTGTACCTCCTCGCCAAGCCGATCAAGCGCCCCACGATCATCTTCACCAAGCTGATCGTCGCCATCGCGGTGACCATGGCGTTCTCGGCGATCCCGACGTTCCTCGCCGGGATGATCCTCAACGGCAACGGGCAGCAGATCGCCGTCGCGTACACCGTGGCCGCGCTCGTCGCCTCCATCGCGTACGCCGCCCTCTTCCTGCTGCTCGGTACCGTCACGCGGCACGCGGTGGTCTTCGGGCTCGTCTACGCCCTCGTCTGGGAGGCCCTCTTCGGGTCGCTCGTGTCCGGCGCGCGCACGCTCAGTGTCCAGCAGTGGTCGCTCGCCGTGGCCCACAAGGTCACGGGCGGGGACCTCGTCACCTCCGACGTCGGGCTGACCACAGCGACGGTGCTGCTGGTCGCGGTGACCGTGGCCGCCACGTGGTTCGCGGGACAGAAGCTGCGCACGCTGACACTGGCCGGGGAGGAGTGAGGGCTCCTTGATGCCGGCTTCACACGCGTAACGGCACACTTGCTCAAGGGGATGCGCGCAGCGAGGAGGAACGGGGATGGCAGGGCAGACACCGCGCGACGGTCACGGGGAGTCCGAGGACATCTGGGACGACCTCGTCCTGGACGAGGACTTCATACGGTCCGCCGAGACGGCCGAACCGTCGGCGCGTGCCCGCATGCTGGCCGCCCGCTGGCGCGATGAAGGCCCCGAACCGCAGCCCTGGCGGTCCGACGAGCCTCCCGCGGGATGGTTCTTCAGCAAGGCGCGCCGTCGCAGGTGGCGCCGCCGGTAGCCGTCCCGGGCGCCCCGTTTATTCGGTGGCGCCCGACTCGGCGTACGGGCAGAGTGGTGTTGTCCGAGTCGCCGGGTCCGCCGGCGCCACATGCTGGGAGAGGAGCGCGACGATGCCCATCAGTAGCAGTTCGTCGAGTTCCCGACAGGGCAGCCCGCAGCGGGCTCCGGAGTAGCTACCTCTCCGTCGAGTCCGCCCCACACAGGGACCTGCCCGGGACGGCCGCTTCGAGCGCGCATCTCGCGCGGGCCGTCTTCCCGGAGGATTGGCCGAGCGGTAAGGCACCGGCTTGCTAAGCCGTGGTCGGGGGCCACCCCGCGCGCGTTCGAATCGCGCATCCTCCGCCAGACGCTGTCGCTTTGACTCAGCGGGTTTCTGGTTGCCGCTTGGTGGAGGTTTTTCCCACCCGCGCGCCCTTGAGCGGAGGTCTTTTCCCACCCGCGCGCCCTTGATAGGGCGGACGGGCGGGGGAAGTTCAGGGGCGGGCCGGCCGCGCGCCGTCGCGGGACGCATGCGGTGCTCGCGGCACCTACGGGGTGGCATGCGGCGCGTGTTCGCGGCGCGCGCTCAGCCCAGCAACCGCTCCAGCACCACCGCGATCCCGTCCTCCTCGTTGGACAGGGTCATCTCGTCGGCGACCGCCTTGAGTTCCTCATGGGCGTTGGCCATCGCCACGCCGTGGGCGGACCAGGCGAACATGGGGATGTCGTTGGGCATGTCGCCGAAGGCGATGGTGTCGGCCGCCTTGACGCCCAGGCGGCGGGCCGCCAGGGACAGGCCGGTGGCCTTCGAGAGGCCTAGGGGGAGGATCTCGACGATGCCCTCGCCCGCCATGATGATGTTCACCAGGCCGCCCGCGGCCTGGCGGGCCGCCTCCGCCAGTTCGTCGTCGGAGAGCCTGGGGTGCTGGATGTACATCTTGGTCAGGGGCTCGGCCCACAGTTCCGCGAGGTCGGTGAACGGGACGGCCTGCAGCAGCCCCTGGACCTGGTAGCGGGGGCCGACCAGGACGTCGCCGTCCAAGCCGTCACGGCTCGCGGCAAGGGCCAGCGGGCCGACCTCGGCCTCGATCTTGGCGACCGCCAGGCCGGCCAGCTGCCGGTCGAGGGTCAGCGATGTGAGCAGCCGGTGCGCCCCGGCGTCGTACACCTGCGCGCCCTGAGCGCACACCGCGATCCCGTCATAGCCGAGTTCATCGAGTATGTGCCGGGTCCAGGGCACCGCCCGCCCGGTGACGACGATGTGCGCGGCGCCCGCCGCGGTCACCGCGGCGAGCGCCTCACGAGTGCGCTCCGAGACCGTGTCGTCGGAGCGCAGCAACGTTCCGTCGAGATCGGTCGCGACGAGCGTGTACGGGAAGGTGGGAGCGGAGGAACTCACTTGGCTCACTTGGCGACCGGCTCCAGAATCTCCCGGCCTCCGAGATACGGACGCAGCACCTCCGGCACGCGTACGGAGCCGTCGGCCTGCTGGTGGTTCTCCAGGATCGCCACGATCGTGCGCGGTACGGCGCACAGCGTGCCGTTCAGCGTCGCGAGCGGCTTGACCTGCTTTCCGTCACGCATGCGGATCGCCAGACGGCGCGCCTGGAACTCGGTGCAGTCCGAGGTCGACGTCAGCTCGCGGTACTTGCCCTGGGTCGGGATCCAGGCCTCGCAGTCGAACTTGCGGGCCGCCGAGGAGCCGAGGTCGGCCGTCGCCACGTCGATCACGCGGAACGGCAGCCCGAGCGAGGTCAGCCACTGCTTCTCCCACTCCAGCAGGCGCTGGTGCTCCGCCTGCGAGTCGGCGGGGTCGACGTACGAGAACATCTCGACCTTGTCGAACTGGTGCACGCGGAAGATGCCCCGCGTGTCCTTGCCGTGCGAACCGGCCTCGCGGCGGTAGCAGGGCGAGAAGCCCGCATACCGCAGGGGCAGACGGTCGCCGTCGATGATCTCGTCCATGTGGTACGCGGCGAGCGCCACCTCGGAGGTGCCGACCAGGTACAGGTCGTCATTGTCCAGGCGGTACACGTCCTGCGCGGCCTGGCCGAGGAAGCCCGTGCCGGCCATGGCCTGCGGACGGACCAGCGACGGGGTCAGCATCGGCGTGAAGCCGGCGGCCGTGGCCTGAGCCATCGCCGCGTTCACCAGCGCGAGTTCCAGGAGCGCGCCGACGCCGGTGAGGAAGTAGAAGCGGGAGCCGGAGACCTTCGCACCGCGCTCGACGTCGATCGCACCGAGCGTGGTGCCGAGTTCCAGGTGGTCCTTCGGCTCGAAGCCCTCGGCCGCGAAGTCGCGGATCGTGCCGTGCGTCTCCAGCGTGACGAAGTCCTCTTCGCCGCCGACCGGGACGTCGGGGTGCACGAGATTGCCGAGCCGGAGCAGCAGCTCCTGGGTCTCGGCCGCGGCCTCGTCCTGCGCGGCGTCGGCCGTCTTGACGTCGGCGGCGAGCTGGCCCGCCTTCTTCAGGAGCTCGGCCTTCTCGTCGCCGGAAGCCTTGGGGATGAGCTTGCCGAGCGCCTTCTGCTCGGCGCGCAGCTCGTCGAAGCGGACGCCGGAGGACCTGCGCCGCTCATCGGCGGAGAGCAGGGCGTCGACGAGCTCGACGTCCTCTCCACGGGCGCGCTGCGACGCACGCACACGGTCGGGGTCCTCACGGAGCAGGCGAAGGTCAATCACCCCTCAAGGCTACCGGTGCGGGGTTCCGGTCCACGACCCGGTATTCCGATCTACCGCCTCTGTAGCGCTTTGGGAGATGTGCCGGTTCTGTCAATGAATGGAACGATGCTCCCCGGAATGGGGCGGACGGGCTCGGCGAGTTGACTCGATTCCCTTGTGGGGAACGGGATTTGGAGGGTGGGTTGTCCACAGGAATCCACACCCCCCAAAAGTTATCCACAGGCTGTGCGAAAGATCTGTGGATGCCGGAGGTGATCGTTCCGAAAGCCGCATGAAGGGCGCAGGATTCCCGAACCGAACTCTCCCTACACCCACTTTCGAGTGGAAATGGGTCGCCCCAACGAGTTGATCAATGGAAAAGGGTGGACGGAGGGTGATGCGTCATGGGGTGGGCTGAGTTAGGTCCGGTAGGGCGATTTGTCGACCATGTCGTGCTTAGTTGTCGACTTGTCCCCAGGTCGAGATGGCCACCTGTGGATAACTTCTGTGGATGAAAGAAATCCGCTGGTAGGACCGGCTTCAGGGCCGGCCGTCCTGGCGTCTCAGAACCGGCCGTCCTGGCGGCGGGCCAGCCAGTCGGACGCCGCCGCGAACTCCCCGTCGGACGTGCCGGCCTCCGGAGTGCGGACGCTCTGGGGGTCGACCTCGGCCCGCGGATAGGACCCGAGGAACCGCACCTGGGGACAGCGCCGCTTGAGCCCCATCAGCGCCTCGCCCACCCGGCGGTCCGCGATATGGCCCTCGGCGTCGATGGCGAAGCAGTAGTTACCGATGCCCTCACCGGTCGGCCGGGACTGCAGCAGCATCAGGTTGACCCCGCGTACGGCGAACTCCTGGAGGAGTTCGAGCAGGGCACCCGGGTGGTCATCACGTTGCCAGACGACCACGGACGTCTTGTCCGCGCCGGTCGGTGCCGCGGGCCGGGCGGGCTTGCCCACGAGGACGAAGCGGGTCTGCGCGTTCTCCGCGTCGTGGATCTCCGTCTCCAGCGGTTCCAGCCCGTACCGCTCCGCCGCGAACTCGCCCGCGAACGCGGCGTCGTAGCGGCCCTCCTGCACCAGGCGTGCCCCGTCCGCGTTCGAGGCCGCCGACTCCCAGATCACGTCCGGGAGGTGGTTCTTCATCCAGTTGCGCACCTGCGGCTGGGCGGCCGGGTGCGCGGTCACCGTCTTGATCTCCGACAGCTTCGTGCCGGGCCGGACCAGCAGCGCGAAGGTGATCGAGAGCAGCACCTCGCGGTAGATCATCAACGGTTCGCCGGCGACCAGCTCGTCGAGGGTCGTGGTGATGCCGCCCTCGACGGAGTTCTCGATCGGTACGAACGCGGCCTCGACCTCGCCGCCTCGGACCGCGTCGAGCGCGGCGGGCACGGACACCATCGGGATGAGCTCCCGGGTGGCGGTCTCCGGAAGTGTCCGCAGAGCGACTTCGGTGAAGGTGCCCTCGGGGCCGAGATACGCGTAGCTGGCTGGCATGGCCTCACCCTAATGGGCCCTGAGCGGCCCGGTTCACGATTCTCGCTCCGGCCGCCCCAGGGGACGCCCTCATCCCTCCAGCAACCGCTGCCCCACGTACTCCCCCTTGGCCGCGCCGCCCGGCACGGCGAACAGCCCGCTCGCCTCGTGCCGGATGAACGTGGACAGCGCGTCCCCCCGGTCGAGCTTGCGCTGCACCGGCACGAAGCCGCGCAGCGGGTCGGCCTGCCAGCAGACGAAGAGCAGGCCCGCGTCCGGTACCCCGTCCGCGTCGAAGCCGTCGTGGAAGGAGAACGGTCGGCGCAGCATCGCGGCACCGCCGTTCTGGTCGGGCCGGGTGATGCGCGCGTGCGCGTTGATGGGGATGACGAGCTTGCCGGACGCGTCCGTCTTCTCCAGAGCCGGCTCGGTGGTCTCGGTGCCGCCGGTCAGCGGTGCCCCGTTCGACTTCCGCCGCCCGATGACGTCCTCCTGGGCCTTGAGCGAGAGCTTCTCCCAGTCGTCGAGGAGCATGCGGATGCGGCGTACGACGGCGTACGAGCCTCCCGCCATCCATGCCGGGTCGCCCGAGCCGGGCACGAAGATCCGCTGGTCGAAGTCGGCCTCGGACGGCTTCGGATTGCGCGTGCCGTCGATTTGACCCATCAGGTTGCGGGCCGTCATCGGCAGTGCGGTGGCGCCGGGCGAGCGGTTGAAGCCGTTCATCTGCCAGCGGACCCGGGCCGCAGAGCCGGCGTCCTTCTGTATCGCGCGCAGGGCGTGGAAGGCGACGAGGGAGTCGTTCGCACCGATCCGCACCCACAGGTCGCCGTTGCTGCGCGACTTGTCGAGGTGGTCCGAGGAGAAGTCGGGCAGCGGGTCGAGGGCGACCGGGCGCTGCTTCTCCAGTCCCGTACGGGCGAAGAAGCTGTGCCCGAAGCCGAAGGTGACGGTCAGGGACGACGGGCCGGCGTCGCGGGCGACATCCGTGTCCTCGCTGCCCGTCCTCTCGCCTGCCATCAGCCGCTGGGCCGTGGCCGACCAGCGGCGTAGCAGCGCTGCCGCCTCCTTGCGGCCCGAACCCGCCGCCAGGTCGAACGCGACGAGATGGCCGCGTGCCTGGAGGGCGGTGGTGATGCCCGGCTGATGTTTCCCGTGAAACATCACCTCGTCCGTGCCGAGCGAGGCGAGGGGCGTGGCCTGGTCCGCGGAGGGTGCGGCGGCATACCCGGCGGCGCCGCCCGCCGCGCCGAGCGCGAGCCCGGTGGCACCGGCGGTACCGAGCAGCCGCCGCCGCGAAATGGAGCCCTGAGGGGAGGGCTCCTGGGGAGCGGTATCCGAAGTGGACTGTTCAGGCATGGTGAGGTTCAGCCGATCTGCGCGTTCTTGTCCACGGTCACCTGGTCGATGTCGGAGGTCCGCACCGTGACCGCGATGTTCCAGTTGCCCGCCATGGGGATCTGCACCCCGCTCGCCGTCCAGTGTCCGGTGGCGATCCGGTCGGGGACCACGGGCAGCGGCCCGATGTCCTTCGACTTGAGCGTGAAGGCGACCTTGACCTCGGGAATGTCGAAGGCCCTGCCGTTGGGACGCTCCGCATAGACGTGCATGTCGTTGCCGCCGACGCGTGCCGGGTCGATTTCGAGCCGCGCGACGCCCTTGCCGTCCTGTCCGCCCGTGTCGAAGGGCATCTCCAGGGACACCGCTCCGGTCTGCGGCGAGGTGGCTGCTGCGGTGGCGGCCTTGGCCTCCTCCACCGTGCGCCCCGGTTCGGTGGACGTCAGCACGGTGGTCACGGCGAGCAGGACCACGGCGACGCCTGCTTCGGCGAGCACCGAGCGGCGCAGGCCGTAGCGGTGCGGGTCGGCGTCGCGGACGCGCTTCTGGCGTGCGGTGGCCACGGCGGCCCGCTGCCGGGCCAGCTGGGCCGCACGCTTGCTGTCTCCGACTCCGCCGACCTGGGCGGCGACCGGCTCCTTCTCGGCCGCACGCTCCTCCGACTCCGCGTCCGCCGCGTCCGCCGTGTCCGCCGCGTCCTCCGTGTCGTGCACGGCTTCCGCGTCCTCCGCGTCCTCCCGAGCCGGCGCCTGCGCCAGCTGGGCGGTCCAGCGCCGGGAGATCCACGCGATGCCGACGAGGACGGCCACCAGTCCGATCTTGACCAGCAGCAGTTGCCCGTACGACGTGCCGGTGAGCGCCGACCAGGAGCCGACCTGGCGCCACGACTGGTAGAGCCCGGTCGCGGCGAGCACGGCCACACTGCCGAACGCGACGCGCGAGAAGCGGCGTATGGCGAACGACTCGATCGAGGGCGCTCGGTAGAGCGCCAGGAGCAGCACCGACAGCCCACCCAGCCAGGCGGCGACGGCCAGCAGATGCAGGACGTCGACGGGCATCGCGAGCCCCGCCTGGATGCCGGTCGAGGCGTGCTCGGCCATTGCCCAGGTCGCGGCCAGGCCCGCCGCCACGACGACCCCGCCGATCGCGAGCCCGAAGGTCAGGTCCTGTTTCTCCTTCTCGTCCTCCCGCTTCTCGAACGCCCCGAAGAGAACGGCGATGAACAGCGCACCCGCGGCGAGCAGCAGCAGCCGCGCGACCAGCGCCGCGCCCGTCTTGGTCTGCAGCGCCTGGCTGAGCAGGTTCAGGTCGAAGATGTCCCCGACCTTCCCGGAGCCGGTGTAGGAGCCACGCAGCAGCAGCATGGCGAGTGTGGCCCCGGTGAGCGCGAGCCATCCGGAGACGACCAGCCGCTGCACCGGTCGTACCCCGGCGCCGCGCTGCCAGCAGGCGAGGACGAAGGCCGCGCCACCGATGAAGAGAATGAATCCCGTGTACGAGACATAGCGCGCGAAGCCATAGAGTCCGCCCACGACTCCGCCGCCCGCCGTCTGGTCGGACGTCGCGACGGAGGTCTTCGAGGGGGCACCCACGGAGAAGGTGAACGCGCCCGAGACGGGATGGCTGTCCGCCGACACCACCTGGTAGGTGACGGTGAAGGTGCCGTCGGGCAGGCCCGCGTGCAGCTTCACGGCGTACCTGTTGCTGCCCAGATCGCTGGTCTTGCCGGTGTCGACCTGCTTGCCCTTCGGGTCGAGTACGCGCACCGCGCCGTCGGACATCGCGACCTGCTCGGAGAAGGTGAGCGACACCTGGCTGGGCGCCTCGTCGACCACGGCTCCCTGCTGCGGGTCGCTCCCGATCAGCGCGGCGTGCGCGGAGACCGGCACGGCCCCGGCGAGGAGCGCACCGGTGACGGCGAGGAGCAGCAACAACAGGGTCCGGGTGCGGGGAGCGACGGCTTGCCTCACGGGGGTCCCTCCCTCAGTGGTGTGACACGGACGACGAAAGCGCGGCTGACGCCGAGGACGCCGAGGACATCGAAGAACTCGACGACGTCGAAGAACTCGAGGACATCGAGGACGTCGGCTGGTAGGTGGCGGACTTCACGGGCATCTCGACCTTGATCGGGTCGCTCTTCGTGAAGCGCAGCTCCACGGACACCGTCTCGCCTTCCTTCAGCTTGCGCTTCAGCTTCTCGAACATCAGATGGGTGCCGCCGCTTTCGAATACGAGTTGCCCGTTGGCCGGGATCTCGAGGTGACCGGCCCGCTTCATCGTCTGTCCGGACGTCTGGTGGATGGTGACGTCCTCGGCGATGTCGCTGGTGGCGGAGACGAGGTCGTCGGAGGAGTCGCTCTTGTTCACCACCACCAGATAGCCGGCCGCCATGGCGTCGGTGACCGGCTGGGGGATGTAGGCGGAGCGGACCGACAGGTCGACGTCCGCGTTCGTGCCGTCGGCCGATCCGCCGCAGCCGGAGAGGGCCAGACCGGCCGCCATGACGACGGCCGACGCGATCGGGCGCCTCACGGCTTCTGCCCCTTGATCAGCTTGGGCAGGTCCTTGGTGTAGTCGCCGACGGTCGCGTCCTCCCCGTACAGCACATAGCCCCCGTCGGTCTTCGGCGAGAACGCGATGACCTGGGTGCCGTGCATCGACGTGACCTTGCCGTCCTTGTCCTTCTTCGGCGGGTCGATGGAGATGCCGAGGGTCCGGGCACCGGCCTGAATCGTGGAGAAGGAGCCGGTCAGGCCGGCGACGTCGGGGTCGATGCCCTTGAGCCACTTGCCGAGCGCGGCGGGCGTGTCCCGCTCCGGGTCGGTGGTGACGAACACGATGCGGAGCTTGTCCTGCTCGGCCTTGGGCAGCTGCTTCTTGGCGACGGCGAGGTTGTTCATCGTCAGTGGGCAGATGTCGGGGCAGTGGGTGTAACCGAAGTAGATCAGCGTCGGCTTGCCCTTGGTCTCCTTGCGGAGGTCGTACTTCTTGCCGTGTGTGTCGGTGAGGACGAGGTCCGGCTTTTCGAACGGTTTGTCGAGCACCGTCGCGGCCTTGTCGGAGCCGGTCTCGGCGGACACCTCGGCGACGGGCGCGCCGGCGTCGTCGCTGCTGCCGCAGGCGGAGAGGGTCAGTGCGGCCGCGGCGATCAGTGTGGCCGCGGCGAAGGAGTGCTTGCGCATAGGAAAATGTCCCGGTTGTGAGAGAACCGGCCCGCACCGGGGGCGTACGGCGCTGTACGCCCCTCGGTGCGCGCCAGGGGTGAGCTTGGGCGGCCTCAGGCGTTGGTACGCCGACGGCCGGCCAGAACGCCGAAGGCCACACCTGCCACGCCGACGACGATGCCGACGACGCCCAGAACGCGGGCCGTCGTGTCACTGGCGTCGGAGGAGGCGGCGGCCTCGTCGGTCGACTCCTTGGCGGCGGCCTTGGCGTCGTCGGAGTCGGCGGCCTCATCGGCGTCGGTGCCGGCGGCCCCGTGGTGGTCGTCTTCGGCGGCGGACAGTGCGAGCACCGGCGCCGGCGTCTCGGGCTCCTCCTCGCCCTCCTTCTGGGGTTCGATCCAGCGCACGACCTCCTTGTTGGAGTACGTCTGGATCGCCTTGAACACCAGCTCGTCGGTGTCCTCGGGCAGCGCGCCGACGGAGAGCGGGAACTTCTGGAAGTAGCCGGGCTCGATGCCCTTGCCGTCGGCGGTCCAGGTGACCTTGGTGACGGCCTCGCTGATCTTCTCGCCGTGGAGTTCGAGGGGCTTGTCGAGCTTGGACTTGGTGACCTTGACCTTCCAGCCGTCGACGGCTTCCGGCATGACCGAGGCGAGCGGGTGGTCCGTCGGGAAGTTCACTTCGAGCTTGGTGGTCGAAGCGTCGTCGCGCTCGTTCGGCACCTTGAAGTTGACCGTCGCGTACCCGCCCTTGGCGGCAGTGCCCTCCGGCGTCACGCTGACGTGCGCGAAGGCGGGGGCGGCGGACAGGACGAGGACGGCCGACGCGGCGGTGACACCGGCGGCGGCGATACGGGAAGCCTTCATGGCAGTGGACACTCCACTTTCAGCACTGGTTCGGTGAAAGAACGGGGTTGCGCGCGCGAAAAGACGGGCACGCGCGCGTGCCGCACGACGGCACCCCTTGGAGCGGTGCGTCGCGTCAGGCGGCGAGAACGAGGGCGGCGCCGGCAGGCGGACCTCGTCTGGTCACCGAGTGGTGCAGAACGGTCGTACGAGGGACCGGTGACGCGAGCCGCATGGCGCGCGGCGCGCGTGGCGCCGCCTCGGGCGTGCCCGGGAGCCCCGCCAACAGGGCCCGGACGAGGGCGAGAGCCCGGCCCGGGGTGCGTACGGTCCCTTCGACGACCCCGTCGACCCCGTGCGCCGACAGCCACATGAGGCGCCGCAGCGCGATGTCGCCGTTCCGCAGCAGCCACCCGGCGACGACGGCCGCGAGAACGTGGCCGAGCAGCATGGGCAGGGACGGCAGCAGCGACGTCGAGGATCCCGCCGCGGACGCCATGGCGTCCGCGGAGTGGGCCGAGTGCCCCATGGCCGTGCCCGCCGTGCCCGTCGTGCCCGGGTCGATCCGCGCGTCGGCGAGGATCCGCTGGGCCTGTGCCGGGGTGATCGTCGCGGCGGACGCACCGCACACCAGCCGCGCGGCCCGTGCCACGAGGGAGGTGTCCACGCTCCCGGATTCCAGCGTCGTGCCGTGCTGGCCGATCCCGAAGAGCGTGTGCAGCACGCTCTGGCCGACGGCGAGCAGCCCGGCGATGCCCGGCAGCGAACGCTCCCGCCCGGCGAGGGGTGCCGCGACGGCGAGGACGGCGAGGAATCCGGCCCCCAGCGACCACAGCGGAATGCCGTCGCACGAGGCGACCGCATGCCCGGCCGCGGCCAGCACGACGCAGACCGCGGCGAACATCGCGGCCCTCGTAACCCGGAGTCCACCTCCGGTGCGGGCACTGTGGGGGGCACTCATTGCGGGCTCATCATCGCACTGGGCCCATCCGCTCCATACGGCAGGTCCGCAAGGTTCCGTACCGCCCGGAAGATCATGTTCTGGGGCGACTCGCCCGCACATACACCGATCGCCGCCGTCGGCACATCCGCCGTATGGGCGGCATCACGTCAACGCCGTGCTTACATCCGGCCCCTTGGGGCAATACGTAACGGTATGTCGAGCCGCGGCCAGGAGGCTGGAGCATGAGCATCTGGTGGTCTCTCCATCTCCGGCGCGAAGCCGCGAGCGTCCCGCTCGCCCGGCGCCTGCTGCTCGGCACGATGGAGACCGCGGGGGTGGATCCAGATATTTCCTATGATCTCTCCGTCGCGTTGAGTGAGGCCTGTGCCAATGCCGTCGAGCACGGAGGCGGCTCCGATCACGGGGAGTCCGCCGGGGCCTACCAGGTCACGGCCTACCTCGACGGCGAGAGGTGCCGAATCGAAGTGGCCGATTCCGGTCCGGGTTTCCCGTCCGGCCCCTCGGTGAGGCACACCCCTCGTGTTCGATTCCGGCCCGCCCACACCGAAGCCGAGCACGGCCGAGGGCTGGGCCTGATCCAGGAGCTCGCCGACCACGTTCACATCGGCAACAAACCGGGCAGCGGCGGGGCGGTGGTCAGCTTCGACAAAATACTCAAGTGGAAGAAGGACTCGCCTCTGGTGGCGGTCTAGTGCCTTGGGCGACGGTCCCGTGGTGATGCAAACGGCCCGCCCTGGGTGAGTTGTCCGGCACTTCTCACCTCTCAGGCTCCTCACAGCTGCCCTACATGCTCTTGACGGCTGCGGTTCCTAGGTTTCCCCGCATGACGGGAACACACAGAGCCAAGACGATCACCCGGCGCCGCGCGATCGCGGTCACCGGAGGCGCGGCCGCCGCGGGCGGAATCGCGATAGCCGGATACCAGGCGGCGTTTGCCGACGAGGCCGCCACCGCGGAGACGGCCGCCGCGAGCGCGACAGGGACTGCTTCCAGCGCCGGCAGCGGAACGTGTGTCCTCATGTCCAGCGTCACGGAGGGGCCGTACTACCTGGACGGCGCCCTCGTGCGGAAGGACATCACCGAGGGCAAGAGCGGCGTCCCGCTGACGCTGCGCATCACCGTGCAGGACACCACGGAGTCCTGCGCCCCGGTCGCGGGCGCGGCCGTGGAGATCTGGCACTGCGACGCCTGGGGTTACTACTCCGGCTACACGACCGCCAATCCCGGTGGCTCCGCGCCCGCCGAGAGCGAGGACGGCTCGACCGCCAACGACAAGACGTACTTGCGCGGCTACCAGGTCGCGAACGCCAACGGGGTCGTCAAGTTCGAGACGATCTTCCCCGGCTGGTACACCCCGCGCACCACGCACATCCACGTCAAGGTGCACACGGGCGGCGAGAAGGAGGACGGCACCTACGAGGGCGGCAAGGTCAACTTCACCGGCCAGCTGTTCTTCGACGACGACATCGCGGCCGAGGTCCAGTCCCTGGAGCCGTACTCCAAGCACACCGGCAGCTACACCAAGCTCGACGACGACATGGTGTACGACGGCGGTGGCGGGTCCAGCGGGCTGCTCACTCTGAAGCCCGTGCACAAGAAGGACCCCTCCAAGGGCTACAAGGGGTACATCACGCTCGGCATCGACCCGGACGCCGAGAACACCGGCGCGGGCGGCGGGGGTGGCGGAGGCACGCCTCCGGGCGACGCGCCCAGCGGCGTGCCCAGCGACGCCTCGAGCGCGCCGGCGTCCTCGACCGCCTCGTCCACCGACTCCTCCTCGTAAAGGTTTACGTCGATGAGCAACCGCGAAAACGAGACGCTGGCGCAGGCCGCCGTGACCGCGCTGACCGGGCAACTGGCTCTGGCCCCGAAGCCCGGACTGCCCGACCCGCGCGATCTAGGCGCTCGTGTCACCGGGCAGGACCACTGCGCGCTGCGTTGGTCGGCCAAGGCGCTCGCGCCAGGCCTCGCGGCGATGGCGGCCGCCGCCCGCCGTACCGGTGAACCCACGAGCGAACTCCGTGCCGAACTGGGCTCGATCGGACGGTCCACCGAGCACTCGGTGGGCCTCGCGGGCGGCGGCCACCGCGGGGCGCTGTGGGTGCTCGGCCTGCTGGTCGCCGCGGCGGCCCTGGAGCCGCGGGCCGCGGGGCGCGACCTCGCCGCGACCGCCAAG
>NZ_VBZC01000056.1:0-61297 GCF_005786655.1 Streptomyces montanus
CGCACCCCGCCCGCCCGAGGGCACCCCGGCGCCCGCGGAGCTGGCTCGCATGGCGCGCGCCGAACTCGCCGGCGCGGCTCGCGTCGCCCGCTGGGCCGACGCCGCCCTGAGCCCCGGCAGGGACCGCGACGGCGCGGCATCCGACGGCAAGGGCACCCTCTCCGACGCGACCGCCGAACGGGCCGCCACAGAGCTGGCCCTGACTCCGGTTCAGGTCCGCGAGGACTGGGACACCGCGCGTCTCGCGGGCCTCATCGAGGTGCACGGCGACAGCGCGCGCCCGGGCTGGCGGCTGCGTGCCTGGGACCGCGACGACAGCGCCGTACTACGCGGCTGGGTCGCCCTGTTCGACGCCTGGTCGATCGCGCACTCCGGTCCCGACGGCCGCGAGCCCGCCGCCGTCGGCGAGGTCGTCTCGGCCATGCCCCAGGTCCTCTCCTTCCTCCAGCTCTCCGCTGGCCCCGTCCCCGTCGCACAACTCCTCGACCTGCTCGAACAGCGCGTCACGGAGCTGCGCACCGAGCGCTGCGAGATCCCCTACGGACCGCATCCCGAACCCGTCGAGGACCAGGCCGAGGACACCCCGCTGGCCCCCCTGCTCGACTGGGCCCTGCACGCCCTCGCCGACGTGGGCGCCCTCACCTGCGCCGACGGCCAGGCCACGCTCACCCCGCTGGGGAGCTGGGCCGTCTGGGTCAAGCTGGAGCAGATCTGCGTCGCCGCACAGAGCCCTGCCGGGAACATCGAGCAGGCCGCCGAGGACATGCTCCGCGGCTGCGCCCAGCTCCGCCCCAACGCGGCCCGCGCCGAGTACCGGGCCTGGCTCGCCGCCCGTCCCGTCGGCAGCGCCGTCACCGAGCTCCTCGACGCGGCGCGCGGTGAGGACGCCCTCCTGCGCGGACTCGCCTTCGAAGCGCTGCGTGTCGTCGGCGCGCCCGCCGAGCCGGACGTGCGCGCTGTCGTGGACGAGACCCACCTGCGCCCGTACGCCCTGCTGTGGCTCGCCGAGCACGACGGTCACGACCCCGAGGACGCCCACGAGGTGCTCACGCGCGACGAGGCCACCTGGCTGTGGGTCGACACCGCCGCGGCGGTCGCCGACCATGGCGAAGCCCCGCTCCTCGTACGGCACTTGGAGTCCGCGGTGCAGCCCACCGTGCCCGCCCTGCTCGACGAGGTGCGCGCGATCGGGCACCCCCGCACCGTGCAGGTCCTGGTCGCCCTCGCCGCCGCACACCCCGACCCGGCCCTGGCCAAGGCCGTACGCCGCGCCGCCTTCCAGGTGCACACGGGAGGCAGCTAGGGCCTGTCCGGCGGATCAGGGTCGGATAGGCCCTAGGGGGCGCTTAGCTCCGGGGCGTATGTGCCGAAGCTCCAGATGTTGCCCTCGATGTCCCGGGCCATGTAGTCCCGCGAGCCGTACTCCTGGTCCGTCGGCGGCATGAGGATCTCCGCCCCGTGGTCCACGGCCTGTTGGTGGTGCGCGTCCACGTCGTCCACGACGATGTACACCCCGGCCGGACCCGCGCCCTTCATCGCCTCGTCGAAGCGGCCGCCGCGGCCCCGGGAGCCGAGCATCACCGCGCCATTGCCCTGCACCAGCTCCGCGTGCAGCACCAAGCCGTCCTCGCCCTCGTACACCGACGCCTCACTGAACCCGAAGGCCTCCGTGAGTTGCCTGATCGCGGCTTTCGCGTCCGCGTACAGCAGCGTGGGGTAGATGCTCGGGCGTCCGCCGTCCATGCCTGTCACACCAACCACTTCCCGTCGTTTCGTCGGAAGAATGTGACCTGCCCCACAGTCTTGCACCCGGCACCGACAGCGCCTCCCGAGCCGACCACCACATGCTCGCCCGGGCTACGAACTCCTGCGTCGTGAAGGTGACGTAGAACATCCGTACGCAGAAAAAGTGCTTGCACGGCGCCGTTAGACTTGGCCCATGGCCATTCTCCTCGCGCATTAGACGGCGTGAACGACCTCAGCCGCCCACCCCGTCATCGACCCTGCCCTGGAGTCTGTCCGTGATCTCCGCCTCCGGTATCGAGCTGCGCGCCGGCGCCCGTGTCCTCATCGAGTCCGCCACCTTCCGTATCGCCAAGGGCGACCGCATCGGCCTGGTAGGCCGCAACGGCGCCGGCAAGACGACCCTCACAAAGGTCCTCGCCGGCGAGGGCATCCCCGCCGCGGGCAGCGTCACGCGCTCCGGCGAAGTCGGATACCTCCCGCAGGATCCGCGAACCGGCGACCTCGACATGCTCGCCCGTGACCGCATCCTGTCCGCGCGCGGCCTGGACACCCTGATCCGCAAGATGCGCGAGAACGAGCAGCGCATCGCAAACGGCCAGGGTGCCACCCGTGACAAGGCGCTCAAGCAGTACGAGCGGCAGGAGACCGAGTTCCTGACCAAGGGCGGGTACTCCGCCGAGGCCGAGGCCGCCACCATCGCCGCCGCGCTCAATCTGCCCGACCGGGTGCTCGGGCAACCCCTGCACACCCTCTCCGGCGGTCAGCGCCGTCGCATCGAACTGGCCCGCATCCTCTTCTCGGACGCGGACACGCTGCTCCTCGACGAGCCGACGAACCACCTCGACGCCGACTCGATCGTCTGGCTGCGCGACTACCTGAAGACCTATCGCGGCGGCTTCATCGTGATCTCCCACGACGTCGACCTCGTCGACACGGTCGTCAACAAGGTGTTCTACCTGGACGCCAACCGCTCCCAGATCGATGTCTACAACATGGGCTGGAAGCTCTACCAGCAGCAGCGCGAGGCCGACGAGAAGCGCCGCAAGCGTGAGCGGCAGAACGCCGAGAAGAAGGCCTCGGCGCTCCACTCGCAGGCCGACAAGATGCGTGCCAAGGCCACCAAGACCGTCGCCGCGCAGAACATGGCCCGCCGCGCGGACAAGCTGCTGGCCGGCCTGGAGGCCGAGCGCAAGTCCGACAAGGTGGCCAAGCTCCGCTTCCCCGAGCCCGCGCCCTGCGGCAAGACACCGCTCACCGCCGAGGGCCTGTCGAAGTCGTACGGCTCCCTGGAGATCTTCACCGACGTCGACCTGGCCATCGACAAGGGTTCGCGCGTCGTCATCCTGGGCCTCAACGGCGCAGGGAAGACGACCCTGTTGAGGCTCCTGGGTGGCGTGGAGAAGCCCGACACCGGCCAGGTCATGGAGGGCCACGGACTCAAGCTCGGCTACTACGCGCAGGAGCACGAGACCCTCGATCCCGATCGTACGGTCCTGGAGAACATGCGCTCGGCCGCGCCCGACATGGACCTCGTCGCGGTCCGCAAGGTGCTCGGCTCGTTCCTCTTCTCCGGCGACGACGTCGACAAGCCGGCCCGGGTCCTGTCCGGCGGTGAGAAGACCCGGCTCGCGCTCGCCACCCTCGTGGTGTCGTCCGCGAACGTCCTCCTCCTCGACGAGCCGACGAACAACCTCGACCCGGCCAGCCGCGAGGAGATCCTGGGCGCGCTGCGCACCTACAAGGGCGCCGTCGTGCTCGTCACCCACGACGAAGGCGCGGTCGACGCACTCCAGCCGGAGCGGATCATCCTGCTGCCCGACGGCGTCGAGGACCTGTGGGGCGCGGACTACGCCGACCTGGTGGCGCTCGCCTGAGGCCGTCGCCCCGGCCCGGAGCGGGGGCGGCGGTGCTTGATCGAAGAATGATCAACTCCATATGGATCATTCGGCTCATCCGTGATCCATCATCTGTGTGAGATCTCCTCGTACTGAGGTGTGTCCTACATCGATTTCGCGGCCGAGTTCTCACTTTCCGACGGCTCGGCCATATCGCGCCGCTGACCTGGACCTTCGTCGATAAACCCGTTCGGCGGAACGAACGCGGACACCCGGAATTCGAGATTCCGCTCATGGCCGCGGGCTGCTGCGGCACAAACCTTGTTTCACGGACCTTGCCGAATGGGTGGCCAGGAAGCTCTTGAGGGGTGATCATGAGAAGTCCAGAGCGCACTTCCCATGAGGAGGCACGGGTGGCCGAGACTCTGAAGAAGGGCAGCCGGGTGACCGGCGCCGCGCGCGACAAGCTCGCGGCAGACCTGAAGAAGAAGTACGACTCCGGTGCGAGTATCCGGGCGCTGGCCGAGGAGACCGGCCGCTCGTATGGATTCGTCCACCGGATGCTCAGCGAGTCGGGTGTCACGCTTCGAGGGCGTGGCGGAGCGACGCGGGGCAAGAAGGCCGCGTCGGCCTGACACCAGGGCGGCTCATCGTTCCTCGATGGTGACCACCCGGTCGGTCGGGCGATCGGTCGGGTGGTTACTGTGCAGTCACTTATGGGTGCCGGTGTTCTCACACCGCACCCACTCTGACCGCACCCATCGGAGGCGCCCCATGGCTTCGCTCGACCCGGTACTCGACAAGGACGGCGTACGGCTCACCGTCGACGAGACGATCGCCACGGTGACGCTGACCAACCCGGCCAAGCGCAACGCGCAGAGCCCCGCTCTGTGGCGTGCGTTGACCGAGGCCGGACAGCTGCTGCCGGGCACCGTTCGTGTCGTCGTGCTGCGCGCCGAGGGCAAGTCCTTCTCCGCGGGGCTCGACCGGCGGGCGTTCACGCCCGAGGGCTTCGACGGCGAGCCGTCGTTCATCGATCTGGCGCGCGGTTCGGACACCGAGCTCGACGCGACGATCGCCGAATACCAGGAAGGATTCACCTGGTGGCGGCGGAGCGACATCGTGTCCATCGCCGCCGTCCAGGGACATGCGATCGGGGCCGGCTTCCAGCTTGCCCTCGCCTGCGATCTGCGCGTTGTCGCGGACGACGTGCAGTTCGCCATGCGCGAGACGAGCCTGGGCCTGGTTCCCGACCTCACGGGTACGCATCCGCTGGTGGGGCTGGTCGGCTATGCCCGCGCGCTCGAAATCTGCGCGACGGGACGCTTCGTCCAGGCCGAGGAGGCCGTGAGCACCGGCCTCGCGAACCTCGCCGTGCCCGCCGACCAGCTCGATGACGCCGTACGCGACCTGGCCTCTGTGCTGCTGGCCGCGCCGCGGGATGCCCTGATCGAGACGAAGACGTTGTTGCGCGGGGCGCAGGAGCGGACGTACGAGGAGCAGCGGGTCGCCGAGCGTGCCGCTCAGGCGCGGCGGCTGCGGGATCTGGCGGGCGTGGGCGACTAGGGCCTGTCCGGCGGATCATGCCGGGGCCGCGGGGTCTGGCACGCACATCTGCGGCGTTGTCGTCAGTCGCCGACGCTCCGCGTCGACTCCCTCCTCTGCCTTGCAGCTGCACGCACCAGACCCCGCTCACCCATGGTCATTAGGCACCGTCAGCCGGAGTCGCCATGATCCGCCGGACAGGCCCTAGCCGCGAGCCGTTCCGCGAACGGCTCCGGGGGCTGAGGAGGACTACGGCTGCGGGTTGGTTGTGGCTGGTCGCGCGGTTCCCCGCGCCCCTGAAGGGGCGCTTACCTCTGTGACCAGTACTGCCACCGTCGGGTGGTCCGGTAGGGCATCGCTCGCTGCCGCGCGGACCTCGCGGGCCACGTCCACTGTTCGCCGGTCCGAGTGCACCGCGATCTCCACGCGGACGTGGCGACGCGGCAGCGCGGCGTCGGCCGCGCGCTCCGTGATGTGCACCGGGCGCGCCAGGCCGCCGAGTGCGCCGGTCAGCCGGGCCACGCCCGGGACGGCCAGGGCGGCGGCCGCCACGCGGGACTCGTCGTCGCCCGGCTCCGGCTCCGTGCCCGGCTCCGGTTTCGGCTCCTCGGGGTGCTGTGGCCCATTGGGGCGTACGTCGGTCTCGTCTTCCTCCAGCAACCCCGTCACCCGCAGATCCACCTCGGTGACCGTCAGCCCGAGCCGCTCCGTCGCCGCAGCGGCGAGGGCCGCGCGCAGGACGGCCGCGAGCGACGGGAGGGGGTCGCCGTTGGCGAGGGTGGCCTCGAACTCGCCGCTGATCCGCAGCGGCCCCGGCGGCAGCGCGCTCGGCGGAGGCGGTACGGCGGCCACCTGGGTCTGCTCCGGGTCGGCGAGCGCGAGCCGTAGCGTGCCCAGGCGCACGCCCGGCACGTCGCGCGCCGCGCGGCGCAGGAACGAGTCCGCCGCCGATTCCGTCAGCCAGGCACCGTCCTGTGGCCCGCCCAGGGGCAGGAGTCTGCCGAGGCCGAGCTGATGTCGTACTGCCCGGGTCCACTGATCCGCCGTCATTCCTCCAGCCTGCCGCATCACAGGCTGCGAGGCCGTGCAACCACACTTAATGTGAAGGAAGGAGTACAAGCCGGAAGGGACGCATGGCGATGACCGAAGCGACGCAGCGGAACCGGACGGAGAACCCCGAGCGCGAGAAAGAGGCGCCGGATGTACAGCCCCGTAGGCCCAGTGTGACCAAGCGCGGTGGAGGCGACCCGGCATCCCGGGGACGTACGACCATCGCGGACGGGGTGGTGGAGAAGATCGCCGGGCTCGCGGCCCGCGATGTGCTCGGGGTGCACGCGATGGGCAGCGGGCTCTCGCGCACCTTCGGAGCGGTGAGGGACCGAGTCCCGGGCGGTACGAAGTCCGTGACCCGGGGTGTGAAGGCCGAGGTCGGCGAGGTGCAGACAGCGCTCGACCTGGAGATCGTCGTCGACTACGGCGTTTCGATCACCGAGGTCGCCGGTGCCGTGCGCGAGAACGTCATCTCGGCCGTCGAACGCATGACGGGCCTCGAGGTCGTCGAGGTCAACATCGCGGTCAGCGATGTCAAACTGCCGGAAGAAGAGGAAGAGGAAGAGGAGACCCGGCTCCAATAGCATCAGCCCCCTTTGACGCGCAGAGGAGCGCAGCATGAGCATGGCCGCGATCGGCATGATCGCCGGAATGGCGCTGGGCTTCGCCGGATACTTCGGCGGGTTCGGTGCCTTCGTCCTGGTGGCGGCTCTCGGCGCCATCGGCTTCGTGGTCGGCCGGTTCCTGGAGGGCGACTGGGAACTCGGGGACTTCTTCCGTTCCCGTGGCGACTTCCGTACCCGTCGCGACCGGCAGCGGTGACACCGTGCCCGATGAACGCGTCCCGGCCGCCGCGCCCCCTGGGCCCGGCGATCCCGTCGATCCCGCCGAGCCAGGCGGGAGGGTCGCAGCGGCCGAGCGCGGCGCGACCCGGATCGCCGACCGGGTCGTCGCGAAGATCGCCTCGCGCGCGGCGCGCGAGGCCCTTGTCGTGCTGCCTCCGGACGCCGGGCCTCCCCGCGCCACGGTCGTCGTGCGCCACGACAGTGCCCGCGTCCGGGTCAGCCTCGAACTCGACTACCCCTCCGACATCGGCGGTCAGTGCGCCGCCGTGCGTCGCCAGGTCGCCCGGCGGGTAAAGATGCTGGCGGGAATGAATGTGCCGGAGGTCACCGTCCAGGTGGAGCGGCTGCACTCGATGCAGACACGCGGTGCGGCACAGGGGAGGACGCAATGAGCGAGTCCCAGGGCCCCGAGGGCACGCAGCGGTTGCCTGTCATGGAGAAGGAGGCCGACAACGAACTCGGCCAGTCCGCGTCCTCGGCGGCGTACGAACCGCTGCCGACCGCCGACGCCGGGGAGCATGGCGACGGCCGCTTCTGGTCGGCGCGCCGCGTCCCCGCGGGCATCCTCGCGCTGCTGACCCTGGCCGGCCTGGGCCTCCTGCTGTACGACGTCGTCGCCGTGCGCGCGGACCGGAACGCCATGGCATGGCGCAAGACCCTGGCCCGGGAGCTCGCCGAGCGGCCCCTCGACGACACATGGGTGCTCGTCGGCGCCGGGGTCGCGGCGGCCCTGGGCGTCTGGCTGCTCGTGCTGGCCGTGACACCCGGACTGCGCGATGTGCTGCCGATGCGCCGCGCCCACCCCGACGTACGGGCCGGACTGCACCGCGGCGCGGCCGCCATGGTGCTGCGCGACCGGGCCATCGAGGTCTCCGGCGTGCGCTCGGTACGCGTCCGGGTGCGGCGCAGGAAGGTCACCGTGCGCGCGGTGTCGCACTTCCGTGAACTCGACGACGTACGCGCCGACATGGACGCCACGCTCGCCGACGGCATCAGGCAGCTCGGGCTGGCCCGGCGCCCCGCCCTGTCGGTGCGGGTCGCGCGGCCGGGACGGAAGGGGTGACGGCGGTGCTGAGAATCGTGAACCGTGTCCTGCTGGGTCTCGCCGGGCTGATCCTGCTCGTGCTCGGCGGCTCCGTGCTCGCTGTCGGCCTGGGCCTGGAGCCGCCCTCGTGGTGGATCCACGACGGGAAGCGGGACGTGCTGCTGAGCGACGCGGACCGGACAAAGTGGCGGGACGAGGGCTGGTGGTGGCCCACCGTCATCGCCGTACTCGCCGTCGTCGTACTGCTCGCCCTGTGGTGGCTGATCGCGGTGCTGCGCCGCCGCCGGCTCGCGGAAGTGCTCGTCGACACCGGCGACGGCGAGGGCGCGCTGCTGCGCGGGCGGGCACTGGAAGGTGTCCTTGCCGCCGAAGCGGGCGCGCTGGACGGCGTCGAGCGCGCGCAGGTGGCGCTGACCGGTCGACGCAGCACCCCCCAGGCGCGGGTTCAGTTGCGTCTGGAGCCGCATGTCGATCCCGGTGACGCGCTGTACCGTCTGACGACGGAGGCGCTCGATCATGCCCGGGACTCCGCCGGCCTGGCCACGCTCCCGGCGGAGGTGCGCCTGCGTGCGGTCAAGCACGGGGCCGAGCGGGTGAGTTGACCGGGGCCCATGGCGTGCTGCCTGCTTGCTGCCTAGAAGCCGTGCCGCGCCCCGCCGTCCACCGGCAGCATGATTCCCGTCAGATACGACGCCGCCGGTGACAGCAGGAAAGCGGCCGTGCGGCCGAACTCCTCCGGTGTGCCGTAGCGCCGCAGCGGGATGCGGGACTCCTGGGCCGCGCGCGTGGCCTCCGGGTCGGGGGAGGAGCCGTCGAGCTCGCGGACGCGGTCCGTGTCGATGCGGGAGGGGAGCAGGCCGACGACGCGGATGCCACGGGGGCCGAGCTCGTCCGAGAGCGACTTGGCGAAGCCCGCCAGGCCGGGGCGCAGTCCGTTGGAGATGGTCAGGCCCGGGATCGGCTCGTGCACCGAAGCGGAGAGCACGAAGCCGATGACACCGCCCTCGTCCAGCTCGGCGGCCGCCGAGCGGGCCAGCCGGACCGCGCCCAGGAAGACGGACTCGAACGCCGACTGCCACTGCTCGTCCGTGTTGTCGGCGGCGAAGCCGGGCGCCGGGCCGCCGACGCTGATCAGGATGCCGTCGAAGCCGCCGAAGCGCTCGCGCGCGGCCGCGATCAGGCCCGTCGCGGCCGTGGGGTCGGCATTGTCCACGGCGACGCCGTGCGCGTTCGGGCCCAGTCCCGCGGCGGCCTCGGCCACCGTCTTCTCGTCCCGCCCCGTTATGATCACCTTCGCGCCGTCGGCGAGGAGTTCACGCGCGGAGGCATTGCCCAGGCCGCGGGTGGCTCCGGTGACGACGTAGACACGGTCCCTCAGTCCAAGATCCATGGCCCCTATCCTGCCTCCTGGGGTCGGCTATACGGCAGCGGGTGTCGTGTCCGGTGTCTCCGGCGTTCCCTGTGTCTCAGAAGCGTCCGCCGTGTCCGCCGCCTCCGCCCGCTCCTGACGCTCGCGGCGGACCAGGATCACCCAGCCCACGGGCACGCCGGCGGCGAAGAGCCACCACTGGACCGCGTACGCCATGTGAGGGCCGATGCTGCTGTGGTCGGGGTCGGGGAGCAGCTCGGGGCTGCCGCCCTTCGGCCCGGGGGCCGTCATCTCGATGTAGCCGCCGAGGACCTGCTTGCCGAGGGACCTGGCCTGCTGCTTGCTGTTGATCAGCATGACCTGCCGCTCGGGGAGGCCGCGCAGGTCCTTGATGCCGCTGTCGGCGGTCGTCTCGTCGGCCATGAGCCGGCCGGTGACGGTGGTCTCGCCCTTCGGGGGCGCGGGAATCTTGGGGAACTCCGTCTGCGCGCCGTTCGCGGGGATCCAGCCCCGGTTGACCATGAGCACCCGGCCGTCGTCCAGGACGAACGGGGTCAGGACGTGGAAGCCGACCTCTTCGTCGGAGTTGGTACGGCGGCGGACCACGACCTCGTGTGCGGTGTCGAAGGTGCCCTGCGCGGTCACCCTGCGGTACAGGTCGTGGTGGGGGACGGTGCTGCCCGGCGCGGTGAGGGACTCGGCGGGGACCGGCTTCGCCGCCAGCGAGTCGGAGATCACCGTGTTCAGCGCGACCCGCTGCTCGTGGCGGTGCAGCTGCCAGAAGCCCAGCTCGATCATCGTGGGGATGAGCGCGAGCATGATGAGGGTGAGGATCACCCACTGCCGGGACAACAGGAAGCGGTACACCCCACGACCGTACAACTCGGTCATGGGGTGCCGACGGTCAGGGGGTGACTCGGAGCCGATGGGCCCATCGGCTCCGGCCCTCGGGGGCGCAGGGGGTCAGACCTTGTCGACGATTCCCACCTTCCCCTCCGCGCGGGCGCAGTGCGCCCCGCAGAACCAGCGGCCCTCGGCCTCGACCCCCTGGCCGATGATCTGGACGCGACAGTGCTCGCAGATGGGCGCCATGCGGTGGATGGCGCAGGCGAAACAGTCGAAGACGTGCACCGCGCCCTGCGCGTGCACTTCGAACGTCATGCCGTAGTCGTTCCCGCAGACCTCGCAACGTGTCATGCGCCACAGGGTGGGCCGCGGCGGTGGTGCGGGCGAGCGGTCGCCGGGCGAGTCGCCCGCCAATCACCCGTACGCCTCGTCATGCCTCCGAGGCCGGCTCCACGTCCTGGAGCAGCTGGCCGAACGCCGCCTCGTCGACCACCGGTGTCCCGAACTGGCGGGCCTTCACCGCCTTGGACGTACCGGAGTCCGGGTCGTTCGTGACGAGGAGGCTGGTGAGCCGGGACAGGCTCGTCGCGACATGCAGGCCCGCCTCGACGGCGCGGTCCTCCAAGAGATCGCGTTCGACCGACGTGTCCCCGGAGAACGCCACCCGCATGCCCTGCTTGAGCGGCCTGCCCGGTTCATATCGCCCGGGGTTGGGATAAGGGCACGCGGGCCGCTTGCGCGAGGGGCGCCAACTCCCGGGCCGGTAACCGCCATAGCCCCCGCCGCCCGCCTGCCGGCCGATCCCCGGCGCGGAACGGTCCGTCCACTCCGTCAGCGGCCGGCACTCCAGCAGCGGCAGTCGTACACCGTCGCGCGCCGCGGCGTGCAGGCTCGGCCGGAACGCCTCGGCGAGTACGCGCGCGTCGTCGAGTGCGTGGTGCGCGCGCCGCTGTACGACGCCGAAGTGCGCCGCGAGGGACTCCAGTTTGTGGTTGGCCAGCGGCAGGCCCAGTTCCTTGGAGAGAGCGATGGTGCACAGCCGCTGACGGACCGGCGCCTCACGCTCCGCGCGCGCGTACTCCCGCGCGATCATCGACCAGTCGAAGACGGCGTTGTGCGCGACGAGCACGCGGCCGTCGAGCCGGGACGCGAACTCCTCGGCGATGTCCGGGAAAAGAGGGGCACCTTCGAGCGCCTCGCTCGTCAGACCGTGGATCCACACCGGGCCGGGATCCCGCTCCGGGTTCACCGTGGTGTACCAGTGGTCCTCGACCTCGCCGTGCGCGTCCAGCCGGTAGACCGCGGCCGACACTATGCGGTCGTCGCGGGCCAGGCCGGTGGTCTCCACATCGACGACCGCGTATCCCTGCGGATACGCGGCCGGCCACGAGGCTGCGGACGCTGCGGTCGTAAGGTCTTCGAGCATGGTCACCGAGGATAAAGGGCCCGACTGACAGTCCTGCCGCCGGAGTCCGGGACTTGACCCTGCCGAGGTCACCTGTTCGAGACGGGGGCGAACCACGGCGCGCACGGTCGCCGTCCTCGCCGTCCTCGCCGTCCTCGCCGGCCGAACTCGGCCGACAGGACGACCAGTCGGCGGTGGAGGTGCGTCGTGGGCGCGCTCGCGCGAGGTGGGCCGCCGCTGGCTGACGGACCATGACTTTCCCGTGCGGACCTGCGAACACTGGGAACCGTACGCCCCCCTTGTGACATCCTGACCTGCATTGCGGGACACCACAGGGGGAGGCGGCCGCCATGGGGGAGAACAGACGGGCACTGATCATCGGGGTTCCGCAGTATGAACTGGCCGACCGCTTCCCGGACCTGACCGCAGTCGTACGCAAGGACGCCGCGTTACTCGGCGATGCCCTCGACTCCTCCGGATACAACGTCGAGTTCATCGGTCTCACCCCCGACAAGGTCGCCAGCCAGTCGCGCATACGCAGTGCGATCAGCCGCGTGTGCTGCACCCCGCCGGAGGACGGTACGGTCCTCATCCATTTCACCGGGCACGGTCAGTCCGTCGACGGCGCCGATCTCCTCGTCCCCGCGGACGCACAGCTGAGCTGGGCCACCGACCCGCCGGAGGTCGCCCTCGCTGACCTGATCGGCCTGGACCTGGCCGAACTGCTGAAGGGCTGCAAGGCGGACACCGTCCTGCTCACCGTCGACGCGTGCCGTGATTCCGCCGGCCCGGACGGTGCGGCGAACGGAGGGCCTACGACCAGCTTCCCCTCCTCACCCGGCCGGGTGGCCGTGTTGTTCGGCTGTGGCCCCGGCCAAACCTGTGGCTCGGACGAGGAACACGGCAGCCACTTCACGCGGGCGCTCGCCGACGCCCTGCACGCCGACACCTCCCCGCGCACCGTGGGCGATGTCATCACCCACACCATCCGCAGGACCGCGGAGTTGGCCCGGGCCGCAGGGGAGGAGCAGACGCCCAACCCGCACTGGTCGACCAGCGGTTCCCATGTCATTTCCAAGGTCGAGCTCTGCTCGGGGCGGACCCTTCAGGAGGATTGGACCGTCGCGGTCCGCGATCCACAGCTGTGGGAGGGCGTGCGGTGCGGTGAGGACCGGCGCGAGCGGCTTCAGGAGGCCCTGGTGCGGCTCACGGGGGAATGTGCCCAGTGGCACAGCTCCGTGCAGGCGGAACTCCCGGACCCCTGGGCGGACGACGACTACCCCGTGCGTGTCCTGAGCAAGGGGCTCAAGCCTCTGCTCGCGCCCCAGCAGACCGAGGGCGGGCCCCTGCTCGACCCAGGAGAGTTCGCGATCCTCGCCGCGGCTCCCTTCGTGCGGGAAGCCGTGTACGCGATGGGAGCCAAGGACGTCAGCCGGGTCGACCCCCTCCGGCTCGACCCGGCCACCGGCGCCGCCGGATGCGTACCGGAGCGGGTCGACCTTGAGCACACTTTCGCAGCGCACTCCCTGATCTGGCGCAAGGGCCGCGAACTGGCCGACCGCCAACGGGGAGTGGAGGACCGCGAACGGGGGGAGGATGCCCGGGCCGTCGCCGCCTGGCTGCTGCACCGCCATATCAGCGGCAAGGAGGAACTGTGGGACACATACGCCCCGCAACTGCTCCTCCCGCTCGCCAAGGCGATGATCGGCGACGACGCTCCGTCCGCGCGGATCGGTGAGCTCACCGACGAACTGGTGCGCATCTGCCGCCAGACCGGTGTCATTCCCAGTCAGGCGTACGAGAGTGACAGGGAGATACCCGACGCGCGCTGGCGCCTGGACGAACTCGTGCACTCCTCGGACACGGTGACGGAGCGCTGGCGCCCCGGCGAACTCTCCTGCCTGATCTCCGTGGCCGGGCTCCTCGGCTGTGATCTCAGGGAACTGCCCGGCGTCCTGGTGGACAACGTCGGCGTCACGAACGGCCTCAAACCCGCTGAGGCCGTGGAGAGCTTGCAGGCCCTGCGCTGGAGGAGGGACCGGTTCACCCGGACCCTCGACCTCGACTTCCAGTGCCCGCACCCGGCCGTTCACGCGGCACTGGAGGTGCTGGTCGACTGGACGGACGACGCCGTGCAGCGCATCGGGCGGTACGCCGGCGCCGCCGAACTGCTGGCTCATCTTCCCGAGCGGATCACCTGCCGCAAACTGGGGCCGCAGTACGACCCGGTGACCAAGGGCGACGCCTACGGTGTGCCCCTGATGCGCTTCGGCCTCGCCGAGGACGAGATGCGCGAACTCCTCATGGGCACACAGCTGTACGGCGACAAGACACTGGCCCTGCGCGAGCTCTACCAGAACGCCCTGGACGCCTGCCGCTATCGGCAGGCCCGCCTGCGCTACGGCAGCACCGGCCGGAACATTCCGTACAGCTGGGAGGGCGAGATCGTCTTCCGGCAGGACGTGGACGAGGAGGGACGCCGTTACGTGGAGTGCGAGGACAACGGCGTCGGTATGGGGCGCGAGGCACTTCGCAGCACCTTCTCCCGCGCGGGACGCCGTTTCGAGCAGTCCCGCGAGTACCGCAGGGAACAGGCTCGATGGCGGCGCGCCGATCCGGACCTGCGCATCTATCCCAACAGCCGTTTCGGAGTGGGCGTCTTCAGCTACTTCATGCTGGCCGACGAGATCAGCATCTGGACCCGGCCCACCGACGAGTACGGGCACGCCGAGTCGGGGCAGGGGCTGCGGGTGGACATCGCCTCGAGCGGGAGTCTGTTCCGCGTGCGGCCGGGGGAGGAGTCACAGCCGAACGGTGGGACCCGGGTGCGGCTCTACCTTCAGGGAGACGACGTCGATGTCGCGGACGAACTCGGCAAACAGATCTGGCGGTCGGACTTCGCCATGCGTGTCGAGGACGGCCGAAGCGTTCGACGCACCTGGAAGAGCGACGTCCTCTACTACGGGGGTGATGCTGACGCCCCGGTGCGGGCGGGCCGGGACCTGTGGTGGGTGCCAGGGCACGGAGGCCTGCTGGCGGACGGTGTGGCCGTTGGGGACAGCGTCAGGACCGACACGAGGAAAAGGTCCGCGTACGACTGGATTCAGCATCATGGGCGAGAGGGTTTCGGCACGGTGGTGGACCTTCGGGAGACCCACAAGCCGGAGATCAGCACCAGCAGAACCGAGATCATCTCGTACGACCGGGCGTGGGTCGAGCAGCAGATCCTCGACGCGTGCACCCGCTTCCCCCTGCCCGAGTGGTTCAAGCTGGAGTGGCTGTGGGCCTTCTCCCAGTCGAGTCCCGAAGCCGCTGTGCGCATCTCGGAGCAGTTGCTGGCCGCTGGAGCTCGTGTCGCCAGCAGGCTCAGCTGGGACCGGATCGTCGAAGTCGCCATTCGACAGGTGGGCTGTTTCCCCTCCGATACGGTCATGGCGGCGCTGAGGGACGAAGACGGCGGTCTCATCTCCATGGGCCGTGGCCACATGGACACGGGTCTGTTCGCCTGGCGGGCCGCCGTGCTGCGAGCCGCACGGATCGAACTGTCGGCGAACTGGTCGTCTCTGCCGATACCCGAGTCGACGGCGGGCTATCCGGGGCCCCAGGCGTGGGAGTCCCGCGTGGACTGGCAGGGACCGAATTTCGCCTCTGTCCGGAGGGCGGCCGTGTCGCGGTCCCAGGACGCCGCGCAGACGCTCGGCGGCGTGCTGCGGCGGCTGCGACGCTATGCCATCGCGGGGATGGCGGTGCCGGCTGTGCCTGATCTGGAAGCGGTGCATCGCGTGCTGCTCGACCCCGTGGACAGGGCGATCCTTGCTGAGCGCGATGACCAGTCCCTGTTCTCCCTGTGGGGTCCTCAGGGCCAGACCAGTGACCTCTCCTCCGTACTCGAACGGTTCAGCGAGCGGCCGGAACTTCCGCTGGCCGAAGCACTCGGCCGGGCACGGCGTTTCGCGGCGGTCGGATTCAACCTGGAGATCCCTGAGGCTGTTTCCGAGGCCCCTCGGGGCGTGGTGGCCACAAAGCGGGATGTCGGGGTTCTCCGCTGGCACCCGCAGGTCGTGGGAGGGGATGGAGCCCCGGGGTTCCAACCGTTTCCTTCCGAGGAGGAGTACGCGGAGGTCACGCGCCGGTATGGCTGGCTGGGGCTGACATCCCAACCGGCCGTGCGGGATCCCTCGATGCCAGTGGGAGGGTGGCTTCCCGACGGCTGGACGAGGGAACAGGGGAAAGAGTTCGAACGGTGTTTCGGTGTCCCCGTCAATTCCAGGAATGACCGGCTCACGCTCCGTCAACTGGCCCGTGCCTCGGGCATGTTGTCGATCAGTGTCTCCGAAGTCCTGGACCGCTACGCCAAGATATTCGAAGCCATGGAGCTACCGGTTCCGGATCCGGGCGATTGCGCCGCACGCACTTTCAGCAGGCTGGACAGCGACCTGTTGGGCGCGGCCGTGCCCTCCCAGCGTCCCTACGAGGGGGGCCGGGCCGACCCCTCGGTGACCCCTGTTCCGCTTCTCGACACCGCGATCGCGGTGTGCGGAGTGCAGGCGGACGCGGAGGAGATGGTGGACAGCCTCACGGCACTCGCCGCCGCGGGCCTCGTGCAGGAACGGGCCGCGAGTCTCGTTGAGGACTGGCTTGCCCTCTCGGAGAGGGACTGGGACTTGCTGCCGGAGCACTCGGGCGAGGCTGAGGTCGTGGACGGCGTCGGCGGAGCCTACGGATTCGCCGTTGCGGGATACGCGGAGATGTCGCTCGGTGCCGCGTTCACGCGGCTGGTCGCGCTGGGCCCTCTGGTCGATCTGGACATGTCCGAGCTTGCCGGCCCGTTCCCGGAGGATCTCGCGGACATGTATC
The DNA here is from genome assembly GCF_005786655.1 of Streptomyces montanus. Classification (NCBI taxonomy): domain Bacteria; kingdom Bacillati; phylum Actinomycetota; class Actinomycetes; order Kitasatosporales; family Streptomycetaceae; genus Streptomyces; species Streptomyces montanus. The sequence goes on from NZ_VBZC01000056.1 coordinate 16,544, forward strand.
CCACCGAGGCGGACGTCGAGGCGTGCTGCGGCGACGACGCCCCTGCGGGCTGGAACATCCCTGCCCCGGACCTGCTCGTGGCCCATGCCCGAGCCCGTGGCTGGACTCTCGGCGAGAGCGTCGCGGCCCTGAGCCGCTACGCCCCTCTCGGCGCCCTCTGGCGCGAGACCGAAGACGCCGACGCTCTTTGGCGCGCCCACCGCCCCACACCACACGACGTCGAGCTGTTCGAACGGGACCTGGTCGGTGACCGCCCGGTGGGCCCCCTCGACCTCCTCCGCGTGGCGGCGCGCTTCGGCTGGCCGATGGACCGTGCCTGGGACCGCCTTGCGCTCTACCTGCCCTTCGGGCTCGAACTCCAAGTGTCACGACCGGAGTTGGACATCATTCCGGGCTGGGAGGACCTCATCCTGCTGACAGAGCAGTACACGGGCCGAGCCCCGGCGCTCTCCGGGGAGGTGACGGCCGAGCGGATCGCCGTCGCGGCCCGGGAGCTGGAGCGGCCGACCCACTGGGTGCGAGACCGACTGGCCCTGTATGCGCAACTGTTCGGGCTCGCCCTGCCGCAGGTCTGTCCCGCCGAACCGGCGCCGACCCCCACCGCTGAGCCCTACCGGGCCGACACCGACTGAGAGGCACCGGGGTGTCCGACCACGAGCACACCGACTTCCGCGAAGTGGAAGTCCAGCCCACTGCCCCCTTCACCGTCGAGCTGTCGGACGACGGCCGCTGGTACACGGTGACGGGGCCCTGCCCGGTCTGCCGGGTCACCACGGTCTTCCGTGTCTCGTCCGGCGTACTCGGTCCGGCCAAGGGCCTGTTCGGCCGGAGGCGACGTAGGCCCGAGCCCCTCACCGGCACGATCCTCGTCTACTGCATGTGCGGTTACCCCCACGCGGAGAAGCCCCCGGAGTCGCCCGACGCGGGCTGCGGCGCCTTCTGGGACGTACCCGTGCCTCCACCCACCCAGGGACCGACTCCGTGACCGACCTGACCAAGAAGCGGTTCGCGCAGCTCGGGCAGCAGCTGCAACTCGATCAGCTCACCGCCGTGCGCCGTCAGGCCGAGGGGTGGCGGAACGGGCTGACCGGGCTCACCGGCCTGGTGGGTGTGGTCTTCGTGCTCAAGGGCCGGGAGAGTGTGGCCGGGATGTCGGCCGTCTGGCGCTGGACCACGGCGGGGCTGCTCGTCTCCGCCTTCTTCCTGTTGCTGGCGGGTGCTCTCGGCGCGGTGCGCGCCGCGCACGGACAGGTGGGGCAGCAGACCTGGCTGACCGGGGACCAGCTCTTCGCCGCCGTGCTGGACGAGGTCGAGCGGACCCAAGACGCTCTGACCACCGCACGCCGATGCTCCGTCGCGGGTCTGTGCGCGATCGTCGCGGCCATCGGGGTGTCCTGGGTGGTGCCCGTGGAGGACGGCAAGGAGTCCGGCAAGGAGTCCGGAACCGCGGTGCCGCAGGTGCTGGTCATGACGGTCCAGGGCCCCCGCTGCGGAGAGCTCCTGGTGAGCGACACCCGGGCGTTGACCCTCAGGATCGACGGAAAGAGTGGCTCGGGGCGGAAGAAGGGGTCGGCAGGCGTGAGACGGAGCATTCCCGCCGACCAGGTCCTCTCCATCACTCCCGTTCGCGCGTGCTGACCACCGGCTCTTGGTGGAGATGGCCAAGAAGCAAGCGCGTACCCCCGGTAATACTTGTGGGTAACAACGTCTAGCCGCAGTTCACCAGGGGTCCTACGGTGCATCCATGCCGAACCTCCCCGATGTCGTGCTGTGGTCGATACCCGCCTTCGTGCTGCTCACCGTCATCGAGGTGGTGAGCGTCCGGATCCATCCGGACGAGGAGGCCGCGGGGTACGAGACGAAGGACTCCCTGACGAGTGTGGGCATGGGGCTCGGCAGTCTGGCCTTCGACTTCCTGTGGAAGATCCCGATCGTCGCCCTCTACACGGCGATCTACGCGCTGACACCGCTGCGCGTGCCCGTCCTGTGGTGGACCGTGCCGCTGATGCTGCTCGCGCAGGACTTCTTCTACTACTGGTCGCACCGCGGGCATCACGTGATCCGGATCCTCTGGGCCTGTCACGTGGTGCACCACTCCAGCCGACGGTTCAACCTCACCACGGCACTGCGGCAGCCGTGGACCAGCTGGACCGTCTGGCCGTTCTACGTTCCTCTCGTCGCCGTAGGTGTCCATCCGGCGGCGCTCGCGTTCTGTTCGTCCGCGAATCTCGTGTATCAGTTCTGGATCCACACCGAGCGCATCGGGAAGCTGCCCCGCGCCGTCGAGTTCGTCTTCAACACGCCCTCGCACCACCGGGTCCACCACGCCTCCCAAGGGGGCTATCTGGACCGGAACTTCGGCGGCATCCTCATCGTCTGGGACCGGCTCTTCGGCTCGTTCGTCCCGGAGACCGAGCGGCCGGTGTACGGCCTGACCAAGAACATCGACACATACAACCCGCTGAGGGTCGCCACGCACGAGTACGCCGCCATCGCCAGGGACCTGAGAGCGGCGAGCAGTTGGCGTGAGCGGGCGGGGCGGGTGTTCGGGGGGCCCGGCTGGCATCCGACGCCGGACGGCATCGACAAGACGCGCGCCGAGCCCGCCACGGAGACGGCCGCGTGAGACAGAGCCGCGATCCGGCGGCCCGCGAGCGGCGCGCCCGCGTGCCGCTCGTCGCCTTCGGTCTGGTCGCCCTCGCCGATCTCGTCTGTCTGGCGGCCGGTTCCGGCATCGGCCACGCCGTCGCCAAGCCCCTCCTCATGCCGCTGCTCGCCGCCCACGCGGGCCTGTGCGGTGGCCCTGGGCTCCTCGTCGCCGCGCTCCTGTTCGGGTGGGGCGGTGACACGCTCCTGCTCTCCCACCACGACGCGGCGTTCCTGGCGGGGATGAGCTCCTTCGCCTGCGGGCACCTCTGCTACCTGCTTCTCTTCAGGCGATACGGGACGCCCCCCGAGCGGCACGCGGGAAAGGGGACGCCACCCGGAGCCCGGCTCGCGGGCTGCTACGGCCTCGCCCTCGTCACCACTGTCACGCTGCTGTGGCCGGACCTGCCTCCGGAGCTGCGCGTCCCCGTCACCGCCTACAGCGTGCTGCTCACCACCATGGCGTACCGAGCCACCCGGCTCGGGCCCACCGCCGCCCTCGGCGGCGTCCTGTTCATGCTCTCGGACACCCTCATCGCGACCGGAGTCGCCGAGTGGCCGCAGCTCCCGCGACCCGACTTCTGGATCATGCTCACCTACATCGCCGCACAACTCCTGCTGGTGCGTGGCGTGATGGACCGGCGCACCGACCGCGAGGCCATGGTCACCACCTGATGCTCGTCACCAGCGGATCGGCACCGGCAGTGCCGTGAGCGCGGCCGACAGCGCGACGACCGCTCCCAGGACGACGACCTCCGCGCGGGCGGGGGAGTAGGCGGTGAGCGGGTCGGACGACCGCCGCAGCCGACGGCGTGCCCACAGGGCGAGGACGGCGACGGCGCCCACGAGGAGTACCTTGGCGAGCAGGGTGCGGCCGTAGGCCGTCGCGGTCAGCTGCTCCAGGACCGAGCCGGCGGGCATCCGGCGCAGAGTGCTGCACACGCCCGTCACGGTGATCGCGGCGAACAGAAGGGCCGCCACGCGCGCGTAGAGGCCCAATACGGCGATGCCCTCCCCGGGAGCGGTGGCCCGCCACCTCCGCAGTATGCGCAGGACGTGCAGCAGACCGCCGACCCACAGGGCGGCGCACGTCACATGAACGAGCGTCAGGCCCGAGCCGATCAGCGGGCTGTCCTCGGTGGTGGGGTGGACGCGCAGTGCCTCCGCGACGGCCACCGCGGCGAGCGGCCACACCTGGGTCGCCGGCCGGCGCGACAGGGCGCACAGGCCCGCCACGACGAACGCGTTGACCTCCAGGAGCGCGAGCGTGCCGTCCCGGGTCTGGTAGAGGCCGCCGATGTCCATGTCCGAGAGCCGGCGCGGCAGAAGGTTGCCCGTCGCCACGACCGAGGCGAGGCCGAGTGCGGCGACGAAGCCGGCGGCCGCCGCGACGGGGGCCCAGCTGCGAGGCGCGTCCTCCAGGGGAGCGCCGGGTACCCGGCGGGCCAGCCGGGCGGCGAAGAGTTCGCCCGCCGAGACGCACACCGCCGCGAACAGGACCGCTCGCAGCAGGGCGATCCCGCCGACGCCGGGCGCCGCGGCCTCACCCGTGCCACGCAGCGCCGTGGGCGGTCCGAGGAGCGGGATCAGCGCGGCGAGGGCCACCAGGGCGAGCACGACGGCGGCACGCCGGCCACCGGCCGCGGTCACTCGGATCGCGGTCACACGGGTCGCGGTCACCGGGTTTTCGGTCACCGGGGTGGCGCCCGCCTCACCACCGGCGTCGGCACTCGGTCTTATCGGACTCACCTCGAGATCTTCACCAGGCGCCACAGATCAGGGCAAGTGCTGGAAAACAACTGACGGAACGGCATTCCGCCCATGCATACGCATCCGGCCGCCAGGTGACTCAGCTCCACCGTGCGGCATCCTCGCCCCAAGGCCCGGGCGGACGCGACCAGTCCGCCGGACCACCCGCGAAGGAGACCGGCGGAAGGGCGTACCGCAGCCGCCCCAGCCCACTGCCCGCCTCGGTGAGCCAGGGCTCGGGACCGTCGTACGAGTCGGCCTGCGAGGCCCCGGGTGGCCGCCGCTCGCCCCCACCGACCCCGTTCACCAGCCACGCCGCCGTCTGCGCCAGCGCCAGACGCGCGAACCGCGTCCCGCCCTCGTCCAACTGCTCGGTGACCGCGCGCAGTACGGCGGCAGCGAGCAGATATCCCGTGCCGTGGTCGAGGGCCTGGGCGGGCAGCGCACCGGGCCGCTCCTCGGACCCCTCGAACGCCGCGATGCCGGTCGCCACCTGCACCAGGCTGTCGAACCCGCGCCGCCCGCCCCACGGCCCGTACGCACCCCACGCCGACAGCTGCGCCACCACGATCCCCGGCCTGCGCTCGGCCAGCGCCTGTGCGGTGAGCCCGAAGGGGTCCAGGGCGCCGGGACGGTAGCCGGTGACGACGACGTCCGCCGAGGCGAGCAGTTCCTCGAAGGCGCGCCGATCGGTGGTGAGATCGAGCGTGGCGGACCGCTTGCCGAAGCCGGTGTCCGCGTGCTGGTCGGCGAGTTCGGGCAGCCCGGGCGGGTCGACCCGCAGGACGTCCGCGCCGAGGAGCGCCAGTGTCCGGGTCGCGACGGGCCCGGCGATGACGCGGGTGAGATCGAGCACGCGCAGGCCGGCGGCGGGCAACAGCGGATCACCGGCGAGGGGCGCGAGGACGCGTACCGCCGAGGAGTCCAACCACCCCCGCTCGAGCAGCCCGCGCCGGGCCACCGCCGCGCCCTGCTCGTGCGCGGCCCACTCCTCGGGCGTACGCAGCGCCACGGCGAGCCCTCCGGCCGCGCCCACCGCGCTCTCCACGTCCACGGCCGACCGCTCCACGAGAGCGGCGCCCACGGCGTCCACCGAGGCCTCCGCCGACCCGTCCGCCGGCAATCCCAGAGCCCTCAGCAGCCGTGCCCGGTGATGCGGATAGTTCGCGTGCGTACGCACCCATCCGTCCGCCGTACGCCAGAACCGGGACAGCGGCGCGAACGTGACCGGCGCCCGTCCGTCCACCAGCAGATGCCGTTCGCTCACGAACGCGGTCGCGACGGCCCCGTCGTCGACCCGCACCCGGGGCACTTCCCGCCCGGCACGCCGCCCGCTCCGCCGCGCGGCGAGCTCCGCGCCCGCGAGCGCACAGGCTCCCACACAGGCCCGCGCCAACTCCCGTACCGGCAACCGTGAGTCCAGCGCCCCGTCCCGCGCCACGGCCGAAACACGCGACACCAGGTGAGGCGCTCCGCCCAGCGCGGCCCACGCGAACTCGGTACCCGTCACCCCTGAACCCGGTACCCCAGTACCCGTCACCCCTGAACTCGTCATATCCGGCACTATGCCGGGTGTACTCAGTCAACACGGGAGGCGGCCGACCACCACAGGCGCACCTCCTTGCGCACATCGGTGGGCCGCAGTTCCCACCCCTGCGCGAGCGCGACCTCGGCGACGTGACGCCCGCCCACGCCCCGGTAGTCCCGTACCGGTATCGCGCACTCGACGGGTGGCCGCGACTTCTTGGGCCGGCGCGGGGCCGACGCCTTGCGCGTCCAGTCGGCGACCACCTTGTCCACCCGCGCCCCGTAGTACGCGGCGTCCCCTTCGTGCCGCAGCTCGCTCCAGGTCACGCCCCACGCGGGCACCCCCGACAGGCGGTCCAGCGTCCGCTCCATCAGTTTCAGCAGCCCCTTCTCGTACGAGGAGCTGACGGCCGCGATCACCTCCGTCAAGAGGCCGACGGCGATGAAGCCGAGCGCGGCCACGATCCAGAGCACGATCAGTACCGGAAGGAACACCACCGTGGCGGCGAACCGCACAATGAGCAGCCCCCGAGGGCGCGTCGGCAAGGGGGTCCACGTGGCGGGATCTTCGTACACGTCCATGGCAGAGGATCCTCTCGTAACCGAGCGCGCGTACGAGAGCCGGGCGGCCCACGGCCGCCCGGCTCGACTCCCCGCGGGAGCTACTGCTTGCCTCCTACTGCTTGCCTGCCTGCATGCCTACTGCTTGTCGCCCACTACTTGCTCACGGCGTCCAGGGCGTCGGCGATGCCCCAGCCGTAGAAGCCGTTGCGGTTCTTGCCGCCCTCGCAGACCGCGTCGATCTTGCCGTCGCCGTCTATGTCGTACGGGTCGGTGCACGGCGTGGCGTCGGCCTCGGCGTACAGCAGCGCCTTGACCAGGGCGGCGGGGGCGTGCGGGTGCGTCGACTTGATGAGCGCGGCCACGCCCGCGACGTGCGGGGAGGCCATCGACGTACCGGCCATGTAGCCCCACTTGCCGCCGGGAACAGGGCCCAGGATCAGGCCGCTGGTGGCGGGCGGCGCCGGGGTCTGGTACGCCGTCGAGTCGCCGCCGGGGGCCGCGATGTCGATGACGCCCAGGCCGTGGTTGGAGAAGGACGACTTGATGCCCTTCGCGCCGGTCGACGCGACCGTGACGACCCCCGGCAACTGGGTCGGGATGTCCAGGCACTCGGACGGGTCGATCACGCGGTCCGACGGCGTGGAGTCGTTCGGCGAGACCGGGTCGGTGATCTCGTCCGCCGCGAGGTCGTAGTTCTCGTTGCCCGCCGCCGCGACGTTGACCGCGCCCTTCTTCTCCGCGTACCGCGAGGCACGGGTGACGGCCTCCACGAGGGCTTTCTGGTCGGGGTCGTTCTTGCAGTTGAAGTACCAGGGGTCGGTGTAATAGCTGTTGTTGGTGACGTCCACACCGTGCTCGGCGGCCCACATGAAGCCGCAGACGACGGCCTCCGTGTAGAAGAAGCCGTCCGGGTTGGACACCTTGATGCCGGAGACCTTCACGCCCGGCGCGACCCCGGTGACGCCGACGCCGTTCTTCGCGGCCGCGATCTCACCCGCGACATGTGTGCCGTGGGGGCTCTCGGAGGCGCTCGGCCGCCATGCCCCGTCGGCCGTGTCCGGCTTGCCCGACACGCAGTTGACCGAGGCGTCGCGGTCGAAGTTCGGAGCGATGTCGGGGTGCGTGTCGTCGACGCCGGTGTCGATCACGGCGACGGTGACGTCCCGGCTGCCCAGTGACTTCTCGTGTGCCTTGTCCGCCTTGATGGCCGGCAGATCCCACTGCAGCGGCTCCAGCGGGTCCTGCCCGGCCTCGGCTTCGACGCTCGCCGCCTGCTTGGCGGTGAGCACCTTGGGGGTGCCGACATCGGTCGTGGACTGTGCGGGAAGCGGCGCGGTGCGCGTGGCGCCCGCCGACTCCACCCCGTGCACCTTACGGATCGTCTTCGCGAAGTCGGCGTTCGACGAGTGGACGACGATGACGCCGATCCGGTCGTACGACGTCACGATCGTGCCGCCCGCCTTGGTGATGGCCTTCTTCACGTACGAGGAAGTGCCGTACCCGGGACGGACGTTCACGACATAGCTGAGGGAGTTCGCCTCCGCCGACAGCAGCGGCACGCTGTCGGCCGCGGGCGCGGCGGGGGCCGCCGACGCACTGACGTTCGGAAGGAAGGCGAGTGCCGTCGCCATGGCCATCCCGAGTGGAATCGCTATGGCACGGCGGGAGCGCGGGTCAGGCGCTGTCATGGAGTCTCCAGTTCGTTCGCTGTACGAGCGGTACGGGCCGTGCGGGCTGTGCGCGTGGTACGGGCTGTGCGGGTGGTACGGGCCGTGCGGGCAGTCCGAGGCGGGCCGGGTGTGAGCCGGCCCGCCTCCGAAGGGGCGTACAGGATCGCCTACTTGACCGCTCGCAGCGCGTTGACGATGCCGAAACCGTAGAAGCCGTTCACGCGCTTGCCGCCCTCGCAGGTGGCGTCCACGACACCGTCGCCGTCCCCGTCGTACGGGTCGGTCGGGCACCCCGGGTTGTCCGCCTGAGCCTTCAGCAGCGCCTGAAGCAGGGTCGGAGTCGCCTTGGGGTACTTGGACTTGAGTAGCGCGGCGACACCGGCGGCGTGCGGCGACGCCATCGACGTGCCCTGCAGGAAGGCGTACTCGTTGTTCGGCATGGTGGACAGGATCCGGCCGTTCTTCGACGGGGTGTCCGGGGTCTGGTACTTGTCTCCGCCCGGCGCCGCGATGTCGATCACGCCCTTGCCGTAGGTGGAGTAGTACGACTTGGCGCTCGTGACGCCGGTCGCACTGACCGTGACGACACCCGGCAGCTGGGTCGGCACGTCGAAGCACTCGTGCGGGTCGATGGTGCGGGTGACCGGGGTCGAGTCGTCGGGGCTGGAGTCGTCGACGATCGCGTCCGAGTCGAGGTCGTGGTTGGAGTTGCCCGCCGAGGCCAGGTTGAGGGTGCCCTTCTTCTGGGCGTACAGCTGGGCCCGGTTCACCGCGTCGACGATCGCCTTCTGGTCGGGGTCGTCCATGCAGTTGTAGAGCCACGGGTCGACGTAGTAGCTGTTGTTCGTGATCTCCACGCCGTGGTCGGCGGCGAACACGAAGGCGCAGACGACGCTCTCGGGGTAGAAGAGGCCGTTGTCCGGGTCGCTCACCTTGATGCCCGCGACCTTCGCGCCGGGCGCCACACCGGCGACACCGATGCCGTTGCGCGCGGCCGCGATCTCACCGGCGACATGCGTGCCGTGGTAGTCCTCGGCGGTGTACGGACGCCAGGCGCCCTCACTCGTGTCGGCAACGCCGCCCACGCAGTTCGCGGACTGCGATGCCGAGAAGTTCGGGGCCAGGTCCGGATGGGTGTCGTCGACTCCCGTGTCGATCACGGCGACCGTGACCTTTCGGCTGCCCGGGTTGATCTCCGCGGCCTTGTCGGCGCCGATCGCCCGCAGATCCCACTGGTCGGCCTCGAGGGGCTCCTGACCGGCGGCGGTGCTCTTCGAGGCGACCTTCGCGGCCTCGGCCGCCGACAGGTACTGCGCCCCGCCCTCGTCCGTCGTCCCCGCCGCCTTGAGCGGCGTGGTGCGCGTCGCCCCCGCGGACTGCACCCCGCGCACGGCACGGATCTGCTTGCCGAAGTCCGGGTTGGCAGAGTGGACGACGATGACGCCGATCTTCTGGTACGTGGTGACGACCGTGCCGTCGGCCTTCGCTATCGCCTTCTTCACCGACTCGATCGTGCGGTGGTCCGCCTTGGTGTTGACCACGTAGGCGAGCTTCGGGCCGTCCGCCGCCGACACCGCGGGGGCGTCCTGAGGCGCGGCCGAGGCGACACCCGGCAGGAAGCCGAGCGAGGCGGTGAGGGACAGCACGACGGGCACGGCCAGCGCGAGACGGCGTCTGGAGCGCAGATGAACCATGGGATCTCCACATCATCCGGGAAAAGTAACCAGCCCGAACACAGGTGGTGCCCGGGCAGGTACATGACTAGGTGGTGCAGGGCGAAGTTATCTCCCGTCATCCCTGGCCAGCAACGACTTCCGGAAATGACTTCCGAAAGAAGTGACCGGAGTTGAACCGGTCCTCGCGTGGCGCCGTGACGTTGGACAGGGAGCCCGAGCACCATCGAGCCCCTGTCGGATCACGTTCGGGAAGCCCTAGCATCGCGACCCGGCCCACATGATCCACGACTTCGTGAGGTCAGAAAGAAAGCAATGTCCGTACCGAGCCCGTCCGCCAACTCACCTTCACCCGGTTCCCAAGCGGCAACCGCATCCGCAACGCGAGGAGACTCCGTGGCTACCGACGCACCGCCCCCCTCGAAATCCCAACCTCAGCTCCCCACCACCGAGGAGTTCGTCGAGGTGCAGGAGAGCGCTGAGTTCGGTGAACTACGCCGCTCCCATCGCTCCTTCGCCTTCCCGCTGACCATCGGCTTCATCGCCTGGTACCTGCTGTACGTCCTGCTGTCGAACTACGCGGGCGATTTCATGGGCACCAAGGTCGTCGGCAATTTCAACGTCGCGTTCATCCTGGGCCTCGCCCAGTTCCTCACCACGTTCCTCATCGCCTGGTGGTACGAGCGGCACTCCTCCGCCAAGCTCGACCCCAAGGCTGAGGCGATCAAGTCCCGGATGGAGGGCGGCGCATGAGCCCCGCGATCACCCATTTCCAGCTTGCGGCGGGGGAGGCCAGCGAGCACCGGCCGCTGATCATCTCCCTGTTCGCCGTCTTCGTCGTCGCCACCCTCGTCATCACCGTGTGGGCCGGCCGGCAGACGAAGGACGCCGCCGACTTCTACGCGGGCGGCCGTCAGTTCAGCGCGTTCCAGAACGGGCTCGCCGTCTCCGGCGACTACATGTCCGCCGCGTCCTTCCTGGGCATCGCGGGCGCGATCGCCCTCTTCGGATACGACGGCTTCCTCTACTCCATCGGCTTCCTCGTCGCCTGGCTGGTGGCGCTGCTCCTGGTCGCCGAGCCGCTGCGCAACTCCGGCCGGTACACGATGGGCGACGTCCTCGCGTACCGCATGCGCCAGCGCCCGGTGCGTACGGCGGCCGGTACCTCCACGATCGTCGTCTCGATCTTCTACCTGCTGGCGCAGATGGCGGGCGCGGGTGTACTGGTCTCGCTGCTGCTCGGCATCACCAGCGACGCCGGGAAGATCGGCATCGTCGCCCTGGTCGGCATCCTGATGATCGTGTACGTCACCATCGGCGGCATGAAGGGCACCACCTGGGTCCAGATGGTCAAGGCCGTGCTGCTCATCGGCGGCACCCTGCTCATCACCTTCCTGGTGCTGCTCAAGTTCAACTTCAACGTCTCCGACCTGCTCGGCGAGGCGGCCAAGAACAGCGGTGGGGGATCGGCCTTCCTGGAGCCCGGTCTGAAGTACGGCCTCACCACCACCTCGAAGATCGACTTCATCTCCCTGGGCATCGCGCTGGTACTGGGTACCGCGGGCCTGCCGCACATCCTGATCCGCTTCTACACGGTGCCCAACGCCAAGGCCGCCCGTAAGTCCGTGAACTGGGCGATCGGCATCATCGGCGGCTTCTACCTGATGACCATCGCGCTCGGCTTCGGCGCGGCGGCCCTCATCTCCAAGGCAGAGATCGTCGAATCCAACCCCGCGGGCAACACGGCCGCGCCGCTCCTCGCCCTGCATCTCGGCGGCGTCGATTCGGCCTGGGGCGCGATCCTGCTCGCCACCATCTCCGCGGTCGCGTTCGCCACGATCCTCGCGGTCGTCGCGGGCCTGACCCTCGCCTCGTCCTCCTCGTTCGCGCACGACATCTACGCGAACGTCATCAGGAAGGGCAAGGCCACCGAGAAGGAAGAGGTCAACGCCGCCCGGTACGCGACGGTCGCCATCGGCATCGTCTCCATCGCCCTCGGCGCCATGGCCCGTGACCTGAACGTGGCCGGCCTGGTCGCGCTCGCCTTCGCGGTCGCCGCGTCCGCCAACCTGCCGACCATCCTCTACAGCCTCTTCTGGAAGCGGTTCACCACCCAGGGCGCGTTGTGGTCGATCTACGGCGGCCTCGTCACGGCGGTCGGCCTGGTGCTGTTCTCGCCGGTGGTCTCCGGCAAGGCCACCTCGATGTTCCCGGACGTCGACTTCCACTGGTTCCCGCTGGAGAACCCGGGCATCATCTCGATCCCGGTCGGCTTCCTGCTGGGCTGGATCGGCACGCTCGTGTCCAAGGAGGAGCCGGACACCGGCAAGTACGCCGAGTTGGAGGTGCGCTCGCTCACGGGCACCGGGGCCCACTGAGGCCTCTCTGAGATCTCGCACCGCGGCCGCGTCGTAGAGAGCTACGACGCGGCCGTTTCGCGTCTCGTGGGATCTGGCTGCTGTCGTTGTCAGTCCCGTCACGTAGGCTCGCCTGTATCTGATCCGCATCAATCCGCATTCAGGGAGGGGCCGACGTGCTCATCGACACCTACGGCCGGGTGGCAACCGACCTGCGTGTGTCACTGACGGACCGCTGCAATCTGAGGTGTACGTACTGCATGCCCGAGGAGGGCCTGCAGTGGCTGGCCAAGCCCGACCTGCTCACGGACGACGAGATAGTCCGCCTCATCGACATCGCGGTACGGGAACTGGGCATCACCGAGGTCCGCTTCACCGGCGGCGAGCCCCTGCTGCGCCCCGGCCTCGTCGGCATCGTGGAGCGCGTGGCCGCCCTGGAGCCGCGCCCCCAGATGTCCCTGACGACCAACGGCATCGGCCTCAAGCGCACGGCGACCGCCCTGAAGGCAGCGGGCCTGGACCGGGTCAACGTCTCGCTGGACACCCTGCGCCCCGACGTCTTCAAGACCCTCACACGCCGCGACCGCCACAAGGACGTCCTCGACGGCCTCCGGGCCGCCCGCGACGCCGGCCTGGACCCGGTCAAGGTCAACTCCGTCCTGATGCCGGGGCTGAACGACGACGAGGCCCCGGACCTGCTCGCCTGGGCCGTGGAGCACGACTACGAACTGCGGTTCATAGAGCAGATGCCCCTCGACGCCCAGCACGGCTGGAAGCGCGAGGGCATGGTCACCGCGGGCGACATCCTGGCCTCGCTGCGTACGCGCTTCGCGCTCACGGCCGAGGGATCCGAGGAGCGTGGCTCCGCGCCCGCCGAGCGCTGGATGGTCGACGGCGGGCCGCACCGCGTCGGCGTGATCGCCTCCGTCACCCGCCCGTTCTGCTCGGCCTGCGACCGCACGAGGCTGACGGCCGACGGCCAGGTCCGCACCTGCCTGTTCGCCACGGAGGAGACCGACCTGCGGGCCGCCCTGCGCTCGGACGCGCCGGACGAGGAGATCGCCCGCATCTGGAAGCTGGCGATGTGGGGCAAGAAAGCGGGCGCCGGCCTCGACGACCCGTCGTTCGTCCAGCCGGAGCGACCGATGTCGGCGATCGGAGGCTAGGCCGACAGGGCCTAGGGGGACGTCGGGGGCTCCTGATGTTCCTGGGGCTCCTGGGGCTCCTGGGGCTCCCATTCCTCCAGGAGCACGACGTCCTTCAAGAACCCGCGGATGGCGAGGAACTTGGACAGGTGCTCGCGGTGCTCCTCGCACGCGAGCCAGGTCTTGCGACGGTCCGGTGTGTGCAGCTTCGGGTTGTTCCACGCGAGCACCCACACCGCGTCGGCCCGGCAGCCCTTGGCCGAGCAGATGGGCGAGGACGGATCGGAGCCGGGCAGGTTCAGAATCACGCCCCCGACCCTAACCCGGGAAAAGGCGACGCCGAGCAGCCACGGGGGGAGCTGCCCGGCGTCGGTCCGTCGCTCCGACGGGGGATGCGGAGCGCGTACGAAGTATGTCACGGGTAACCCCGTGCCCGGCACCTGAACAACATGATTGATCTGAGCTTTTCTTGAGCTTGGTGCCGTCCCTGACCCGGGCCGCAGCGGATCCGCCGTGGTCAGGTCCGGTCGTGCTGCCCGCTCCGGAACCCTGCCGAGGAATCGGCCGCGACGTCCTCCGGGACGGACCCCGCCCCGTCTCCCGGAACGGATTTCCCGGCATCCTCCGGAACGGATTCCGCGGGGCCGCCCGCCGGGGGCGGGGTGAGCATCGGCCGGGTCGGCGTGGTGACGAACGTCGACGGCAGCGAGGGTGCGTTCTCACGGCCCGCGTTGGCGATCACCACGGCGATGTACGGGAGGATGCCGCCGAGCACGAGGGCGACGATGGCGACGGGCCGCTCGACGTTCCAGAGAGTGGCCGCGAGGATCACGGCGACCGTGCGGACGGACATGGAGATGACATAGCGACGCTGCCGTCCGCGTACGTCGTCGGCGAGTCCCTGCCGGGCTCCGGTGATCCGGAAGACCTCGACGTTGCTGTGCTTCCGCATCACGTTCCACCGCCTGCCTGTATCGGACGCTCCCCTGCCCGTACCAGGTCCGCACCCGGTCAAGAGCAAGGAGAACCGGGCCCGAACAAGGACCACGTTACGCCGCGGCCGCGCCTCCTACGAGACCGGGTCGCCCCTCTCCTCCGCGCGGAGCCCTTGCGCCACACCGCGTACGGGCGCGCCCGACATGCACCGTATGGCGGACCGGACGAAACTGGGTGTAGTGCTCACGCGGAGCCGTACAGGAGGCAGCCATGGGCTGGTTGTGGGCGATCATCGTGGGGTTCGTGCTCGGCCTGCTGGCCAAGGCGATCATTCCGGGCAGGCAGCACAGCCCGCTCTGGCTGACCACGATCTTCGGGATCATCGGTGCCGTCGTCGGCAACTCCATCGCCCGGGGCATCGGGATCGCCGAGACCGACGGCATCGACTGGGGCCGGCACGGCCTCCAGCTCGCCGCCGCGATCGTCGTCGTCTTCTTCGGCGACATGATGTACACAGCGATCCGGGGCGGCAGACAGAAGGCCCCCAGATGAAACAGGGCGCCTGACGTACGACGAAGGGGGTGGCCGTCCGGCCACCCCCTTCACCCGCGCAGGTGCGCGCCGCGCTCAGCCCCCGGTGACCTCCACCGCCGCCAGGTTCTTCTTGCCCCGGCGCAGCACCAGCCAGCGACCGTGCAGCAGGTCCTCCTTGGCGGGGACGGCGTCCTCGCCGGCGACCTTGGCGTTGTTCACGTACGCGCCGCCCTCCTTGACCGTGCGGCGCGCGGCCGACTTGCTGGGCACCAGGCCGACCCCGGCGAAGAGGTCGACCACCGGGCCGAGCTCGGCGACCTGGATGTGCGGCACCTCGGAGAGGGCCGCGCTCAGCGTCGCCTCGTCGAGCTCCGCCAGGTCGCCCTGCCCGAAGAGGGCCTTGGAAGCGGCGATGACCGCGGCCGTCTGATCGGCTCCGTGCACCAGCGTCGTGAGCTCCTCGGCCAGCGCGCGCTGGGCGGTCCGGGCCTGCGGGCGCTCCTCGGTGACCTTCTCCAGTTCCTCCAGCTCCTCGCGGGACTTGAAGGAGAGGATCCGCATGTACGACGAGATGTCCCGGTCGTCCGCGTTCAGCCAGAACTGGTAGAACGCGTACGGCGTCGTCATCTCGGGGTCGAGCCAGATGGCGCCGCCCTCGGTCTTGCCGAACTTGGTGCCGTCCGCCTTGGTCATCAGCGGCGTCGCCATCGCGTGGACCTCGGCGTGCGGCTCCAGGCGGTGGATCAGGTCCAGGCCCGCCGTGAGGTTGCCCCACTGGTCGCTGCCGCCCTGCTGGAGCGTGCAGCCGTACCTGCGGTACAGCTCCAGGAAGTCCATGCCCTGCAGCAGCTGGT
Source organism: Streptomyces montanus (assembly GCF_005786655.1). Classification (NCBI taxonomy): domain Bacteria; kingdom Bacillati; phylum Actinomycetota; class Actinomycetes; order Kitasatosporales; family Streptomycetaceae; genus Streptomyces; species Streptomyces montanus. Next base: position 32,199 of record NZ_VBZC01000056.1, read on the forward strand.
AGCTGAACTCCGTGTAGCTGATGCCCTCCTCGGACTCCAGGCGCCGGGCGACGGAGTCCTTCGTGAGCATCTTGTTGACGCGGAAGTGCTTGCCGATGTCCCGCAGGAACTCGATGGCCGACAATCCGGCCGTCCAGTCCAGGTTGTTCACCATCACCGCGGGGTTCTCACCCTCGAAGGACAGGAACGGCTCGATCTGCGCGCGCAGCCGGTTGACCCAGTTGGCGACCGTCTCCGGGTCGTTCAGCGTGCGCTCGGCGGTCGGGCGCGGGTCGCCGATCTGGCCGGTCGCCCCGCCCACCAGGGCCAGCGGGCGCAGGCCCGCCCGCTGGAGGCGGCGCATGGTGAGGACCTGCACCAGGTGGCCGACGTGCAGACTGGCGGCCGTCGGGTCGAAGCCGCAATAGAACGTGACGGGACCGTCCGCGAGCGCCTTGCGCAAAGCGTCCTCGTCAGTGGACAGGGCGATCAGCCCGCGCCACTTCAGCTCGTCGACGATGTCCGTCACGGTTCTCGTATCTCCTTGGATGATCTTCGGGCGGTCGTGTGACAGCCGACTACGAGGTTATACGCCCCCACCGACAGAGCTCACTCGCTCATGCGTCCCGGCCGACCCGCCCGACCGGCACGCTTCACGACCGTCATACGCCCTGACTGACGGAGCTCATATTGAAGTCCGGCACCCGCAGGGCAGGCATCGCGGCCCTGGTGAACCAGTCGCTCCATTCCCTCGGCAGCGTCTTCTCCGTCCGCCCCGCCTCGCTCGCCCGCCCCAGCAGATCCACCGGCGACTCGTTGAACCGGAAGTTGTTCACTTCCCCGGTGACCTCGCCGTTCTCGACGAGATAGACGCCGTCCCGGGTCAGCCCGGTCAGCAGCAGCGTCGCCGGGTCGACCTCGCGGATGTACCAGAGGCAGGTGAGCAGCAACCCGCGCTCGGTGTCCGCGACCATCTCCTCCAGCGAGCGGTCCTGGCCGCCGTCGAGGATCACGTTGCCGATGGCGGGGGCCACCGGCAGCCCGGTCAGACCCGCGCTGTGCCGGGTGCTCGTCAGATGCGCGAGCTCGCCCTCACGGACCCACTCGGTGGGCCGCACGGGCAGCCCGTTGTCGAACACCGAGGAGTCGTCCCCGGAGGAGTGGGCGAGCACGAAGGGCGCGCACTCCAGGCCGGGCTCGTTCGGGTCGCTGCGCAGCGTCAGCGGCAGCTCGGTGAGCTTCTCGCCGACGCGCGTCCCGCCGCCGGGCTTGCTGAACACCGTCCGGCCCTCGGCCGCGTCCCGGGCCGACGACGACCACATCTGGTAGATCAGCAGGTCCGCGACGGCGGTCGGCGGCAGCAGCGTCTCGTACCGCCCGGCGGGCAGTTCGATACGCCTCTGCGCCCAGCCGAGGCGCATGGCCAGCTCCGCGTCGAGCGCCGCCGGGTCCACGTCCTTGAAGTCGCGCGTCGAACGGCCCGCCCACGCCGAGCGCATCCGGTCCGGCGACTTGGCGTTCAACTCCAGCGTCCCGTTGGGCTGGTCGTGCCGAAGGCGCAGCCCCGTCGACGTACCGAGATAGCTCGACACGAGTTCGTGGTTGGCGAAGCCGTACAGCTCGCGCCCGCCCTCACGCGCGCGGGCGAACGATTCGCCGAGGGCCGGGGCGAAGTCCGTGAAGACGGCCGACGAGGTCTCGGCGGGTGCGTCCGCGAAGTCGGGGGACTGGGCGACCCCGGTCACCAGCGGCTGCGCGTCCTCGGCCGGGCCCGCGCCCCGCGCCGCGGCCTCGGCGGCCCGTACGAGCGGCTCCAGATCCTCCGCGGTCACGGCCGAGCGCGAGACGACCCCGGAGGCGGTGCCCTCGCGGCCGTCGACGGTGGCGATGACGGTCAGCGTGCGCCCGCGCGTGACCCCGTTCGTGGTCAGTGCGTTGCCGGCCCAGCGCAGATTGGCGGTCGAGTGCTCGTCGGCGATCACGACGCAGCCGTCGGCCCGGGACAGTTCGAGGGCGCGCTCGACGATTTCGTGCGGCTTGTTCGTAGTCGTCGACGAAGCGGTGCTCATCGCCCGGCCTCCTGGGTCGTGTTGAGGATGTTGACGCCCTTGAAGAGGGCCGACGGGCAGCCGTGCGAGACCGCCGCGACCTGGCCGGGCTGGGCCTTGCCGCAGTTGAAGGCGCCGCCCAGGACGTACGTCTGGGGACCGCCGACCGCTGCCATCGAGCCCCAGAAGTCGGTGGTCGTCGCCTGGTACGCGACGTCCCGCAGCTGGCCCGCGATCCGACCGTTCTCGATCTTGAAGAAGCGCTGCCCGGTGAACTGGAAGTTGTAGCGCTGCATGTCGATGGACCACGACCGGTCGCCGACGACGTAGATCCCACGGTCGACGCCGCCGATCAGATCCTCTGTGGACAGGCCGCCGGGATCGGGCTGGAGCGACACGTTCGCCATGCGCTGCACCGGCACATGGCCCGGGGAGTCGGCGTACGCGCACCCGTTGGACCGCTCGAACCCGGTCAACCTGGCGATCCTGCGGTCCAGTTGGTAGCCGACCAGAGTCCCGTCCTTCACCAGGTTCCAGGACTGCCCCTCGACGCCCTCGTCGTCGTACCCGATGGTCGCGAGCCCGTGCTCGGCCGTGCGGTCGCCGGTGACGTTCATCAGCTCGGAGCCGTACCTCAGCTTGCCGAGCTTGTCGAAGGTGGCGAAGGAGGTTCCCGCGTACGCGGCCTCGTAACCGAGCGCGCGGTCCAGCTCGGTGGCGTGCCCGATGGACTCGTGGATCGTCAGCCACAGGTTGGACGGGTCGACGACGAGGTCGTACACCCCCGCCTCGACGCTCGGCGCCCGCATCTTCTCGGCGAGCAGCTCAGGGATCCGCCCCAGCTCCGAGTCCCAGTCCCAGCCGGTGCCGACCAGGTACTCCCAGCCGCGCCCGACCGGCGGCGCGATCGTCCGCATGGAGTCGAACTCGCCGCTCGACTCGTCGACCGCGACAGCCGTGAGCTGCGGATGCAGCCGCACGCGCTGCTGGGTGGTGACGGTGCCCGCGGTATCGGCGTAGAACTTGTTCTCGTGCACGGTCAGGAGTGAGGCGTCCACGTGGCTGACCCCCTGGGCCGCCAGCAGTCGCGCGCTCCAGTCCGTGAGCAGCCCCACCTTCTCGTCGTCCGGCACGGAGAAGGGGTCGATCTCGTACGAGGAGACCCAGGTCTTCTCCGCGTGCACCGGCTCGTCGGCGAGTTCGACGCGCTCGTCGGAGCCCGCCGCCTTGATCACCTGGGCCGACAGCTTGGCCATCGCCACGGCCTGCGACGCGACCTTCGCGGCGGCGTCCATGGTCAGATCCACGCCGGACGCGAACCCCCACGTCCCGCCGTGCACCACCCGCACCGCGAACCCCAGATCGGTCGTGTCCGACGACCCCGCGGGCTTGGCGTCCCGCAGCCGCCAGGCCGCGCTGCGCACCCGCTCGAACCGGAAGTCCGCATGCTCGGCGCCCAGCGCCCGGGCCCGCGCGAGCGCGGCGTCGGCCAGGGCCCTCAGGGGTAGTGCCAGGAATGACTGATCGACTTCGTGGGGCACGGGTGGGTCCCTTCGGGAGTGGGAGGGCTCTCCTGTTATTGACCGTCACGGGCAGTGAATCATGACTCGTCGGTCGGTTTCCCGGGAAAACGTGCGGTCCTCCACCGGCGTGCGTCCGGGCGGGACTTCGCGCTGCGGCTGCGGCCCGCACACCGGGCTCATACGGTGAACCCATGTCCAGCAAGCGTCCTCGCCCGGCCGGTAGGAACGGCAAGAGCGCGCGCGGGAACGGGCCCACTCCCGCACGACACACCGGCGCACCTCCGCCCGAGCCCGCCCAGGTCGCCGAGGAGTACGAGCGGCTGGCCGGACGCCACCCCGAGGATCGCGAAGAGCTGCTCCTGGAAGCAGCGGACGCGTGGAACGAAGCGGGGGAGTACGACAGCGCGCTGGCCCTGTACGAGCGTCTGCTGGAGCGCGGCGGAGACGACGCCGTCGAGGAACGGGATCTGGTGGACGCCTACCGGATCAGCACGCTGTGGGACGCCGGGCGCGACGAAGAGGCGCGCGCCGCGGCGGCGGGGTTCCGCAGGCGGCACCCGCGGCACGCCGGCGCCTGGACCTTCGTCGCCGAGGCCTTCGAGGCGCAGGACGCGACCGCCACGGCCGCCGAGTGGTACACGGCCGGCGTGACGCATGTGCTCGGCGCGGGCAGCGCCGTGACGGTGGACGTGGTGGAGGCGCACGTCCAGGGCTACGACGTGGAGACGCTCCTGACCGGCCGCCACCGGGTACGGCGGCTGCTCGGTGAGCCGCACGACGACTGGGACGCGGTGGCCGACGCACTGCACGAGCGCCGGGCGTCCGCGCTGCTCGGCCGCGTCCGCCCGCTCGACGAACTCCACGACCCGCTGCGGCTCAAGCGGCTGGAGGGGCATGGCCCCGACATGCTGGAGCGCGAGATCGGCGAGGCGCTGGACCCTGCGTCGTCGGAGAACCATGCCGTCCGTGCCGGTCCGCGCGCGACATGCGTTCTGTACTGGCCACGGGACGAGCTCTCCGGACTGCTGGAACGCTGGCCCAAGGCGGCCGAGGCCTACGGCGACGACCACGCCGGTCATCTGCGGCAGGTCGAACGGACCTTGCGGGACCTGTCGGAAGAGGGAGCGACCCAGCTGGCGGTCGGCCGGGCGACGGTGCGGGGCGTGGAGGCGTACGCGGCGACGAACGGGGGATCTCCGGACTTTCCGGGCACACGGTCCGCATACGCCGCCGAACTCGTGCGTACCGGACGGGCCGAGGCCTGGCCGCCGCCGCGCAACGGCCCCTGCTGGTGTGCGTCGGGGCGCAAGTACAAGAAGTGCTGTGGGAACCCGGCTCTCACATGACGAGGCGCGGCTCTCGACTGTAGAGACCCGACAGGAGCCGGGCGGAGCCACTGTCGATGGTGGATTCTCCGCGGGGCGGGCCGGACCGATAGGTTTTCGAGGTACCAGACCGGCTATCGAAAGGGTGATCCGTTGAGCCGCTCGGTTCTCGTCACCGGAGGAAACCGGGGCATCGGCCTCGCCATCGCCCGCGCTTTCGCCGACGCGGGCGACAAGGTCGCGATCACGTACCGCTCGGGGGAGCCCCCGGCGGGCTTCCTCGCCGTCAAGTGCGACATCACCGATGCCGAGCAGGTGGAGCAGGCCTACAAGGAGATCGAGGCCGAGCACGGTCCGGTCGAGGTGCTGATCGCCAACGCCGGCGTCACCAAGGACCAGCTGCTGATGCGCATGTCCGAGGAGGACTTCACGTCCGTTCTCGACACCAACCTCACCGGCACCTTCCGCGTGGTGAAGCGCGCCAACCGGGGCATGCTGCGCGCCAAGAAGGGCCGCGTCGTGCTCATCTCGTCGGTCGTCGGGCTGTACGGTTCGCCCGGGCAGGCGAACTACGCCGCCTCCAAGGCGGGCCTGGTCGGCTTCGCGCGCTCGCTCGCCCGTGAGCTCGGCTCGCGCAACATCACCTTCAACGTCGTCGCGCCCGGCTTCGTCGACACCGACATGACCAAGGCGCTCAGCGACGACCAGCGCGAGGGCATCGTGAAGCAGGTGCCGCTCGGCCGGTACGCGCAGCCCGAGGAGATCGCCGCGACCGTGCGGTTCCTTGCCTCGGACGACGCCTCGTACATCACTGGAGCCGTCATTCCGGTTGACGGCGGATTGGGCATGGGTCACTGATCACCATGAGCGGAATTCTCGAGGGTAAGCGCGTCCTGATCACCGGTGTGCTGATGGAGTCCTCCATCGCCTTCCACACCGCGAAGCTGGCCCAGGAGCAGGGCGCCGAGATCATCCTGACCGCGTTCCCGCGGCCCACGCTGACCGAGCGCATCGCCAAGAAGCTCCCCAAGCCCACCAAGGTCATCGAGCTCGACGTCACCAACGACGAGCACCTCGGGCGGCTGGCCGACATCGTCGGCGAGGAGCTCGGCGGCCTCGACGGCGTCGTCCACTCCATCGGCTTCGCCCCCCAGGACGCGCTCGGTGGCAACTTCCTCAACACCCCGTTCGAGTCCGTCGCCACCGCCATGCATGTCTCGGCGTACTCCCTGAAGTCGCTGACCATGGCCTGCATGCCGCTGATGCAGAACGGCGGTTCCGTCGTCGGCCTCACCTTCGACGCGCAGTACGCCTGGCCGCAGTACGACTGGATGGGCCCGGCCAAGGCCGCCCTGGAGGCCACCAGCCGCTACATGGCGCGCGACCTGGGCAAGCAGAACATCCGCTGCAACCTCGTCTCCGCGGGCCCCCTCGCCTCCATGGCCGCCAAGTCCATCCCGGGCTTCAGCGAGCTGGCCGCCGTGTGGGACAGCCGCGCACCCCTGGAGTGGGACCTCAAGGACCCCGAGCCGGCCGGCCGCGGTGTCGTCGCCCTGCTGAGCGACTGGTTCCCGAAGACCACGGGCGAGATCATCCACGTGGACGGCGGTCTGCACGCGATCGGCGCGTGATGCCGGTTCGGACTGACGTCTGATCGGACTTACGTTCGCACCTTCACGCGTCTTGCGTTCACGTGTCTTACGTTCCCGACGCCCCGTTTCCCGCACTGCGGGCGGCGGGGCGTCACCCGTTCGGCCCACCGGCCGGGCGGTGAGAGGCGGTAACTGCGCACCCTGGAAGAGGAGTTCCCCTCCCCAGCACGGCCGAGGAGGTCCCCCTTGTGCGCTTGTCCCCGCGCTTCGCCCCGCTGCCGGCCGCGCTCCTTCTCGTGTTCGTTCTCGCGCTCGCTCTCGTGTTCGCCCTTCCGCATCGCGCCGCCTCGCACCCCACGAAAACGGCGCCCCACGCGCGCGTGCACGTCGACAGGCCCTCCGGAGCCGAGTGCCGGATCGCGGTCGACGGCTCGTATGTGACCGCGTACTGCCACAACCCGTACCCCGAGGTCGACCGCGTCGGCCTGCACATCGAGTGCGAGCGATGGTGGGACATCGACAGCGACGGGGGCTCGGTCGAGGCCGGGCCCGCACAGACCGTGCGCCTCACGGGCCGCTGCTGGCAGGAGGTCCGTTCGGCGTGGGTCAGCCACCGGAGGTGACGGGGCGTGGGTCAGTCACCAGAGGTGACCGACCGCCTCGGGAGGCAGAGGAACGGATAGCTCGCGGCCTCCGTGGCGGCCGCCTCCGTGTCGCCCGCGCGAATCGCGTCCACCAGGCGCATGTGGTCCATGTACGTCTCGGGTGTCAGCTCCTCGCCCACATCGTCGCGCAGCCAGTCGCGCAGGACCTCGCTCAGGTCCGCGTACATCGCCGTCATGACGTCGTTGTGGGACGCGGCCACCACCGCCATGTGGAACGACGTGTCGGCGGTGACGAAGGCCTCCGCGTCGCCCGACTCCCACGCCACCTCGCGGCGCACCAGGAGCGCGTCCAGCTGCTTCAGGTCGCGCTCGGTGCGACGCTCGGCGGCCAGTTTCGCGGCGCCCGACTCCAGCGTGGAGCGCAGCTCGGCGATGTGCCGCTGATCGGCGTCCGCGAAGCGGCGGTGCATCACGCCCGCCAGCTCACTGGTCGCCACGACGTAGGTCCCCGAACCCTGGCGGATGTCGAGCAGGCCGTTGTGCGCGAGCGCGCGCACGGCCTCCCGGACCGTGTTGCGGGCGACGCCCAGTTGCTCGACCAGCTCGGGCTCGGTGGGGATGCGGGAGCCGACCGGCCACTCGCCCGAGGTGATCTGGTTCCGCAGCTCGGCGATGACCTGCTCGGACAGCGCAGATCGGCGGGGGTGGCTCAGCGGCATGTTGCTCCTCCGTGGGGCGGTGGACAATCAATCATCCCATGATTCTATGATGGGTGCATGGTTAGCGAGGAAACCCGGACGAGGTCCGCACCCAAGTCCACATCCACATCCACATCGATACGCAGCTCATCCGGAACCGCCGACGACTCCCAGGAAACCGCCACGCGCGCGTGGATGACGCGCCTGGTGATCGTCGGTCTCGTCCTCACCGCCGTCAATCTGCGCCCCGCCATCACCAGCCTCGGGGCACTCCTCGAAGAGGTGCGCGACGGCCTCGGTATGAGCGGCAGCGTCGCCGGACTGCTCACCTCCGTGCCGCCGCTGTGCTTCGCGGTCTTCGGCGTCATGGCACCGCGTCTCGCCCGCCGTTTCGGGCCCGTCCCCGTTGTCTGCGCCGGCATGGTGGCCATCACCGCGGGGCTCGCGATCCGGCCCTTCACCGGGAGTACGACGGGCTTCCTGGCCGCCAGCGCCCTCGCGCTGATGGGCATCGCGGTCAGCAACATCCTGATGCCGGTGATCGTCAAGCGCTGGTTCCCGGACCGGGTCGGCTCCATGACCGGCCTGTACTCCATGGCTCTGGCGCTCGGCACCTCCGCGGCGGCCGCCGTCACGGTGCCCGCGGCCGAGGTCCTGGGCGGCAGTTGGCAGTCCGGCCTCGCGGTGTGGGCAGGTATCGCGGCCGTGGCCGTGGTCCCGTGGCTCCCGCTCATACGGGAACGGGGAGCGGCTTCGGCTCTCAGTGGGGCTTCGGCTGCCGGCGGCGCTTCGGCTGCCGGTGAGGCTTCGGCGCCCCGCGAGGCTTCGGCGCCCCGCGAGGCTTCTCGTGCCGGTGAGGCATCGACTCCCGTGGCACGCCCGGAGCAGGACACGCTGCGCATCGCCCACAGCCGTACCGCCTGGGCGCTGGCCATCTTCTTCGGGCTCCAGGCCACCGCCGCGTACATCACGATGGGATGGATGGCGCAGATCTTCCGTGACGCGGGTGTCGCCGCGGGCACGGCCGGAGTGCTCCTGGCCGTCACGATGGCGATGGGAGTGCCGCTGGCCTTCGTCATCCCGCGGCTTGCCACGCGCCTGTCCCACCAGGGACCGATCGTGATCGCCCTCGGGGTCTGCGGCCTCGCCGGATACGCCGGCCTCTACTTCGCCCCGGCGGGCGGCGCCTGGGCCTGGGCCCTGCTGATGGGCGTGTCCAACTGCGCCTTCCCGCTGGCCCTCACCATGGTCGGCATGCGGGCCAGGACGGGTGCGGGGGTCGCGAAGCTCTCGGGCTTCGCGCAGAGCACCGGCTATCTGATCTCGGTCCCCGGCCCGCTCCTGGTGGGCGTGCTCTACCAGCACAGCGGCGGTTGGGGGCTGCCCATCGCGCTCATGGCTGCCCTGATGATCCCGCAGATCGTGACGGGCATCCTGGCCGGGCGTGACCGCACCGTGGAGGACGAGGCCGCGCGCCGCACCCCCCGGTGAGCGACCTGCGGGGAACCGACCCGGAACCGACCCCACCGGGATGGGGGCGGACGAAGGGTGCGAGACTGGCCGTATGCCCGTGCTCGACCCGAACCCCCAGAACGGCCAGAAGAAGATGCTGCTCGTCTTCGGCACGTTTCTCGCCGTATTCGTGATCATCGGCATCATCGCGACGATCGCTTCGCCGTGACCGTGACCCGGTGCGTGGCTCCGCCACGGCATGGTGGGGCTAGCCCCACCATCCCCTAGGGGGTGAGTGTCAGGGTCAAGTGGGTGGATCACCGGATGGGTTGAGGGCTCCCGAATCCGTAGCTTCGAAGTGTGGCCGCGACGACGCGGATCACGAACCCTTCGAAGACCCACGGAGGCGGCATGTCGGCCCCTACGCACACCCGGCCCCACTCGGCGATCAGGGGCGGCGTCGAGGTCCGGCTGCCCTGGTGGGCCCTCGTTCTGCCCGCACTCGCCTTCGCGATGCTGCTCCTGGTGATCCTCAACCCCGCGGACGCTCACGCGACCGGCGGCGACCCCGCGGTGGGTCACCTCTTCGAGCGCATCCAGGAGACGGTGCTGCGCCAGGGCTCCTGAGCTCCCGTGCCCCGTGTCGGGACGGCGGGTCAACTCCCTGCGCCCCGTGGCGTGTTTTCATGCGAAGCTGGGACCCATGAGCGTCGCAGAACCCCGCAGGATTGTCCTTTTCCGGCATGCGAAAGCCGACTGGCCCCAGGTACCCGACCATGAGCGGCCGCTCGCTGAGCGGGGCCGCAAGGACGCCGCCGTCGCCGGACGCAAGCTGGCCGACACCGGCATCCCCTTCGATCTGGCCCTCTGCTCGACCGCGACCCGTACCCGCGAGACATGGAAACTCGCCGTCCAGGAGCTTCCGCACCGGCCGAAAACGGTCTATGAGGAGCGGCTCTACGAGGCCTCGCCCGGTGAGCTGATCGCCCTGCTCAACGAAACCCCGGACGACAGCCAGAACGTGCTCCTGGTCGGCCACAACCCCGGCGTTCAGGGCCTCGCCGACATCCTGTCCGGCCAGTCGGAGGGCGACACGAAGGAGCGGATGAGCCGCCACGGCTTCCCCGCCGCCGCGTTCGCCGTGGTCTCCTTCACCACCTCCTGGAAGAGCCTCGAGCCCGGCGTGGGCACGCTGCTCGACTACTGGGCGCCGACCGAGTGACCTCACCCCTACGTGGACGGGCCCGGCACCGCGCGGTGCCGGGCCCGTTTTCTTGACGGGGCTGCCGACGACTTCTGAGGGCGCTGCCGGCGGGGCATCGGTCCCGCCTGCTTCCGGCAGGCCTCAGTCCAGGTGCATGTCCGCCGCCTCGACCTCTTCGCGGGTGACGCCCAGCAGATACAGGACCGTGTCCAGGAAGGGGAAGTTCACCGCGGTGTGCGCGGCCTCGCGTACGACCGGCTTGGCATTGAAGGCGATGCCGAGACCGGCCGCGTTCAGCATGTCGAGGTCGTTCGCGCCGTCCCCGATCGCCACGGTCTGGGCGAGCGGTACGCCCGCCTCGGTGGCGAACCGGCGCAGCAGCCGCGCCTTGCCCGCCCGGTCCACGATCTCACCGGTGACCTTGCCGGTCAGCTTCCCGTCGACGATCTCCAGCGTGTTGGCCTGGGCGAAGTCGAGCCCGAGCCGCTCCTTGAGATCGTCCGTCACCTGCGTGAACCCACCCGAGACGACGCCGACTTGGTAGCCGAGTCGTTTCAGCGTACGGATCAGCGTGCGCGCGCCGGGCGTCAGCCGCACCTCGCTGCGCACCTTGTCCACCACGGAGGCGTCGAGCCCCTTGAGGAGCGCCACGCGCGCGTGCAGCGACTGTTCGAAGTCCAGCTCGCCCAGCATCGCGGCCGCCGTCACCTCGGCGACCTGGTCCTCGCAGCCGGCGTGGGCCGCGAAGAGCTCGATCACCTCGTCCTGGATGAGCGTCGAGTCCACGTCCATCACGATCAGGCGCTGGGCACGCCGGTGCAGCCCGGCCGCGACGACGGCGACGTCGACGCCGAGTGCCGCGGACTCGGTCGCCAGGGCGGTCCGCAGGTCCTCGGTCTCCGTACCGGACACGGCGAACTCGACCGCCGTCACCGGGTACTTGGCCAGCCGGAAGATACGGTCGATGTTGCCGCCGGTCGCGGTGATCCGGGCGGCGATCGCGGCCGTCGACTTCGCCGTGAGCGGGTGTCCGAGCACGGTGACGAGCGACCGTCCGTGGCCGCGCGGCCGGTTGTCGCCGCGGCCGGAGATGATCTCGGCCTGCAGCTTCACGGTGTCCGCCCAGCTGTGCACCGTGGCCCGCAGCTCGCCTTCGACACCGCTCGGCGGCTGGGTCACGAGCGCGCACAGCACGATCCGGCCACGGGTGACGACCTGCTCGATGTCGACCACGTCGACCGAGTAGGCGGCGAGGGTGTCGAAGAGCCCGGCCGTGATGCCGGGGCGGTCCTTGCCGAAGATCTTGACAAGGAGAGTGGGAACGTCTGAGGTCTGCGAAGCACTCATGGTGTTCCCACCGTATCCGGCACCGAGTGCCTCCCGCCCCTGTGGTCCGACTGACGGACAGGGAACGGACAGGGCCGGGAGCTCCCGAGCTCTTGGCTCACCGCCTTCCCCGAGGCCTCCCCGGAGGGGGTGGCGGGGGTGGTCGTTCGTCCGGTGGGGGAGGGGGCCCGTCCTGGGAGGGCCCAGGCCTCGGCCGGGGCCGCGGAGCCGACGGTGGTGGGAGGGGGCCGGCCACGGTGGGGGTGCCGTACACGTCGGGTGGCCGCCCGTCGCCGGAGGACGGTGCGCCCCCTGGCGGCCGCACGCCGGGGCGGCGCCGCTCGTCCCGGGAATCCCGCAGGTCGTGGGGGAGCCGCAGGTACGGGTTCGTGTCGGGGTTCGCCGGTCGGTACGGGGCGGCGGGGCTGTAGGGCCCCGGCTGTTCGGAGGTCTCCGCCGACGGCTCCGCGGTCGGTGCGCCGTGGGCGTCCGCGTCACCCCATGCCAGCGGTGCCGCGCGGCGTCCGGCGGCCCCGCAGGCATACGCGAGCAGGGCCCCGGCCGCCCCCGCACCGGCACCCCAGAGGGCGCCGAGCAGGAGCGCCATGCCCAGCTGTCCGTGGAGTTCGATGCCGGCTCCGAACGCGTCGACACCCAGGACGGACAGCGAGGCGCCCACGGACACCTCCGTCAGCCAGGAGAGCAGCGGCAGCGTGAGCGCCGTGACGACGCCCAGCCGCAGCGCGCAGCGCCCGGCGAAGCCGACGGCTCCCTGCTCGCGTACGGCGTGTACGGCGCGTACGAAGGGCGTCCGTGCCGCGGTCAGTACGCCCGCGTACAGCATCATCAGCGCGGCCGCGACCCCCAACAACCAGACCATGCCGTCCAGTTCGGCCAACCGCCCCAGCGTGACCGGCTGGTCCGAGGAAACACGCAGCAGTTCGTCCAGGGGGTCGGGAAGAAGCTGGGCGAGCTCGCCCGTGGCCTTGCCGTCCCATGGCACGAAGAGCCCGATCGGGATGCCCAGCCACACCCCGTTGGGCGCCCCGAGCAGCGCGGCGCCCGCGATCCGTTTCGGATGGTCGTCTCCGATCGCCGCGTACGCCGCTGCCGCGAGCCCCGCCACGACGGCCACCAGTACCACCGTGACCAGCGCGGAGGCGGCCGGCCGCACCACCCGGTGCACCCCCGCCCAGCCGCGCGGCAACGGCGTCCGGCGCGAGGCCAGCAGGGCGATCAGCAGCACGCCGAGCACCCATCCCAGGCCACCGAGCAGCGTCGGCGCGGTGTCGACCGTGAAGCCGACCTTCGCGTTCACGTCCGCGAGATCCCCGAGCCGGTCGGGCAGCAGCCCGCCGACGTCACCGAGTCCGGGTACCTCGATGCCGTCCGGCAGCCCGCCGCCGGGTAGTTCGTCGAGCCCGAGCGAACCGCCGTCGATCGTGATCACATCGTGCCCCGCCCAGGCCAGCCCGCCCAGCATCGCGACGAAGAGCACCACCACCGTGCCCGCGCGCGCGAGGAGTTCGCCAAGCGGGATCACAACTCCCGCTCCGCGCAAGGAACGCAGGAAGAACCAGGAGAGCAGGAGCGCGCCCACCAGGCTCACGCCCAGTGGCGTGATCTGGAGGGCGGTGTCGGCCTGTGCGCCCTCCAGGCCGAAAGCCGACACATCGCCGGACGGTGTCACCGAACCACCCGCCCCGAGCGCCACAACCGCCGCCGTCATCGACCCGAGCGAGCCCGCCGCGTCCGCTTCGAGCAGATGCAGCCCCAGCGCCGCCACGCCCGCCATGCCGATCAACGCCCAGCTCACGGCGGCGATCGAGGACAGGAGCACCTCGCCAACCGGCAGACGCCTGCCGCCCCTTGCGGTCTCGTAGCTCATCCTCAGCCCCCCGGATGCGCGCCGCGACGTCTCCACCGCGGATGTCCCCCTCGCGTGGGATTACCACTCTCCGGGCCGGTTTCAACCCCGTCAACGGAAACGGACAAGACACCCGTACCTAGGCGTCCCGAGGCCCGACTTTCGGTCAGAGGGCTCCTACTGAAATAGTTCCCCACGATGTTCGACATCCCTAGACTCCCTGTGATGGGGGTAACTCGGGGGACAACTCAGTGGGGCATGGAGTGCCGGAACTCGTACTGGAATTCAACGGACGGACCTGGACGCTCGATGCGTCCAGGCCATACACCCTCGGACGTGATCCGCAGGGGGACATCGTGCTCGACGACGCCAGGGTCTCCTGGCGTCATGCCACGATCAGCTGGGGCGGCCGCAGTTGGGTCGTCGAGGACCATGGCAGCACCAACGGCACCTTTGTGCAGGGCCAGCGGATCCATCAGATGGAGATCGGCCCGGGCTCGGCCGTGCACCTCGGCAACGCGACCGACGGCCCGCGTCTGAGCTTCTCGGGCGCCGCCGCGGCTCCGCAGGCACAGCCCCAGCAGCAGCCGTACGCCGCGCAGGGCGCGGGAGCGGCCGGCTGGGCCCAGCAGGCACCGCCGCAGCAGGCCAACCCGCAGCAGGGCTGGCAGCAACAACCGCAACAGGCGCAGGTTCCGCAGCAGCAGGGCGCGGCCGATTCGTACGCGCAGAAAGTGCCCGGTGGTGGCGCGGGGGCGCCGCCGGTCTACGGTGACCGCAGTCCGACCACGTTCCACCAGATGGCGCTCGGCCGCGTGATGCGCATCGGCCGTGCCCTGGAGAACGAGCTGGTCGTCTCCGACCTGCAGGTCTCGCGTCACCACGCCGAGTTCCACGCGACGCCCGACGGCCGCTACGAGATCCGTGACCTCGGCTCGCACAACGGCACGTACGTCAACGGTTTGCCGATCGCCAAGGGCGGCTCCGCGCTGCTCGGCCCGAACGACATCGTCGGCGTCGGCCACTCGACGTTCCGCCTCGTCGGCGACCGCCTCGAGGAGTTCGTCGACACCGGTGAGGTCTCCTTCTCGGCCCGCCATCTGACGGTGACGGTCGACGGCGGCAAGCAGATCCTCAAGGACGTCTCCTTCGGCGTTCCGGAGAAGTCGCTCATCGCGGTCATCGGCCCGTCCGGCTCCGGCAAGTCGACGCTCCTGAAGGCGCTCACGGGCTACCGCCCCGCCAACCAGGGCGACGTCCTGTACGACAACAGGAACCTTTACAAGCAGTTCGCCGAGCTGCGCCAGCGCATCGGTCTGGTCCCGCAGGACGACATCCTGCACAAGGAGCTGACCGTCAAGAAGGCGCTCAAGTACGCCGCCAAGCTGCGCTTTCCCGCGGACACCACGGGGCAGGAGCGCGAGGCCCGGATCGACGAGGTGCTGCGCGAGCTCAAGCTGGACATCCACAAGGAGAAGAAGGTCACCTCCCTCTCCGGTGGTCAGCGCAAGCGCGTGTCCGTCGCCCTGGAGCTGCTGACGAAGCCCTCGCTGATCTTCCTGGACGAGCCGACCTCCGGTCTCGACCCGGGCATGGACCGCGATGTCATGCAGCTGCTGCGCGGCCTCGCCGACGACGGTCGTACGGTCCTCGTCGTCACGCACTCCGTGGCCGAACTGGCGATCTGCGACAAGCTCCTCGTGATGGCGCCCGGTGGTTCAGTCGCCTACTTCGGCCCGCCCGAGGAGGCGCTGAACTTCTTCGGCTACGACACATGGGCCGACGTCTTCTCCGCCTTCGAGAACTACCGCGACTACGACTGGGCGGGCCGCTGGAAGGGCTCGCAGCACTACCAGATGTACGCCGCGGACATTGACGCGGTCGCCCCGCAATCGACGCAGATGCCGCCCGTCCAGTCGATGCGTCCACCGAAGCCACAGGGCTGGGGCTCGCAGCTGATCACCCTGGTCCGCCGCTATGTGTCGGTGATCGCGTCCGACAAGGGCTTCCTGGCGCTGACGGTGATCCTGCCGGCGGTGCTCGGCGCGGTGAGCCTGCTCATCGACGCGGACAAGACCCTGCTGGTGAACCCGCCGAACTCGAAGACCGGCATCCCCGTCCCGAACGGCACGGCCACCACGGTCCTACTCATTCTCGCGGTCGGCGCGTGCTTCGCCGGCGCCGCGAACTCCGTCCGTGAGCTGATCAAGGAACGGGTGATCTACGAACGGGAGCGGGCGACCGGCCTGTCACGTTCCGCGTACCTGATGTCCAAGGTGATCGTCCTGGGCGTGGTCACGGTGCTGCAGGGTGCCATGGTCGGCGCGATCGGCTTCTCCAGCAGGACGATCCCCGACGAGGGCTTGATCTTCGGCACGGGCAAGACCGCCGTCATGCTCGAACTCTCCATCCCGATCATGGCGCTGGGCTTCACCTCGATGATGTTCGGCCTGGTCATCTCCTCGCTGGTGAAGACCGCCGAGAAGACGATGCCGCTGCTGGTCATGTTCGCGATCATCCAAGTCGTGTTCACCGGCTGCCTGTTCATCCTGCACGGCACGGTCGGCGTCAACGAGTTCTCGTACCTGATGCCGTCGCGCTGGGCGGTCGCCGCCGCCGGTACCACGTTGGACTTCAACAAGATCAGCCCGAACACGGACGACCCGGGCAGCACGGACCCGCTGTGGGACCATGAGGCCTCGGCCTGGGGCATGGACATGGCCGCGCTGATCGCCCTCGGCGTGATCTGCGGCTTCTTCGTGGCCCGGTTCCTGCGCCGCCACGAGCCCGAGGTCATGCGGAAGTAGCGGTACTCCGGTCAAGTACCGAAGGGCGGCACCCCGTCGGGTGCCGCCCTTCGGCGTTCGTACTGAGACCCAGAGGTCCGCGCGAGTCTCAGTACGCGCTGTTGACGTTGTCCATGGAGCCGTACCGGTCGGCCGCGTAGTTGCAGGCGGCGGTGATGTTGGCGACCGGGTCGTAGATGTTCCAGGACGTGCCAGATACGTGGTAGGTGGAGAAGGTCGGCGGGATGACCTGCAGCAGGCCCTTCGACGGCACACCGTTGATGGCGTTGATGTCCCAGTTGTTGATGGCGTTCGGGTTGCCGGAGGACTCACGGATGATGTTGCGCTTGATGCCGTTGTACGACCCCGGTATGCCCCGCTTCTTCATGATGTCGAGCGACTCGCGGATCCAGCCGTCGAGGTTGTTGGCGTACTTCTTCGGGACCGGCTTGACCTGGGCGCGCTGGGCGGCCCGGCTCGCGGCCTCCTTCGCCTTGCGCGCCTGCTCGGCCTTCTGCTTGGCGGCGGCCTCGGCTGCCTTCTTCTTCGCCGCGGCGGCTGCGGCGGCCTGCTTCTGCGCGGCGGCCTCGTCGGCCGCCTTCTTCTTCGCCGCGTCGATCTTGGCCTGCACGTTGGCGGCGGCCAGCTGACCGTTGATGCCGGCCTTCACGTCCTTGACCTGCTCGGAGCCGAAGGCCACCGAAGAGACCGGAGCGGCGGGGACGGACTCGGCGCTCGCCGCCTCGGAGTTGCCCGGTGCGAGGGAGAAGGCGAGGGCGGCGGCACCGACCGAGGCGACACCGGCCACACCGATCTTGTGCTTGTGGTTCTTGGTGAAGCTGGGGCGATAGCGGCGAAAAACGTCGATGTTCAGGGGCATGCTGAAGGACCTCTTCGAATAGCGCGGAGGCCGCTCTCGAGCCGGATGCGGACTTGGGGGGTTCCGGCACAAACGCCGCGGGAGAACCCACGGCACCGAGCGACGGGAGCCATTCTTAGCGGCCGCAAAATCCTGTGGCAAAGGTGTGACGTACGACCCGAGGTAGTGGACACAGGAAGGGCAAAACGTGACAGAATGGCACGTCTGCCCCGCTCATCGGGAGCCCTTTGTCTCCTAGCGGCCTTCGTACGTGATGTGGGTCCTATGCCCGGGCTCACATCGAGGGGGTGGAGGTCTCACCGGTAGTTGCTGGAGCAATGCATTGCGTGAGAGACCTCGGCGGGCAGGATGAGGTGCACGTCGCCGAACTCGTGCCACAGGTAGCGGCCGCGCAGCGCCTCGCCATAGCTGCGGCCGAGCACCGCCGGTCCCGCGATCGCCTCCAGCATCAGCAGATGCGAGGCCTCCGGCTCGTGCAGCCCCGTCAGCAGGCCGTCGACCACCCGCACACCGCGCTCCGGGGTCACCACGAGATCGGTCCAGCCCTGACGGGCGTGTACGACGCCGTCGGCACCGGTGGCCGACTCGACGGCCCGCACGGCGGTCGTCCCCACCGCGATGACCTTGCCGCCCTCCCGTCGCCCACCACCACCCTTCCAAGGAAGCGCTGCGCGCCTTGTTTTATTTGCCTTCGCCGCATTGATCAGCCGCGCCGACGCCTCCGGCACCGCGAAGCGCTCCGGATACGGCGGCTCGTGCGCCTCGGTGGACGCGACCCCGGTGTGCAGCCTGACCGGCGCGAACTGCACCCCCCGGCTCACCAGCTCCGCCACCAGACGAGACGTGAAGGGCCGCGCGGCGCTCGGCATCTCCGCGCTGCCCGCACCGTCGGCGGACGGCAGCGCGAACACCGTCTGGTACACGGACAGCGGCTGGTCCCTCTCCGTATAGGAGTAACGAATGGGCCTGCCGTACCGCCGCAGCAGTCCCAGGACGTCCGGTTCCGACACCTGCCCCCACCACAGCCGGAGGCTCCCCGTAGTGAGGGGCTCCTCCAGGACGAGTCGTACGTCCCCGGGAAGGCGTACCTCCGTACCCGCGGGCCCGCCCGCACGCGCGCGCGTGGTGCCCGCTCCGTCGGGGTCCCGCACCTCGACGGCCCACCGTCCGTCATCGCCCAGGGTCGAGAAATGGACCACCACGCGCGCGTGCCCGATCCTGCCGTCCACCGCCGCGGCCAGCGTCGGCGACGTGTTCACGATGAGCAGGTCCCCGGCCGTCAGCAGCCCCGGCAGATCCGCGAACGTGTGATGGGACACCTCCGTACCGCGCGAGACCAGCAGCCGCACCGCGTCGCGGTCGAGCCCGGTCCCTCGCTGTTCGGCCGGCACCCGCGCCGACAGCTCCTCCGGAACCCTCACGGCAGTCCTCATCGTCCCTCCAGGGGCGTGGGGGCTCCGGCTCCGCAGTGAGG
Source organism: Streptomyces montanus (assembly GCF_005786655.1). Taxonomy (NCBI): domain Bacteria; kingdom Bacillati; phylum Actinomycetota; class Actinomycetes; order Kitasatosporales; family Streptomycetaceae; genus Streptomyces; species Streptomyces montanus. The sequence goes on from NZ_VBZC01000056.1 coordinate 50,958, forward strand.
GGCTCCGGCCCTCGGACCGCCTTCAGGAGCGCCGGTCACCGGGCCACCTCCAGGAGTGCCGGTGCCGCATAGCGGCCGCTCACCGGGCGCTCGTCGAGCAGGCGCAGGAAAGCCGGCACGACGCTCGCAGGAGCCGGCCGTGGATCGTCGTCGTCCGGTACGGCCGCCGCGTACAGGTCCGTGCCCATGTCGCCCGGGTCGACCGCCCAGACCCGCAGCCCGGGCTCCTCCGCGCCGAGGACCGCCGACACATGGTCGAGCGCCGCCTTCGACGCGCCGTAGCCGCCCCAGGTCTCGTATGCCTCGGCGGCCGCGTCCGAACTGATGTCGATCACCGTCCCCGCCGCCGACTCCCGCAGCAGCGGCAGTGCCTCCTGGACGAGCCCGAGCGCCGCGACCACATTGACCTCCAGGGCATGCCTCAGCCCGTCCAGCGCCAGGTTCTCCAGCCGTACGAGCGGTTCCGCGCCGAGCGCGCTCGCGTTGTTCACCAGCAGGTCGACGCCACCGAGCCGCCGTGCCGCCGCCACCAGCGCGGCACGGTGCGCCGCGTCCGAGACGTCCCCGGGCAGCGCCTCCACCCGGGTTCCGTGCTTGCCGAGGGCCGCGGCCGTCTCCTGAAGAACCTCCGCCGTCCTGGCGTCCAGCACCAGATCCCAGCCGCGCCCCGCCAGGGCCTCGGCGAGCGCCCGCCCCAGCCCCTTCGAAGCCCCCGTGATGATCGCTACCGGCATGACATCCGTCCCCTCGTCCCTCACGTCCGTCGGGCGTGGCTGCCGCGATCGGCAGTGACTTCAACGTAAGGACAGGGCTCGCCACGACGCCTCGTCCGCGGGCAGCAAAGCAGCGGGGCCCTTCGACCTAGGCCCTCCGTCCCAGGCAGGGGCCCACCACAGGTCCGATACGCGCTGTCACCCCCCGCCGGTACCGTGAGGTCATGAGCCAAGGAACCCCGTCGGGCCTGGCCGCGGTGAGTTCCGCACTGCTGGCCATGAGCAGACACCTCGAGGTGCGCGACGTCCTCAAGACGATCGTCGCCTCGGCCCGCGAGCTGCTCGACGCCGAGTACGCGGCGCTCGGAGTCCCCGACGATCACGGCGGCTTCGCCCAGTTCGTGGTCGACGGCGTCAGCGACGCCCAGTGGAAGGCCATCGGCCCGCTGCCGCGTCAGCACGGCATCCTGGCCGCGATGCTGCACGAGGACCGGCCCGAGCGCCTCGCCGACGTGCGCAAGGACCCCCGCTTCGAGGGCTGGCCGAGTGCCCACCCCGACATGTCCGACTTCCTGGGCCTGCCCGTCCGCGACGGCGACGAGACCATCGGCGCACTCTTCCTGGCCAACAAGAAATGCCCCAAGCCGGAAGGCACCTGCGGCTTCACCGAGGACGACGAGGAACTCCTGACGATCCTCGCCCAGCACGCCGCGATCGCCCTGACCAACGCCCGCCTGTACGAGCGCAGCCGGGAGCTCACGATCGTCGAGGAACGCTCCCGGCTCGCCCATGAGCTCCACGACGCCGTCAGTCAAAAGCTGTTCTCCCTGCGGCTCACCGCCCAGGCCGCGGCCGCCCTGGTCGACCGCGACCCGGGCCGCGCCAAGGGCGAACTGCAGCAGGTGGCCGCGCTCGCCGCGGAGGCCGCCGACGAACTGCGCGCCGCCGTCGTCGAGCTGCGCCCCGCGGCCCTCGACGAGGACGGTCTGGTGGCCACGTTGCGCACCCAGATACAGGTCCTCGACCGCGCCCACTCCGCCCGCGTGACCTTCACCGGCCGAGGCGTACGCGCACTGCCCGCGGCCCAGGAGGAGGCCCTGCTCCGCGTCGCCCAGGAGGCCCTGCACAACGCGCTGCGGCACTCCGCAGCGGCCCGAGTCGACGTCACCCTCGATAGGCGCGGCCCAGGAGCGGTCCTGCGCGTCACCGACGACGGCAGCGGCTTCGAGCCCCAGGCGATACGCCGCGCGGGACGTCACCTGGGGCTGGTGTCGATGCGCGACAGGGCGAGCGGTGTCGGCGGCCGGCTGACCGTGGAATCGGCGCCCGGGAAGGGCACCACCATCGAGATGGAGGTCCCTGGTGGCTGACACAATCAAGGTGCTGCTCGTCGACGACCACCAAGTGGTCCGTCGCGGTCTGCGCACCTTCTTGGAGATACAGGACGACATCGAGGTCGTGGGAGAGGCGTCCGACGGTGCCGAAGGTGTCGCCCGCGCCCAGGAGTTGAAGCCCGACGTCGTCCTCATGGACGTCAAGATGCCGGGCATGGACGGCGTCGAGGCGCTGCGCAAGCTGCGCGAACTCGACAACTCCGCGCGCGTGCTCATCGTCACCAGCTTCACCGAGCAGCGCACGGTCGTCCCGGCCCTGCGCGCCGGCGCCGCCGGATACGTCTACAAGGACGTGGACCCCGACGCGCTCGCGGGCGCCATCCGCTCCGTGCACGCGGGACACATCCTGCTGCAGCCCGAGGTCGCCGACGCGCTGCTGTCCCAGGAGGAGGCCAACCTCGGCCAGGGGAGAGGCGGTTCACTCACCGAACGGGAGCGTGAGGTCCTCGGCCTGATCGCCGATGGCCGGTCCAACCGCGAGATCGCCCGCGCCCTCGTCCTCTCCGAGAAGACCGTCAAGACGCATGTCTCGAACATCCTGATGAAGCTCGACCTCGCCGACCGGACGCAGGCCGCGCTCTGGGCCGTACGTCATGGTGTGACCGGCTGACCGCGGGCCCCGCACTTGTACCGCGGCGGCACCACGGATGGTTCCCTTCCGGGCCGAGATTCATACCGTCGTGGGAATGTCCCCCAGTCGGCGCATCCATCGTGGATCCGCGCCGTTCTCCATTGCGTGCTGCGGCGCCTTGCCGCAGCGATCGCAAGGAGGAGCTCAGAAGTGAAGAACCTGAAGAAGGCCGCTGCCGTCACGATGGTGGCCGGTGGCCTGGTGGTCGCCGGTGCCGGTTTCGCCTCCGCCACCGACGGCGCGCACGCGAGCGGCCAGGCCGTGGGCTCGCCCGGCGTCGCCTCGGGCAACCTCGTCCAGACCCCGGTCCACGTACCGGTGAACGTCGTCGGCAACACCGTGAACGTGGTCGGCGCCCTGAACCCGACGTTCGGCAACCAGGGCTTCAACGGCTGACGTACGCCCGGATCGGCGGCGACCACCGGCCTCCCAGGACGCCTTGGGGGGCCGGTCCGGTTGTCGACTCGTCGGGTCATTGGCCCGAACGGGCAAAACGGGCACGGCTTCCCGTGCCGTCCAGGCATTCCGTGCGTTGCTCAGGGTACGACCCGCGGCCGGGTCGGATACGCAAACGCAGGAGGAATGCTTCTTATGAACATCGCCAAGAAGGCCGCCATGGCCCTCACTGTCGCCGGACTCGCCGCAGGTGCCTCCGCCGGTACGGCTGTCGCCGACACGGGCGCCAACGGCGCGGCCGAGGGGTCTCCGGGGGTCCTCTCGGGCAACGTGGTCCAGGTTCCCGTCGACGTCCCCGCTGCCGTCGTCGGCAACACCGCCAACGTGATCGGACTCCTGAACCCGGTGTCCGGCGCTTCTGTCACGAACGGCTGAGGCTTCACGGCCACCGGCCACCGGCCTCACCGGCCACCGGCCCCGCGGACCTTCCGGTCCGCGGGGCCTTCCCCTTGCGCGGACCGGATCTCAGCGCGCGCCCCGCTCCCGCTCCTCCACGAACGCGTTGTACGCGGCCACCTGTGCTCGCCTGGCCGTGCGTTCGACCGGGCGCAGGGCTTCGGAGCGCGCGGCCATCTCCGAGGCGCTCACGGCTCCGCCGTGGCCGTTCTCGTACGCCACCGAGATGAGCAGCCCGACGCGCTGCGCCAGCTCCAGGACCCGTACCGCACGTTGCGGATAGCCGGGAGCCAGTACCTCGCCGCCCCGTTCGGCCCGCGCCCGGTACGCGTCGACCGCCGCCTCGGCGACCGGACCCGAACCGGCCACGTCGAGCCGTGACAGCACATCGGTGGCCTCGCGCAGCGCCTCCGCGAGCTCCCGCTCGGCCTCGCCGAGCGAGGGCACATCGGCGGGCGGCGCCTCGCGCACCTCCAGACAGTGCCAGACGACCTCCACATGTACGTCGCCCTCGGGACCGGCCTCGGACACCTCCGGCACCAGACCCAGCGCGCCGCCGTGGCAGACGACCGCCTCCTCCGCGTCCAGGGCGCGAGCGTTGAACTCGGGCGGCCCGCTCAGGCCCAGTGGATGCCCCGGCGCGGGCAGCGCCACGCGCAGACCCGTCACGCCGAGGGCACGCAACCGTCCCAGCGCGAGCGTGAGCCCGACGGGCCCCGTCTCGCCGGGCAGCCCCTCCACCCGGTGCAGGGCGTCCTCGCCGACCATGGCGAGGACCGCGTCGTCCGGCGAAACGAGCCCGGCCAAAAGGGCATTTCCCCATGCTGCCAGCCGTCCTGAGCGTGGTTCCGAAAGCATGCCCCCACCCTAAGGACCGGACCGATGGAATGGACCGGCCGACCGGTGGCGTAGATTTCCCTGGGGGCTGCGTCCACAAGGCGCAGGCGACGGCCGAGACTGCATTTGGGAGACAGCGCGCTCATGAGCGATGTTCTGGAGCTGGAGGACGTATCCGTGGTCCGCGAGGGCCGGGCTCTGGTGGACCAGGTCTCCTGGTCGGTCAAGGAGGGCGAGCGCTGGGTCATCCTCGGCCCCAACGGCGCCGGGAAAACGACCCTCCTGAATGTCGCGTCCAGCTACCTCTTCCCCAGCCAGGGCACCGCCACCATCCTCGGCGACACTCTCGGCAAGGTCGACGTCTTCGACCTGCGCCCGCGCATCGGCATGGCCGGCATCGCCATGGCGGAAAAGCTCCCCAAGCGCCAGACGGTCCTGCAGACGGTACTGACCGCCGCGTACGGCATGACCGCCGGCTGGCACGAGGACTACGAGGACATCGACGAGCAGCGCGCCCGCGCCTTCCTCGACCGCCTCGGCATGAGCGAGTACCTGGAACGCAGGTTCGGCACGCTCTCCGAGGGCGAGCGCAAGCGCACCCTGATCGCCCGCGCCCTGATGACCGACCCGGAGCTCCTGCTGCTCGACGAGCCCGCCGCCGGCCTCGACCTCGGCGGCCGCGAGGACCTCGTACGCCGCCTCGGCCGCCTCGCCCGCGACCCGATCGCGCCCTCGATGATCATGGTCACGCACCACGTCGAGGAGATCGCGCCCGGCTTCACCCACGTCCTGATGATCCGTCAGGGCAAGGTGCTCGCCGCCGGACCGCTGGAGCTCGAACTCACCTCGCGCAACCTGTCGCTCTGCTTCGGGCTGCCGCTCGTCGTCGAACAGGTCGGCGACCGCTGGACGGCCCAGGGCCTGCCGCTGTCCTGACAGTCCACAACACCCATAACACCTGTGCCAACTTGATCGGCGCCCTGTCGGCGACAGGACCCGCGGACCTACCATGACCATGTGAACGACATCGACGCATGGGTGTGGTGGCTGATCGGTGCGGTCGGGCTCGGAATCCCGCTCGTCGTGACCGCGATGCCGGAGTTCGGAATGCTGGCCGTCGGCGCGGTCGCGGGCGCACTGACCGCGGGGCTCGGAGGCGGCGTCGTACTGCAGGTCGTGGTCTTCGTCGCCGTCTCGGTCGCTCTCATCGCCGTGGTACGCCCCGTCGCGGCCCGGCATCGCTCACAGATGCCCCAACTCGCCACAGGCGTAGAAGCGTTGAAAGGCAAACAGGCCGTGGTCCTGGAGCGGGTGGACGGTTCCGGTGGCCGGATCAAGCTCGGCGGTGAGGTCTGGTCCGCGCGCGCTCTCGACACAGCCCGGACCTACGAAGTAGGTCAAGAGGTGGACGTCGTGGACATCGAAGGCGCCACGGCGATCGTCCTATGAGGTCGCGCGGCGTTCAGTGGACAGAACGCATTACGCGGGGAGTTGTGGTCTGACACACTCGTCCAGCAAGATCTTCAACAGTCACAAGATCTTCCGGAACGCCGAGGCGGAGAAGGGTACGGGGAGCAACGATGGAACCGATCATCATCGTCCTGATCATTCTGGTGGTGTTGGTCTTCATCGCGCTGATCAAGACCATCCAGGTCATTCCACAGGCAAGCGCCGCCATCGTCGAGCGCTTCGGCCGCTACACGCGGACGCTCAACGCGGGCCTGAACATCGTGGTCCCGTTCATCGACTCGATCCGCAACCGCATCGACCTCCGCGAACAGGTCGTGCCCTTCCCACCGCAACCCGTGATCACCCAGGACAACCTGGTCGTGAACATCGACACCGTCATCTACTACCAGGTGACCGACGCGCGAGCCGCGACGTACGAAGTCGCCAGCTACATCCAGGCCATCGAGCAACTCACCGTCACCACGCTCCGCAACATCATCGGTGGCATGGACCTGGAGCGGACCCTGACCTCCCGCGAGGAGATCAACGCGGCGCTGCGCGGCGTCCTCGACGAGGCCACCGGCAAGTGGGGCATCCGCGTCAATCGCGTCGAGCTCAAGGCGATCGAGCCGCCCACCTCCATCCAGGACTCGATGGAGAAGCAGATGCGCGCCGACCGTGACAAGCGTGCCGCGATCCTCACCGCCGAAGGTATCCGCCAGTCCCAGATCCTGACCGCCGAGGGTGAGAAGCAGTCCGCGATCCTGCGCGCCGAAGGTGAGGCCAGGGCCGCCGCGCTGCGCGCCGAGGGTGAGGCACAGGCCATCCGGACCGTCTTCGAGTCCATCCACGCCGGTGACGCGGACCAGAAGCTCCTCGCCTACCAGTACCTCCAGATGCTCCCGAAGATCGCCGAGGGCGACGCCAACAAGCTCTGGATCGTGCCGAGTGAAATCGGCGACGCGCTCAAGGGGCTGAGCGGTGCCATGGGCAACTTCGGACCGATGGGCGGGATGGGCGGCGGCCCGGGCAGCGGAGGCACGGAGCGCCGCGAGAAGCCGTCCGTCACCGACTGAACGCGTACGTACGTGACTGGGGCCCACCTCCGTCGGGAGGTGGGCCCCAGTCACGTACGTACTATGCCGCCGGCTGTGCCAGCCAGTCCGGCAGGGCGTTGAGCTCGTCCCGGGCCAGGGCCAGCAGCATCGCGTCCGCCGGCGTCGGCTCGAACGGGTGCCGCAGCAGCGGCATGCCTGCCTGCTCCGGAGTCCGGTCCGCCTTGCGGTGATTGTCCTCCGCACACGACGCCACCGTGTTCAGCCAGGAGTCCGCACCACCCTGCGCCCGTGGCACCACGTGGTCAACGGTCGTCGCCCGCCTCCCGCAGTACGCGCACCTGTGCCGGTCACGTATGAGAACACCGCGCCTGGACCACGGAGCTTGTCTTCGAAAGGGCACCCTCACATAGCGGCACAGCCTGATCACCCGGGGCACCGGTATGTCGACCGCGGCTCCGCGCATACGCAGTTCGGGGTGGGCCTGCTCGACGACAGCCTTGTCCTGCAGCACCAGAACGACGGCTCGATTCATCGTCACCGTCGACAGCGGCTCGAAGCTCGCGTTCAGCACCAGCGTGTCCCGCATCCAGCCCACCTCCTCCGTGCACCGGCCCACCTCCTGGCGGGCTTGGATCAACTCTGGCCGGGCACGCCGAGATGGACAACGCAATAAAAAATGCCCGCCCCTGATCAATTCCAAGACCAGAGGCGGGCAAACGCTCAGTGAACGCTCAGAACGCTCAACTGTCCGCGGGTGCCGCGTACTCCGCGATGAGCTGAGCCCTCGCCAGCGTGTGGAAGCGCAGGTTGAAGCCCACGACAGCGGGCGACGCGTCCGAGTCCGGACCGAGCTTCTCCTGATCCACCGCGTACACCGTGAAGACGTACCGGTGTGCCGGGTCCCCGGGCGGCGGCGCGGCACCGCCGAACTCCTTCGTCCCGTAGTCGTTGCGGACCTGAACCGCTCCCTCCGGCAGCCCCTCGAACTTGCCGCTGCCCGCGCCCGCCGGCAGCTCGGTCACCGAGGCCGGAATGTCGAACACGGTCCAGTGCCAGAACCCGCTGCCCGTGGGGGCGTCCGGGTCGAAGCACGTCACGGCGAAGCTCTTGGTCTCCGGCGGGAAGCCCTCCCAGCGCAGCTGCGGCGAAGTGTTCCCGGCCGCATGGACCTGAGCGTCCTTCAGCACCGCGCCCGGCTCCACGTCCTCGCTCGTGACCGTGAACGACGGCACAGCGGGATGGAAGTCGTGGGGAAGCGGTGGCCTCTTGGGCTCGGTCACCTCGGCACCTCCTGATCGGTTCCTGATCGGTGGAATCTCCAGGGCCTGTCCGGCGGATCAGGCCCTGGTCCCCGAGCCTAGAACCAGTTGCGCCGGCTACCGACCTCGGACAGCCACTGGTTGAGATACGCCGCCCAGTCGGTCCCGTGGAAGTCGTTCAGCCCCACCTTGAACGACCGGAACGAGTCGCTGCCCTCGCCGAACAGACCCGGCTTCTTGTCCATCTCCAGCACGACGTCCATCTCGTGCTCGTCGGCGACGAAGCTCAACTCGACCTGGTTGAGGCCGCGGTACTGCTGCGGCGGGAAGAACTCGATCTCCTGGTAGAACGGCAGCTTCTGCCGCGTACCCCGGATGTGACCGCGCTCCATGTCCGCGCTCTTGAACCGGAAGCCCAGCTGGATGAAGGCGTCCAGAAGCGCCTGCTGCGCCGGCAGCGGATGCACGCTGATCGGGTCCAGGTCACCGGAGTCCACGGCCCGCGCGATCTCGAGCTCCGTGGTCACACCGATGTTCATCCCGCGCAGCGGCTGACCGTCGATGGTCGTGACCGGAGTCTCCCACGGGATCTCAAGCCCGAACGGCACCGCGTGCACCGCGTTCGCCTGCAGCTCGAAGGCTCCGCCGAGCCGCAGCTTCGCGAACTCGATGTTCTGCTTGAGCTCCTGGTCGTCGTGCCCCTCGACCTCCACCCGGGCCTGGAGCCCGACCGAAAGCCCCTCGATCTCCTGGTTCACGGATCCGCCCTGGATCCGCACCTCACCCTGGACGACGCCGCCGGGGACGACATTCACCTCGGTCAGTACCGTCTCGACCGAAGCCCCACCAGCACCCAGGCTCGCAAGCAGCCGCTTGAACCCCATGTGTTTCCTCCTCAGGCCGACGCCTGTCTCCGTGCGGATCCTTGATCCATACAAACGCGAACCAGCCGTGGCCGGTTCCACACCTCACCCTGGCAAGGCGCACGCCCTCCGGCCACCGAGCCGCCAGACATACGTCTGCACTACGCTCGTACGCCATGATCGCGGCCCCTGACCGTACGCCCCTCACCCGGGAGTTCTTCGACCGCCCTGTCCTGGAGGTCGCCCCCGACCTCCTGGGGCGCATCCTCGTGCGCACCACCCCGGACGGACCGATCGAACTCCGCCTCACGGAGGTCGAGGCATACGACGGCCAGAACGACCCCGGCTCCCACGCCTATCGCGGGCGCACGGCCCGCAACGACGTGATGTTCGGTCCGCCCGGCCATGTGTACGTCTACTTCACCTACGGCATGTGGCACTGCATGAACCTGGTGTGCGGTCCGGAGGGCCGTGCGAGCGCGGTCCTGCTCCGTGCCGGAGAGATCATCGAAGGCGCCGAACTCGCCCGCAAACGGCGACTCTCGGCCCAACAGGACAAGGAACTGGCCAAAGGCCCCGCACGGCTCGCGACCGCCCTGGGCGTGGACCGAGCCCTCAACGGCACGGACGCCTGCGCGCCCGAGGGCTCCCCATTCACCCTGCTCGCGGGCACACCAGTAGGCCCTGACCAGGTGCGCAACGGTCCACGCACCGGTGTCTCCGGTGACGGCGGCGTCCACCCGTGGCGCTTCTGGATCGCCAACGATCCGACGGTGAGCCCCTATCGAGCCCATACGCCCCGTCGACGCCGAACTTGACGCCTCCCTGGGCGAACCGTAATGTAGCCCGAGCCGCTTGAACCGGGTACGGCGTTCAGCCTGCAGCCGGGAGCGGCCAACCCACTACCTACGACTCCCTCTCAGCGAGGGCGAATTTTGTGTGCCTGCGTGCCGCAATTCGAACTCGCGGAACTCGATTATGAGCTGCCGGGGGGATCGGTTAACGTAGTGAATGTCGAAGGCCGCAAGGGAAACCTTGGAGCCAAAAGACGCAGTGCCACAGGGCCAATATCCCGCTGACGCGGAGAATGGCCACCGACGGAAAATCGGACGCGAAAGAGTCTGATAGAGTCGGAAACGCAAGACCGAAGGGAAGCGCCCGGAGAAAAGCCCGAGAGGGTGAGTACGAAGGAAGCGTCCGTTCCTTGAGAACTCAACAGCGTGCCAAAAATCAACGCCAGATATGTTGATACCCCGTCTCCGGCCATTCGGTCGGGGCGAGGTT